>JBDSMG010000022.1:0-57147 GCA_039915925.1 Sphingomicrobium sp.
GCAGGCCCAACCCACCCAGCACTGCGAAGATGGAAAGATAGGTGTTCTCGACCTACACGCCCGCCGCGGCGGCCAAGCCGACGACCGGTCCGCACCTGCCGATCGGCAAGTGCGTCAACATGGGAAACATGCTGGAGGCGCCAAACGAGGGCGAATGGGGCCGCGCAATCGCGGAGGACGATTTCGCAATCATCAAGGCGGCCGGGTTCAATTCGGTGCGAATCCCCGTGCGCTGGTCCGCGCATGCGCTGACGGCGCCGCCATACACGATCGATCCGACCTTCATGGCCCGGGTCAAGCATGTCGTCGCGCTTGCGGACGCACAGAACCTGGGCGTCATCCTCAACATGCATCATTATCTCGAGCTGTTCGACGACCCGAATGCGCACGCCGTTCGTTTCGCGGAGCTGTGGAAGCAGATTGCCGCCGAATTTAAGGGCGAGGGCAAGAACGTGTGGTTCGAGCTGATCAACGAGCCCAACGGCAAGCTCAACGACAGTAACCTGCTGGCGTTACTCACCCCCGCGCTTGCCAATGTGCGCGCAACCAATCCCACGCGGCCGGTGATCATCGGGGGGCAGAACTGGAGCGGGGTGGGCTCATTGGCCACGCTGCAGCTGCCGAACGATCCCTATATCGTGCCAACCATCCACACCTACGATCCGTTCAACTTCACCCATCAGGGCGCGACCTGGATCACTCCGACGCCGCCGCTTGGACGCACGTTCGGGAGCGATGCCGATTATGCCGAGCTCGACAAGAATCTACAGGCGGTGAAGAACTATATGACGAGCACCGGCCGAGTTCCGTTCGTCGGCGAATATGGTGCGAACGATGATCCGGCGGTGCCGTTGAGCGAACGCGTCAAATATTATCAGACCATGACGTCAGCCTATGCCTCCATCGGCGTGCAGACCTGCGCCTGGGGCTACAGCAATACGTTCCGTCTGCGCGACGGGTCGAACTGGCTGCCGGGGATGGTGGAGGCCATCAAGACCACCACCACCCTGGAATAGTCGAGAGCCTAGCCGAGCGCTTCGCCGCTTTTTTCTTCCTCGAAGAGGGCAGCGACCACATCGGCGTTGGCGCTGAGGCGGACGCGGTCGCCTTCGACCTCGGCAACCAGTCCGCCGGGCACGTAGTGGTGATGGTCCTGGTGGGCGACTCCACTGTCGGCCCGGACGAGCTTGATGCGCCCGCCATCGACATGATCGACCGTGCCGAGGTGAACTCCATCGGCGCCGACCACTTCCATGTGCTCGCGGATATTTTCGAGATTGCTCATGCCGTTCTCCTTGTCTGAACAGCCGTAACGCTCGGCGGACGCACCGGCTCCGCCGCCTTGTGAGTGCGGCTGCGGCCACCTAAGTCGCGGCAATGGCCGATGCTCGAACCGTTCCCCAGGAACCCGCCGCCCCAGCGCACCAGGAAACCCGCCGCCAGGATTACCGGCCGCCCGACTGGCTGGTGCCGGACATCGCGCTGAACTTCGCGCTCGGCAACGACAAGACGAAGGTACAGGCGAGGCTTGTTGTCGAACGCAATCCGGCCGGTTCGCCCGATGCTCCGCTGCGTCTGAACGGCGACGAGCTTCAGCCGCTCGCAGTCTGGATCGACGGGGTTCAATCCGGCGACTGGACGATGCAGGGCGGCGACCTGCTGATCGTCCTGGACGGCGACCGTCATGAGGTTGCGATCGAGACGGAGGTCAATCCCGCGGCGAACACCAAACTGATGGGCCTTTATGCCTCGAACGGAATGCTGTGCTCGCAGTGCGAGGCCGAAGGGTTCCGGCGCATAACCTTCTTCCCGGACCGGCCGGACGTGCTTTCGCGCTTCAAGGTGCGAATGGAAGGCGATGCCGCGCTCTATCCCGTGCTTCTGTCCAACGGGAACCGGGTAGCGGCCGGCGAGAGCGCTGACGGCCGCCACTGGGCCGAGTGGGAGGATCCGTTCCCCAAGCCCTGTTATCTGTTCGCGCTGGTGGCCGGCGACCTCAAGGCCAACAGCGACAGCTTCATGACCATGAGCGGCCGCACGGTCGAGCTTAACATCTGGGTGCGCGAAACCGATCTGCCCAAGACCGGCCATGCGATGCAGGCGCTGAAGGATTCGATGGCGTGGGACGAACGCGTCTACGGCCGCGAGTACGACCTCGACCTGTTCAACATCGTCGCGGTCAGCGACTTCAACATGGGCGCGATGGAGAACAAGGGGCTTAACGTCTTCAACACACGCTACATCCTTGCCGATCAGGAAACGGCGACCGACCAGGATTTCGACAATATCGCGGCGGTCGTCGCGCACGAATATTTCCATAATTGGTCGGGCAATCGCGTGACCTGCCGCGACTGGTTCCAGCTGAGCCTGAAGGAAGGCTTCACCGTCTTCCGCGACCAGAGCTTCTCGGCGGACATGGGAAGCGCGGCAGTCAAGCGGATCGAGGATGTGCGGATGCTGCGCGCGGCGCAGTTTCCGGAAGACCAGGGCCCGCTCGCCCACCCGGTGCGGCCCGACAGCTATATCGAGATTTCGAACTTCTACACGGCGACGATCTACAACAAGGGCGCCGAGCTGATCCGAATGCTGCACACGGTGCTCGGGGCGGAGAAGTTTCGCGCCGGCGCGGATCTCTACTTCGACCGCCACGACGGCGAGGCGGCGACCTGCGACGATTTCGTCAAGGCGCTGGAGGAGGGCAGCGGGGTCGACCTGTCCGCGTTCAAGATCTGGTATTCGCAAGCCGGCACGCCGGTGGTGAAAGCTCGGCTTGAACAAGATCCGGGTGCGGCGACAGCGACCCTGCGGCTCGAACAGGTCATCCCGCCGACGCCGGGCCAGTCCGACAAGCGCCCGATGCCGATTCCGCTGAGGGCTGCCCTGATCGGTGAGGAGAGCGGAAGCGAGATTGCGGGCGAGCGCCTGATCCTCCTCGATTCCGCGCAGGACAGTGTCACGTTCGAAAACGTGCGCGAACCCGCGCTGCTGTCGATCAACCGGGGCTTCTCCGCGCCGATCATTGTCGAGGCCGAGCGGCGGCAGGGCGAGCTGGAGCGGCTGGCGGCAAGCGACACCGACCCCTTCGCGCGGTTCGAGGCGATGCAGCAGATGATGCTGGACGTGCTGATCGCCTCCACGCGCGGCGAGCCGGCGGATCCCGAACCCATCATCCGGGCGATGCGCAATACGCTGACATCGAACGCGCTCGACCCCGCCTTCAAGGGCGAGGCGATCGTGATGCCAACAGAAGCGATCATCGGCGACCGCATGCCGGTTGTGGATCCCGACGCCATCCACAGCGCGCGCGACAGGCTACGCGCGGCGATTGGAACTGCGCTGACACAGCAACTTGGCGAAGCGCAGTGCCGGTCGGCGCCCGGCCATGACCTGTCCCCCGACGCCAAAGGCGTGCGCCGGCTACGCAGCGTTGCGCTTGGACTGATCGCGGCCGGCGACCCCGCCGAGGGCGCCCGCCTTGCCAAGGCCCAGTTTGACGGCGCGGACAATATGACCGACCGGCAGGCGGCGCTTGCAGTGCTTACGTCGCTCGATGCGCCGGAACGCGAAGAAGCGCTTGCCGCGTTCTACGATCGATTCCGGGACGATGCGCTGGTGCTCGACAAATGGTTCACGCTGCAGGCACTGGCGCAGCGGCCGGACACGGTCGAGGCGGTGCGGGCGCTGACGCAGCATCCCGACTTCACCATCGCCAACCCCAACCGCCTCCGTGCGGTCGTGGGCGCGTTCGGGGCCAACCAGTGGGCGTTCCATGACGCATCGGGCGCCGGTTATCGCTTCATGGCCGACATGATCCTCGCCGCCGACAAGCTCAACCCGCAAGTCGCCGCGCGGCAGGTACCAACGCTCGGCCGCTGGAAGCGGTTCGAGCCGAAGCGGGCGGATCTGATGCGGCAGGAGCTTGAGAGGATTGTGGCGACGCCGGGATTGTCGAAGGACGTGTTCGAACAGGTGAGCAAGTCGCTGCAATGATGTTCCCCGGCGGAGGCCGGGATCCAGGAGCGCGTCAAGCGCTACTTCGCACCGCCCAGGGCCCCGGCCTGCGCCGGGGAACACTCAGCCGCCGATCCAGCCCGCGACTTCCAGCGCGACCTGGTTCGCCGCGCGGTTTAGCGCCGGGCCGACGCTTGCGGCATCGGCGGTTGACGGTACGCTGGCTTCGAAGCGGCGGGTCTGGACGCGGGTGCCGCCAGCGGTCGACATGGCGCCGTCGAACTGGACGATTACCGACGAGGTTGCCTGATCGAAGCCGAAGCGGTTGATCTGACCGTTGACCATGACGCCCGGATCCATTCCGCTCAGCTTCGGGTCGAGCACAACACGGCTGGTGCGGCGACGGATGGTTTCGGCGACCAGATCCTTGAACAAGCGATCGGGCGTATCGACCCACTGGATGCCGGTCAGATATTGGACGTCATAGGGACTGACCTGGGCCGGAACGCGGGTCGTGCGCAATTCCTTGGCGACGATCGGCACCGCGACGGTGACCGCTTCGCCGGCGCTGGCCGACCGCTGCATCGCGACCGGCGCCGCCTCCGGGCTCAACCGAAGCAGAGTCGGCGGGACCTTGCCGCCGCCGAGCAGCCCGCCCAGGGAGCAGCCGCCAAGCGCCGCGGCGAGGGCGAATGGAAGAGCGACGCGCGACAGCTTCATCAGCGTTTTTTCCCTGGTTTATAGTCGGGCAGTTTCTCCGGCCCGAGCGCGCCGCCAATGCCGCCCTGGCTCAACCGGTCGGAGAAGCCGCGCAAGGATTCGGACAGTTCGCGGAGATCGCGCACCAGGCGGTTGGCTTCGGGCAAGGTCGACTTGGTCAGGTTTTGAACGCCCGGGCGCGCCTCCGCGATCATCGAGTCCAGATTGTTGGTGGCGCGCTCGACGCCCGCAATCGCGCGGCGCATGTCCTGTGCGGCGGGACGGCCTTCCTCATTGACCAGGCGGTTGGTGCTGTTGGCGAGGTTGGCGACATTCTGCGCGGCGATGCCGGCGTTGCGCGCGGCTACACGAGCGTCACGCATTGCGTCCGCAAGCTCGGGAGCCCGCTCGCGAAGAGCCCGCGTGGTCCCATCGATATTTTCGAGGATGTCGGAAATGGCGTTCTGGTTCTTGTCGCTGAGCAATTCGGTGAGCCGCTCGGTCAGGCGCTGGATGCGGTCAAGCAGTTCTGGTGCGCTGTTGAGCAAGGCGCCGAGCCCGCCCGAGCTCGCCGGGATCACCGGGCAGCCCTGCGGCCCAACCTGAGTGATCGGGCGGCCGCCCTTGACCGCACCGTTGAGCTGGATCTCGTTGGCGCCCGCGAGGCTGACGCTTTTGATCTGCGCCGTGGTGCCTTGAAGCACGGGCGTTTCGCCATCTACGCCAATGCGCACCCAGACGAATTCAGGGCGGTTCGGAAGCAGTGAGATCTTCTCGATCTGACCAACGGGAACGCCGGAGAAGCTGACGGTCGATCCCTTGGCAAGGCCTCCGACCGCCGGGAAATAGATGTCGAAGCACTTGGAATTATTATTGTTCATCCCCGCCAGCCAGACGAAGAAGAGCAGCATGCCGGCGAGCAGGGCGAGGACCACGCCGCCGACCATCATATGATTGGATCGCGTCTCCATCAGGCTGTGACCGCTTCCTCGTGACTTGCTGTAGCCGCACGCCCGCGCGGCCCGTTAAAATATTCTTGTATCCAAGGATGGTCCAAAGCCAGCAATTCCGCAATCGTTCCGACCGCAATCACCTTTTGGTCGGCAATGACGGCGACGCGGTCGCAGATTTCGTGGAGCGTATCGAGGTCGTGCGTGATCAGAAAGACGGTCAGGTCGAGCCGCTGCTGCAGCGAGCGGATCAGTTCGTCGAAGGCGGCGGCACCGATCGGATCGAGACCGGCTGTCGGCTCGTCGAGGAAGAGGAGTTCGGGGTCGAGCGCAAGCGCCCGCGCCAGGCCAGCGCGCTTGCGCATGCCGCCCGACAGCTCGGAAGGATATTTCGGTCCGGCGTCGGCCGACAGCCCGCTCATGGCGATCTTGTAAGAGGCGATCTCGTCGAGCAGCGGCGGCTGGATGAACGGGAAATATTCGCGGATCGGCACTTCGACGTTCTCGGCCACGGTCAGCGTCGAGAAGAGCGCGCCGTTCTGGAACAAGATGCCCCAGCGCCGGCGGATATTCTTCGCCTCGTCCTCGCTTCGGTCGACCATATTTTCGCCGAGCACCTCGATCTCTCCTGCGTCCGGTAGCTGGAGGCCGATGACGGATCGCATCAGCACCGACTTGCCGGTGCCGGAACCGCCGACCACGCCGAGGATCTCGCCGCGCCGGACTTCGAGGTCGAGGCCGTCGTGGATGATCTGGTCGCCGAAGCTGTTCTTGAGGCCGCGGATGCGGATGATCGGTTCTCCGCTCATGCCCAGCCGATCTTGGTGAAGAAGACCGCGAACACCGCGTCGAGAACGATCACCAGGAAGATCGACTGGACGACGGCGGTGGTCGTGCGGACGCCCACTTCCTCGCTATTGCCCTGCACGAGCATGCCCTGGAAGCAACCCGAAAGCCCGATGATGAACCCGAACACCGGCGCCTTGATGATGCCGACATAAAGGTCGGTCATCGGGACCACCTCCTGCAGCCGCTGGATGTAGGTGGCGGGGGGGATGCCGAGCACCAGCCACACGAACACGCCGCCGCCGAGAAGCGACATGATCATCGCCCAGAATGCGAGCAGCGGCATCATGACGATGCTGGCCATCATCCGCGGAAGGACGAGTGCTTCGACAGGCGAGACGCCGATCGTACGCATCGCGTCGATTTCCTCGCTGATCTTCATCGTCCCGATCTGCGCGGCGAAGGCGGAGCCAGACCGGCCCGCGACCATGATTGCGGTCATCAAAGTTCCAAGCTCGCGCACCGTGATCCGGCCGATCAGGTTGATCGTGTACACTTCGGCGCCGAACTGCTGGAGCTGGACCGCGCCCTGCTGTCCGACGACCACGCCGATCAGGAAGCTCATCAGGGCAATGATTCCAAGCGCGCGAACGCCGACGACGTCGAACCTTTGGACCACGGCGTTCATCCGGAAACGCTTCGGGTGGCGAATGACGTTCGCAAAGCCGACCAGAGTCGCGCCGAAGAAACCGAGAAGCCCGACGAGGGTGACCCCTGCCTCGGCGACCCAGCCGCCGAGCTCGCTCACGGCCCGGTAGAATCCACCCCGCTCTTCGGGCCGGACCCGCGCCGGCTTGTCGAATTCGGCCACCTGCTCGAGCAGGCTGTGCTCGTCCTTGCTGGCATTGACGACCTTCGCACCGCGGTCACGGACAGCGCGATAGATCAGCCAGGCGCCGACCGTGTCCATGCGTTCGACCTTGCCCAGGTCGATGGTCAGCGGGTCGGGCCGGGCAGCGAGTTCCCGCTCGAGGCTTGCGGCGCGCGTGATCGTCAGCGCTCCGGAGACGCAGTAGGCGTCCCCGTCAGAACTTTCGCTGGGCCGTACTTCCGCCATCGCGGGGTTGATGCGCGAAATGCGGGGGATCGGCAAGTGGGCGCGGTGGAGCCTTCCCTGCACGCGGCCGCGTCTTTATGCGCGTGTGCGATGAGAGACGAACAAGGCCCGATCTTCGTGCCCGTAGGCGAAAACCCGACCCGCCTGTTCGGGATGGACGCGCGCGACCGGGCGATCCGGCTGGCGAGCAATGCGGGTTTCGAGACAGCCGAGGTTGCGCTGCCGGGACGGGCCGTGCTGCTGGGCAACATGGCCTATGCGTGGGATCCGGTATGGCTGCGGGCGATGGCCGAGATGCCGGGCAGGCTGCTGACGTTCGACGGGGCGCCGGTGCTTGCGCACGTGCAGGCCGGCGGGGATGCGGAAGCGGTCGCGGCGGCGATGCAAGGCGAAGGCGGGTCGCTCGCAGCGCTGGAGCCGATGGATGCGCGCACCGCCGAGTTCACCAATGCGCAGCTCCGCAAGCGCGAGCGTCCCTTCGTCCTGCCACTCGACCCCGCCGACCCCGAGCCCGTCGAACGCGCCGCTTATGACGGCGCGTACAAGGGCGTGACGGACGTTCTGACGCTCTATCTGTGGCGCAAGCCGGCTTTTTACCTGACGCGCTGGGCGGCGCAGGCGGGGATGACTCCCAATATGGTGACGGCGGTCGGCGCGGTGCTGTGCGTGCTTGCCTTCTGGCTGTTCTGGAACGGTCATTACTGGCCGGGCGTGCTGTCCGGATTCATCTTCATGGTGCTGGACACGGTCGACGGAAAGCTTGCGCGCTGCACCGGAGCCTCGTCCAAGTGGGGAAATGCATTCGATCATGGCATCGACCTGATCCACCCGCCCTTCTGGTGGTGGGCGTGGGAGCATGGACTAAGCGGCTATGGGCGGCCGATTGAGCCCGTTTACGCGATGATGCTGCTGTGGGCGATTATCGGCGGCTATGTGGCGCAGCGGATCATCGAAGGCATATTCATGCGGCGGTTCAACCGCATGCACATCCATGTGTGGCAGCGGATCGACAGTCGCTTCCGGCTGATTACGGCAAGGCGCAACCCGAATATGGTGATTTTGGTCGCGGCGCTTCTGTTCGCGCGGCCGGACGTCGGGCTGAAGCTGATGGCCTTGTGGACGCTGATCAGCCTGATCTTCCACGCGGTGCGGCTGGCGCAGGCGACGGCGCGGACCGACCGCGGGCAGCCGATCCGGTCGTGGCTTGATTCCGGCGCATGAAATGGACGGCGGTGCTGCTGGCGGGATCGCGGCCGGGCGGCGATCCGCTCGCCCGCTCGATGATGGTCGGCCACAAGGCGCTGCTGCCGGTAGCCGGCGAACCAATGCTGCTTCGCCCGCTGCGCGCGCTGCTGGCGAGTCCGGCCATCGGCGAGGTGATCGTGCTGACGCAGGAACCGCGCGATCTTCGGCCCGTGCTGCCGGGCGATCCGCGCGTGTCGCTCCGCGCTTCGCGTGAGACCATTGCAAGCAGCATCGCGGAGTTGATTTCCGATCGTGCCGCGCAATTTCCTGTGCTGGTCACGACCGCCGATCATGCATTGCTCGATGAAGCGATGATTGCAGAGTTCACGCGGGCCGCGACCGGCGCGGACCTGGCCATCGGACTCGTCGAGCGGGAGCCGCTGATGCGCCGCTTCCCGGATGCGAAGCGGACCTGGATCGGTTTCAGAGGGGGGAGCTACAGCGGCGCCAACCTGTTCGCCTTCGGTTCGGCGAAAGTGCTCCCTGCGATCGAACGCTGGCGATCGGTTGAGCAGGACCGCAAGAAGGGCTGGCGCATACTGGCCGCGCTTGGGCCTGCGCTGCTGCTCGGCGCGGTGCTGAAGCTTCGCACCTTGCACCAGACGGCGGCGGCAGTCGGCCGCAAGCTCGGCATCGACATCCGCATGGTTGAGATGAGCAATCCGCTTGCCGCCATCGACGTCGACAAGGTCGAGGACCATGAGCTGGTCGAAGCCATCATCGCGGGAAAGGCATGAGGTACCTTCCGTCATTGCGAGGAGCACAGCGACGAAGCAATCCATCTTCTCGCCACTATCGCTGGATTGCTACGCCCTTCGGGCTCGCAATGACACTTAAGGCACACGCATGACCGACCTTGCGATCTTCGACATGGACCGGACGGTGACGCGGCACGCAACCTACACGCCCTTCCTGCTGCACTGCGCGATGCGGCGGCAGCCGTGGCGGCTGGCGCTGGTGCCGTTCGGAGCGGTTTCGATGCTGGCTTATGCTGCGAAGCTGATCGACCGCGGGCGGCTCAAAGAGATCAACCATGCGCTGATGCTTGGGCATCTGGTGCACCCGTCCGACTTGCGGCCGCTCGTCGAAAGCTTCGCCGACGCGACATTGCGCGGCAACATCCGCCCGGGAGCACTGAAGGCCATCGCGCGCGACAAGGCCGAGGGGCGGCGGCTGGTGCTGGCGACGGCATCCTACCGGCTCTACGCGGCCGCGATCGCCGAGCGGCTCGGGTTCGACGATGTGGTGGCAACCGGAAGCACGATCGGCCTGGGCGAGAAACTGGTCGCGCGGATCGAGGGCGAAAATTGCTACGGCCCGGCGAAGAAGCGAATGCTCGACTTGTGGCTCGAAGCGGAAGGGCTGACCGGCAATCACGGTCATGTCCGCTTCTATTCCGACCATGTGTCAGACGCGCCGGTGTTCGAATGGGCGGATGAGGCGGTAGCTGTGAATCCGCATGGGAAGTTGCGGGAGATGGCGATGAAGCGAGGGTGGGCTGTTGAGGATTGGGACTGAAAGCTGCACCCCCCGCACTTTGGAAATTGCTAGCTCGGTCTTACTTGCCGCGAATGTCTCGCCAGTACTCTGCGTTTACATCGATATCGATTTCGATTGGCTTCGAGCTGCCTTCGTAGCGCCGATCCTTACCGTCCTTGCGAGGACCAGAGATCCAGAATTGGTCTCCGTTCTCAACATCGAAATAGTTCGCCTTGAAACCTTGGCCTCCCAAGCTTTGAAAGGTTCGGCCGCCGTAATGCAGTGATTTCCCGGTTTTGGAGAAACTCACTCGGCCGATCCTCGCGGGTCCCTGCAACCCTTGGGACTTGTCCTCGATGTACATGATACGGGTCTTCTTCGTGCTCACGCGAACCTCCACGTCGAGCTAGGCTTACAGCTCCTCCCGACTCAATCAAACCGCCTCAAGCGCATTGGCGAAGTCCGCGATGAGGTCATCCGCATCCTCCACCCCAATGGAAATCCGCACCAGATTGTCGGTGATATCGAGCGCTTTCTTGCGTTCGTCCGGAACCGACAAGTGCGTCATTGCTGCCGGCGCACTGGCAAGGGTTTCGGTGCCGCCGAGGCTAACCGCCAGATGCGCGATCTGGAGGGCGTCGAGGAAGGCGAAGGCTTCGCGCTCGCCGCCCTTGAGATAGAGCGAGAAGGTTGAGCCGGCGCCGGTGCAGTGGCGGTTGTAGATGTCGGCCTGACGCGAGCCGGGTTCGAGGAAGCCGAGATAGCCGACCTTCTCCACCTTGGGATGATCGCGCAGGAAGGCGCAGACCTTGGCGGCATTGTCGCCGGCGCGGGTCATGCGCAGCTCGAGCGTTTCGAGGCTCCTAAGCAGCATCCAGGCGGTGTTGGGGTCGCAGATGGTGCCGATGGTGTTGCGCATCATGCGGACGGAGTTGATCAGGCCGTTGGAGCCGACGAGGCCGCCCGCGACGAGGTCGCTGTGCCCGCCGGCATATTTCGTGAGGCTGTAGATGGTGAGGTCTGCGCCCTGCGCGAGCGGCTTGGCCCACAGCGGGCCGAGGAACGTGTTGTCGATGGCGATCGGCGGGCGTTCTGCGCCGGAGAAAGCGGCGTCGCGCGAGGCGGCGACAGCCTCGACATCGACCAGCTGGTTGGTCGGGTTGGCAGGGCTTTCGAGGTAGATGAGGGAAACCCTGCCCTTGGCCTTCGCGGCGGCGAGCACCGCATCGATCTCCTCGCGCGTCGCGCCGGCCGGGAAGTCGAGATAGGAGACTCCGAACTTGCCCAGGATCTTGGCGATCATCGTCTCCGTCGCGGCGTAGAGCGGGCCGGAGTGGACGACGACATCGCCCGGCTGGACGAATGTCAGGAACAGGGTTGCGATCGCCGACATGCCGCTGGAGAAGGTCAGGGCATCCTCCGCCTCCTCCCACAGGCACAGCCGGTCTTCGAGGATTTCCTGGTTGGGGCCGTTAAAGCGCGAATAGACAAGCCCCTCCGCGCCGCCCGGCCGCTTGCCGGTAATGCCTTCGAAGAAGCGCTTTCCGTCGGCGGCATTGTCGAACACGAAGGTGGAGGTGAGGAAGACCGGCGGCTTGAGCGATCCCTCGCTGAGCGCGGGGTCGAAGCCGTGACCCATCATCAGGGTCGAGGCCTTGAGCTTGTGATTGCCGATGCTGGTGATCGAAGGTTTGGGGCGGCGCGTGGGCGTTCCGCTGATGTCGCTTTCGTCGGGCACGAATGTGTCTCCTTATGAGGAGAAGCTTAGCCTCAAAGGGGTGCGCTAAGCGAGGCCGATGAGGCTGACTTGCCGTCCGTAGGAGGACTCGCCGCGGTGGGTGGCGCGGCGGAAGCTGAAGAAGCGCTGCTCGTCGGCGTAGGTGTCGAGGTGGAGGGCTTCGACGGAAGCGATTCCGGCGCCGGCAAGCCGTGCCGCGACATAGGCCTGGAGGTCGAAGTGCGGCTTGTCGCCGGCGGATTGCGAGAAGAAGCGTGTGTTGCTTTCGTCGTCTGCGAGGAAGCGCGCGCGGAAGGCCTCATCGACCTCATAGCTGTCGCGCGCGATGCACGGCCCCACCGCAGCGTGGATGCGGTCGCGGTTCGCTCCAAGCGTCTCCATCGCCTCGATCACGGCGTCCGTGACTCCCGAAAGCGCGCCGCGCCAGCCGGCGTGGGCCGCGCCGATCACCCCGGCCGGCTCGTCGGCGAACAGCACCGGCGCACAGTCGGCGGTCAGGATGCCGAGCAACAGGCCGGGCCGGTCGGTCACCATCCCGTCGCCTTCGGGCCGGGCGGTTATCGGCCACGGATCGGTGACCACCGCCACGTCGGCGGAATGGATCTGATGCATGAGCACGAGCTGCGATCCGGGGAGCACCGCCTTGACGGCGCGAGCCTGGTTCTCGCGCAAAGCTTGCGGATCGTCGCCGCTGCCGGGGCCGACGTTGAGGCCGGCCATCTCGCCCGTCGAAACGCCACCGCGCCGGCCGAGGAACCCGTGGGGCATGCTGAGCGAAGTTGCACGGGCGACTTCGACGATCAAAGCTGCAGCCTCATCACAATGTCCTCGTCCGCATGGGTCCCGACCATGAACTTGTACGGCCCGACCTCCGTGAAGCCGTAGCGCGCGTAGAAGCGGCGCGCACGATGATTGTCGGTGAAGACGGACAGGTAGAGTTCGTCGGCGCTGCGGCGGCGCGCTTCGTCGAGCACCCATTGCATCAGCTCGGGAGCAAGGCCGGCGCCCTGCCAGGGCTTGAGGATGTAGAATTGCCGAAGCTCGATCGGCGCGCCCCACGGCTCGAATGGAAGCGTGGGTGGGCCGAGCTTGGCGTAGCCGATGAGTTCGCCGTCATGTTCGATCACGCGCACGCCATATTCGGCGGACGACAGCTGCTCCTGCCAGCTTTCGGGCGAGTGGCTGACCAGGAAGGCGGCGAGATTGTCGGGAGCATAAAGATGGCCGAAGGTCTCGGTGAAGGTGCGCTTGCCCAGCTCGGACAGCGCGGCGGCATCGGCGGGCTTGGCATCGCGAAAGTGCGGCATCAGAACCCCGCCGGCGCCGGCCAACCGGGCGCGTGCACCGCCATGACCTTGAACAGCGCGCCCATTGCGTCGGGGCGGCACAGGCGAGCCCGGGCGGCTTCAATTTCATCAGCGCGTTCGGGTGCGCGGGCGGCGAGTGTCGCGGCGCGCGCGATAATTCCCAGCCGGTCGAGCCAGGGGCCTTGCTCGACGACGTTCGTCACGGCGGCTCCGGCATCGATCGCGGCCTTGGTGAGCGCTTCGAAGTCGACGTGCGAAGTCAGGTCCTGCTCACCGGGCGCTTCCAGCACGTGCGCGAAGCGGTGGCGGCGGACGGCTTGCAGCGTGTCGCCCGAGGCGCTGCGCTCGTGACCGTAGTCAATGATGAGGGCAGCACCGCCATTGCGAGTGAGTTTGGCGGCGAGCTGTTTCATCGCTTCGACGCGGGCGGGCGATTCTTCTTCAATCTCGCCGTCGCGGTCGAAGGCGAGGCCTCCGGCCGCAGCCATCACGCGGCGTTCGCGGCCGGCGACGAACTGGCGGATCGGGAGCGCGTCGAAGAATTCGTTGGCCACGGCCAGCAGCGGGAGATTCGGAAGCTCGGCGATGCTGTCGTGCCAAGTGGCGCCGGGCACTGCGGCCGCTTGCGCTTCCCTGAGGAGCGAGCTCGTTTCGACGAAATGCACCGGCGGATCGAGGCCGGCCGAACGCATCACTCGCAATGCGTCGGCGGCGAGCGTTCCGCGTCCGGGGCCGAGTTCGACATAGGCCATTTGGGGCCGCCCTGCCCTTGCCCAGCAATCCGCCAGGGCTGCACCGATAATCTCGCCGAACATCTGGCTAATCTCCGGCGCGGTTGTGAAGTCGCCGGCTTCACCGAACGGGTCGCGCGTCGCGTAATAATATGCGTTGCAGGCCTCCATATAGGCCTCGACGCTGATCGGTCCTTCGCTCCGGATGCGCTCGCGCAGCGCACGTTCCAGCGGGTTCGGGCGACGCTCTCCACACCCAAAGTCGGTTCGACGCGAACGCGGCGGCGGTTGGCGGTGGCCATCAGATAGATGCCGCCGAGAATCATCGGGATCGACAGCCATTGGCCCATGTGAAGACCGGTCTCCTGAACGAAGCCGACCAACTGCGCGTCCGGCTCCCGGACAAATTCGACGCCGAAGCGGAAGATGCCGTAGAAGAAGATGAAGGCGCCGACGAGCTTGCCGGGTTCGTAGCGGGCCTTGGTCTTCCAGAACATGAAGGCGAGGATCGCGAACAGCACCAGCCCTTCAAGCGCGGCTTCGTATAGCTGGCTGGGGTGGCGAGGCGGACCTAGTTCAAGACATTTCATGTCAGGATCGAACCTGGTGCAGAACTCGACCGCCCACGGGCGCGTCGTTTCGGCTCCCCACAACTCGCTGTTCACGAAATTGGCGATGCGGCCGAAGAACAGTCCGAACGGTGCGCAGCAGGCGACATAATCGTGGACCCGCAGCCAGTTCAGCTTTTCCTTGCGCGACAGGTAGATGATTCCGAGCGTGGTCCCGATCACACCGCCGTGGAGCGACATGCCGCCGTCCCACAGTTTGAAGATCTCGATCGGATGCTTGAGATATTCCGAGAGGTTATAGAAGAGGACGTATCCGAGCCGCCCGCCAAGGATGATCCCGAGCGCGGCGTAGAAGACGAGGTCGTCGGCGTGGCGGCGGGCCATCGGCGCACCGGGCCTTTGGATCAGCTTGAGCAGGTACCAATAGCCGATGAAAATGCCGGCGAGATAGGCGATGCTGTACCAGCGCAGGTCGAAAGGCCCGATGGAGAGCAGGACCGGATTAACACCGAGATCGGTCCACTTGATGGCATTGGAAGCATCGACTTGCTGCAAGGGCTTTCCCCTGAAAGTTGGCCGCCTCATAAGGCCGGCTCGGCCAAAGGCAAAGGAACGTGACTGAAGTGGATCGACCAGCGACCCGCAACCTAACGCACGGAGTTCGCTTTTGGCTCTGACCGATCGAATGAAGGTCGACCGGCGCACTTTGCTGATCGGCGGCGGGATCGGCGTCGGGCTGGTCGTCGCGCTGGCGGTGCTGCCGTGGGGCGGGCATTCGGATGCGAGCGGGACGCAATTGTTCGGCCCCTATATCAAGATCGGGCGGGACGGCCGCGTGATCGTCGCGGTGCCGCAGGTCGAGACGGGCCAGGGCATCTGGACCGCGTTGCCGCAGATCGCCGCGGACGAACTTGGGGCCGCCTGGGAGATGGTTGCGGTCGAACCGGCGCCGTTTGACGAGATTTACGCGAACCGGCTTGTTGATGAGGAAAACTGGTTCGGCGGGCTCGGAAGGCTGCGGCGTTTCCGGCTCGACGATGCGGCGGCGCGGATCACCGCCGGGTCGACGTCCGTGCGGGCGTTCGAGCAGCCGATGCGCGAAGCCGGAGCGGCAGCCCGCGCAATGCTGATCAAGGCGGCGGCGAAACGCTGGGACATCGATGAGGATCAATGCGACACGAACGGCGGCCGGGTGATCGGCGGTGGTCGGAGCCTAAGCTTCGGCGAACTTGCAGAGGCCGCCGCGGGATATGATCCGCCACGGTCTCCGACGCTTCGGAAGCCGGGCAGCGGGCTAATCGGCCAGTCGCTGCCGCGGCTCGATCTTCCCGCAAAGAGCGACGGCAGCTTTCGCTTTGCAGCCGACGTACGCTTGCCGAACATGTTGTTCGCCTCGGCCCGGCTCGCACCCATGGGCGGCAAGATCAGCAGTTTCCGCAAGGCGGCGAACATCATCGCCGGCGATGGCTGGGTTGCCGCGACGGGTGAGAGCTGGTGGGCGGCCGAGCAAGCGCTGACCGCCGCCGACGTGCGCATTGACGTGCCGCGAGCGCCGGTAGCGCTCGACGCGATGATGGACGATGCGCTCGCGGCCGGGGACGCCGAAAGCTGGTTCAGCCGCGGCGATTATGCCGCTGCGGTCGAAGGATCGCGCGCGCTTACCGCGCTCTATCGCGTTGCGCCGGCACTTCACCTTGGCCTCGAGCCCCTCACGGCCACCGCGCGCTTCAACGGCGACCAGCTGGAAGTGTGGGCGGCGACGCAGGCTCCCGAGCTTGCCCGCGCCGCCGCGAGCCGGGCGGCCGGTGGAGCGGCGCTGGTCTTCTTCCCGATGCCGCCGGGCGACTCCGGCGGCCGCGCGGTGGAAGCCGATGCCGTGCCGATCGCGATTGCGTTGGCGCGACAGCTGCGCCGGCCCGTGCAGGTGAGCTTGTCGCCCACGCTCACCCAGAACAACGATCGCCCGGCGCCCCCCGCGCTTGCACGCATGTACGGGCTGCCCGGTGCCGGCGGGATTACGGCGGCGTGGAAGATGCGGCTTGTCACTGCGAGCGGGCTGGGTTCGTCGCTGTCGCGGCTGGCGGGCGGGGACGCCGCTGCCTCGCTTACTGGACCGGCCGGCGGAGGTGCCCCGCCCTACGCAATTCCGCACGTTAAGATCGACGCCGTACCGGTCGAGCTGCCCTTCCCTGCCGGCTACATGCGCGGATCGCCCGAGCGGGAGATCGGCTTCTTCACCGAGAGCTTCGTCGACGAGCTTGCGCGCGCGGCCGGGCTCGACCCGCTGATATTCCGGATTGCAATGCTCGGTTCCAATCCGCAGCTCGCGCGCTGCCTCCAGCAGGCCGCGAGCGCGAGCGGCTGGGACGGCGGCGCTCGCGGAAGCACGCTCGGAATCGCCGCCTGCTCGGCGTACGGATCACACATCGCGCTGGTCGCTCAAGCCTCGATCGGGACGGACCAGCAGGTCGAAGTCCAGCGGCTGATCGCAGCCGTGGACTGCGGACGAGTGGTGAACCCCGGGCTCGTGCGGCAGCAGATCGAGGGCGGGATGCTGTGGGCGCTTGCGCAGGCCACGATAGCCGAGCCGGACTTCATGGGCCCGATGCCGGTCGCCCGTACCATTGGGCAGCTCGGGCTGCAGCGAATGGCCAAAGTCCCGGAAGTCCGTGTCGATCTCGTGATGAACGAGCATGCGCCGGGGGGCGTGAGCGGGCTTGGCGTGGCGGTGCTTGCGCCTGCCGTCGCCAATGCGGTCTACGCAGGCACGGGAAGGCGGCTGCGCAGCCTGCCATTGGACCCTATGGCTAGCTGATGGAACGGCCCGAGCAGCATCCCGTAACGCCGGCGCCGAAGGTCGGCGTGCTGCTGATCAACCTCGGCACGCCCGATGCCGCCGAGCCGGCGGCCGTGCGGCGTTATCTCGCAGAGTTCCTGAGCGACCGGCGCGTTGTCGAGATCCCGGCATGGCTGTGGCAGCCGATCCTGCGGGGCGTGATCCTGACGACCCGGCCCAAGAAGAGCGCCCATGCCTACAGGCAGGTGTGGACCGAGGAAGGCTCGCCGCTGGCGACGATTACGCGGGCGCAGCGCGATGCCCTGCGGGGCCGCTTTGCGGAAAATGTGCTGGTCGAGTTTGCGATGCGCTACGGCCATCCCGGCATCGCGGCTGCTGTCGCGAAGATGGTCGAGGCAGGCTGCACGCGCATTCTCGCGGCCCCGCTTTACCCGCAATATTGCGCGGCAACGACGGCGAGCGCGAACGACGCTGTGTTCGCTGCAATTGCGACCATGCGGTTCCAGCCGGCGCTTCGTGTGCTCCCATCCTATTACGATCATCCGGCGCATATCGAAGCGCTGCGCGTCAGCCTGGAGCGACAGTTGGCGGGGCTCGACTTCACACCCGACCGGCTGCTGCTCAGCTTCCACGGAATGCCGCAGCGGACGCTGGAGCTTGGCGACCCGTATCATTGTCATTGCCGCAAGACGGCGCGGCTGGTGGGTGAAGCGCTGCGCCGGCCCGTCGACGTCGCGTTCCAGTCCCGGTTTGGGCGCGCGAAATGGCTGGAACCGGCAACCGACAAGGTGCTCGCCGACTATCCGGCGCAGGGCGTCAAAAGCCTTGCGATCGCCGCGCCGGGCTTTTCCGCCGACTGCGTCGAAACCCTCGAGGAACTCGAAATCCGCGGGCGCGAGACTTTCATGGCAGCGGGCGGCGAGCGTTTTGCGCGGCTCGACTGCCTCAATGCCAGCGAAGAAGGCGTCGCAATGTTGGAACAACTTGTCCGCCGCGAACTTGCAGGCTGGCTGGAGCACGCATAAGCGCGCCGATAAGAAAACATAAGGAGAGGTTGAATGGCACGAGTGGCGATCGTCACGGGCGGAACGCGCGGTATCGGCGAGGCAATCAGCATTGCGCTGCGCGACATGGGGATGAAGGTCGCCGCGACCTACGCCGGCAATGAGGAGCGCGCTCGTGAGTTCAGCGACCGCACCGGAATCGTCGCCTACAAATGGGACGTCGCCGATTACGACGCCTGCCAGGAAGGCGTAAAGCGCGTCGAAGGTGAGATTGGCCCGATCGACGTACTCGTCAACAATGCCGGGATAACGCGCGACAGCACAATGAAGCGCATGGACCACCAGAAGTGGCAGGACGTCATCGACACGAATCTGGGTGGGTGCTTCAACATGGCCAAGGCGGTGTTCGAAGGCATGCAGAGCCGCGGCTACGGCCGCATCGTCAACATCGGCTCGATCAACGGTCAGGCCGGCCAGTACGGTCAGGTCAACTATGCCGCGGCCAAATCCGGAATCCACGGCTTCACCAAGGCGCTTGCGCAGGAAGGTGCGCGGTCCGGTGTGACGGTGAACGCCATCGCGCCCGGCTATATCGACACGGACATGGTCGCAGCCGTGCCTGAGGAAGTGCTGGCCAAAATCGTCGCTCGGATTCCCGTGAACCGTCTCGGCCGCGCGGACGAGATCGCGCGCGGCGTTGCCTTCCTCGTCGATGAGAATGCCGGCTTCGTTACGGGATCGACCTTGTCGATCAACGGCGGGCAGCACATGTATTGAGGCGTGGAGACTGTTGGTTACGCCCCGCCTGTGAAGCGTTCGGTCCTGATCGCGGGGCATCCGACGTCGATCAGCCTCGAGCCTCTGTTCTGGCACGCGCTTGAAATTGCCGCGCAGGACCATGCGGTGCCGGTGAACGCGCTGGTCGCCGAGATCGACGCGGCGCGGCTGAATGTCAAAGACCCGCCGAACCTCACGTCGGCGTTGCGCCAGTGGCTATTTGCGCGGGCGTTGAGCGGCTGAGACGATTGCGTCCGCGAAGGCGTCCGAACCATGCGGTGCTTCCGCCAGGAACAGCGCGGGTTCGACCAGCTCCATTTCCATGATCATCAATTCGCCGTCGGCGCTTTCGACCATGTCGATGCGCGCGTAGGTCGCATGTGCCGGTGCAGCCGCAAGTGCGGCGTGCGCGAGGGCTTCGCCGCCGACGGGCGGCTCGCACGCGGCGGTGATGCCGCCGAGATGGGGCTGGACTCGGAAGTCGCCCGCTTTGGGGCGCTTGACGACCGAATGGCTGAGCACGCCGTCGAACAGGATCAGGGAATATTCGCCTTTCGAGACGACGCTGTCGATCATCGGCTGAATGATCACGCGTTCGCCGTTCAAGTCCGCGGGGAGGAGGTCGCCGGCCTGCAGGCGATAGGTGCCGTGCGCTCCGGCCGAGATCGGCGGCTTCACCACCAGCTCTCTGCGCCCGAAGCGCTCACGTGCTTCGTCGAGATCGCTGTCGCTGCACGCGTCGGCGTTGATGCTCGGCACGGTAGAGACGCCCTTGCTCGGCAGTTCGGCGAGATAGGCCTTGTCGCTGTTCCAGCGCAGCAGGGCGGGCGGATTGACGACAGGCAGGCGCTCCCGTTCGAGCTGGTCGACGAAGGCCATCCATTCCGCGAAGCGCAGGTGATAGCCCCAGCAGATGAGCGGCAGGATCAGGTCATAGCCGCCGAGGTCCTGCGCGTCCGACCAGGCGAGCGTCTCGACTTCGGCACCACGCGCGAGCAGCGGCCGCGATTGCGGCTCGTACGCCCATTGCCAGTCTTCCGGATAATCCGGAGCGGGGGTCAGGAAGAGAATGCGCACTAGCGGGCGAGCAGAATGCGTGCCTGGCCGGCGATCTGCGCGAGCATCGGCGCGCTCACATGGCCTTCGCTGCGGGCCCTCGCAATCAACGAGCGGAACTGCTCGATGCGCGCCGATTGCTGCTCAACCCACGCGCTGACCAGCGCCTCCGGATCCTTGCCCCGGCCGCGCGACAGGAAGTCGATTCGAAGCTGTTCGAAATCGCGGGACAGGCCGGCGGTGAGCAGCCGTTCCCACTGGTTGGCCGGGACGAAGCGCGCAAGCTGCTGCTGCGCCCAGTCGAGGCCGAGGGCTTCGCCGAGCACCGTATAGCCGCGCGCGAGCGCAAGTTCGTCCATGCCCTTGCGCGCGGCGAGCGTTGCAAGGCCGAACACGCCGTCGAGCTCGAACAGGCGAATGAGGCCGCGGATGATCTCCTCGCTTGCACCAAGCGCGAGCAGGCGGTCACGGCGTGCGGCGGCTTCGTTGCGCACTTCGGAGCGGATCAGGCGCGTCGTCGCACCGCCGATCTTGCGCACGCCGGGCTGCAGCAAGCGGCACAATTTTCCCGAATCCAGTTCGCCGCCGGTCGCACGCAGGACATCGGAAAGATGTGCTCGAACACTCGTTGCGGCGATCGAGAACAGCTCGACGCGCACTGCTTCGGACAGCTGCGCATCCTCGATCTCACGCCACAAGGTCTCGAGGTCGAGCAGGCGTTCGACGACTACGAAGGCGACCACGATCTGGCCGAGCGAAGCACCTTCTTCCTCGGTAAGCTCAAGCGCCAGCGCGGGCCCCAATCGGTTGACGATGCGGTTCGCGATCTTGGTCGCGAGAATGGCATGCCGCAGCGGATGCGCGCGGATCGAAGCCGCGTGAGTCTTTTGCATCGGCTTCGGGAAGGCCGCGAACAATTGCGGTTCGAGCATCTTCTGGTCGGCGAGGTTCAGTGGTTCGGCGGCGTCCTGGAGCGCGAGCTTCGACATCGACAGGATTACCGCCAATTCGGGACGCGTGAGCCCGCGATGGTCCTGGCTCCGCCGAAGCAATTCCTCGCTGGTGCCGAGGCCTTCGACCTTGCGGTTGAGCCGCGCCGAAGCTTCGAGGAGTTCGATCGTGCGCACATAAGCGGGAAGAGCAGTGTCTCCGCCGCTCTCCGCGATCGATAGTGCGAGGCTCTGCAGCCGGTTGTCCTCGAGCACGATGTCGGAAACCTCGTCCGTCATCCGCACCAGCAGCGAATTGCGCTTCGCCTCGGTCAGCGTGCCTTCGCGCATCTCGCGATTGAGCGGGATCTTGATGTTCACTTCATTGTCGGAGCAATCGACGCCCGCGCTATTGTCGATGAAGTCGGTGTTGATGCGGCCACCGTGCAGCGCGAACTCGATCCGCCCAGCCTGAGTAATCGCGAGGTTGGCGCCCTCGCCGATCACACGAGCGCGGACCTCCAAACCGTCGATCCGCAGACCATCGTTAGCCGGATCGCCGACATCGGCGTGCGACTGGATCGATGCCTTGATGTAAGTACCGATGCCGCCGAACCAGAGCAGGTCCACCGGGCTCTTGAGAATCGCATTGATCAGCGTCGCCGGATCGATGCTTAGTTGATCGATGCCGAGTGCAGCCCGCGCTTCGGCGCTGAGCGCGATCTGCTTTTCGGTGCGGGCGAAGATGCCGCCGCCCTTCGACAGCAGCTTCGTATTGTAATCGGCCCAACTGGAGCGCGGGCGGTCGAACAGCCGCTGCCGTTCCTTGAAGCTCCGCGCGGGGTCCGGATCGGGGTCGATGAAGATGTGACGGTGGTCGAAGGCAGCGACCAGCTTGATCGCCTTCGACAGCAGCATCCCATTGCCGAACACATCCCCGGACATGTCGCCGCAGCCGGCCACGCGGATCGGTTCGGCTTGAACGTCGATCCCCATTTCGAGGAAATGCCGCTGCACCGAAATCCACGCGCCCCGGGCGGTGATGCCCATCGCCTTATGGTCATAGCCGTGCGAGCCGCCGCTGGCGAAAGCGTCGCCGAGCCAGAAGCCCCGCTCCACTGCGATCCCATTCGCAATGTCCGAAAAGGCCGCCGTCCCCTTGTCGGCGGCGACCACGAAATAGGGGTCGTTCCCGTCGTAAATGACGACGTCATCCGGATGCACGGCCTTGTCGTTGACGAGATTGTCGGTGACCGAGAGCAGAGCCCGGATGAAGATGCGGTAGCTTTCGGTGCCCTCCGCCAGCCATGCGTCACGATTGGCCGCGGGCGGCAATTGCTTCGGATAGAAGCCACCCTTCGCTCCGGTCGGAACGATCACCGCGTTCTTGACCAGCTGCGCCTTCATCAGCCCGAGGATTTCGGTGCGGAAATCGTCGCGCCGGTCGGACCAGCGGATGCCACCGCGGGCAACCGGGCCGCCGCGCAAGTGAATGCCTTCAACGCGTGGCGAATAGACCCAGATCTCGCGCCACGGCACGGGCGCCGGAAGACCTGGAACGCGGCTCGAGTCGATCTTGAACGCGATCGCTTCACTAGCTCCTTCGGTGAAAGCGTTGGTGCGGATAATGGCATCGACCAGAGCGCGAAGGCGGCGGAGGATGCGGTCCTCGTCAATCGACTTCACACTCGCCAGAGCGGCGTCGAATTCGGCGCGGACGCGCTCGATCTGCTTCTCGCGCTGGCCGTTGCCCGCAGGGTCGTGCGCAATGCGGAACAGGCGAATGAGCGAGCAGGTGGCGTCAGGCGCCCGGCGCAGGGCGTCGACGATGGTTGCAAGGCCGAAGCTGCTTCCGGTCTGGCGAAGATAGCGGAACCATGCGCGGATCCAGACGACGTCCTGCGTGCTGAGGCCCGCGAACAGCACCAGCTGGTTGAATTCGTCGTTTTCGGACACGCCGCTGAGGACGGAGCCGATGGCGGCCTCGATGTCTTCCCGCCGCTCCATGATCGCGTCGAGATCGCCGTCGCTGCCGAGTTCGAGCCGGAAGTCGTGGATATAGCCGAGCGTCCCGTCCGCGAGCGCCGTGGGCACCTCCTCGAGAACTCGGAAGCCGAAATTCTCGAGCACCGGCACGACTTCCGAAAGAGGCACGAGTCCGCCGCGCGCGTACGCCTTGAGATGCAGCTCGTCGGCCTGTGCCTCCGCCCTTCCTTGTGAAATGCGCACCGTCCGTTCACGCTCGGCGCCGAGCGCGTTCAGCCGGATGATGTCGGCGGCAGCCTCCGGTCCATCCGTGCGCAGCCGGTACGCCTCGGGGAAGGCCGGAAGATAGGTGAGGCTGAGGCGCGTCGCCCGCGGTGATCCGAGCAACGTCACGAGTTCCGATTCCACCGATGGAGCCCAGCCGCGGACCATGGCGACGATCTGCCGATCCAGCAGGTCCGGGTCAGGCAGCTGCCGGTCCGCCGCCATCGGGAACGTCAAGCGAAGCAGCGCAAGCTCGCCCTCATCCAGCTCGACGGACCAGTTGGACAGCTTGCTTCCGATCGCCGCCTCCAGCCTGGCGGCGACGGCTTTCCGGCGCGCGGTGGTATATTCGTCGCGCGGCAGCCAGGCGAAGGCATAAACATGGCGGCGAAGCACATCGGGCATCAGCAGCAGGCGCGGGCGCGGCCGGTCGACGAGCGACATTGCGGTCAGCGCAGCCGTGCGCACTCCGGGTTCGTCGAAGCCGATAAGAAGATCATGCGGGAGCGTGGAGATTGCGTGCGCCAGCGCCTTGCCGCCGTGGCTGTTGGGTACAAAGCCGAGCTCGCGGTCGAGCTTCGCGAGGCGGGTACGGAGGATCGGCACGTCCTCGGCCGGAGCGCGAAGCGCCGCACTCGTCCACAGCCCGGCGTGCAGCGACACCTTTCCGTCGGGCAGCCGCAGCATGATGAGGTCGAGCGGGACACGCCGATGCACCGGCGAAAGCCGCGCCGCCTTCAATAGCAGCATGCTCTGCTTGTTCCTGGCGAGATAGGCGATGGCGGCGACCGACGCATCCTCGTTCCAGGAGCCGAGGCCATTGCGGAAAATTCCGGACGGGTTGGACGCACGCCCGTCGGCGCCCACATCGACATGGCCGAGGAGCGTAAAATTGTTCTGCGCGAACCAGCGCAGCAATTCGGCGCATTCGGAATCCGTGGGGGCAAGCTGATCCGCATCGGCGGTCATGCGTGCAAGCATGCCCCGCCAGTCGCTTACCGCTGCGCGGACATCGGCCAGGACGTTTTCGATATCACGCACAAGCGCCTGGCGGCTGCGCGCGTCGATCCGGTCGAGCTCCATGTAGATGATGGATTCGGGATTGCCGTCGCCGATCGTGCGGACGGTCCCTTTCGAACTTCGCTCGATCTCCACGATCGGGTGCAGCAGCCGATGCACGCCCACTCCGTTCGCCGCAACGGCAGCGGCAACGCTGTCGACCAGGAACGGCATGTCGTCGTTGATCGCGACCAGCCGCATGCGGCGGTTGCCGGCCTCGCCACCGGTCGATTGCAGGCGGACGACGCTCGTCCCGGGAGCGCGGATCGCCGCGGACTCGGCCACGAACTCGGCGGCTTCCAGCGCCTTCGCCTTGTCGAAGCCTTCGGTCTCGCCCGGAAGCGCATTTTGCGTGAGCGCAACACGCAGGGCCTCGACCAATGGCTTGGCGAGGCGCGATTGAGCCGTCATGCTTTTGAAATGCTCCGCAGATGAAGGCGTATGCCGCGCCTATAGCCGCGCGGCATTCAAGCGGACAAGCGCTACCGCTTTTGTCTGAGTAGCTTAGGTCCTAACCGGCGCGGCGGATTGCCCGTTCGACCATGGCCGGATCGTCGATCATCGCGACGACTTCATGGACGCCGGCCGAATTGCGGCGCGTGACGACCAGCGCAAATTCCTCGTCGCTGACGATGGTCTCGAGTTCGACCGCCGGGGCAGCGCGAAGGTTCTGCCGCGCGGCCTCGAGTCTGGTGTCCGACTTCGGCTCGGGACGCTTGGCATGGCGTTCCGCGGCGACCAGGGCCTTGAGGCCGCCGGCTTGTTTTTCGATAAAAGACTGGAAGCCCCCCAGGGCGATATGCTGGCGCTGCGCATAGGACAAAGCGGACGCGAACTCGGTCAAACGAGTCTTGTCGTAATCGATCCCGAACACGAGCTTGACGATCGGGGTCATCGGGGCGCGCGCCTGCGCCTTCATGCCGCTTTCTTCAAGCAGCTCCTCATAATCTTCAGGGTTCGACTGCGCCGCGACGGCGAAATCATAAGCAAGAGAAAGCGCCCGATAGAGCGCAGCGCGGCTGCGGCCGTCCGCTGACTTGACCGCTTCGGCGGTTTCGCGCGCCGCCCACAGGCGATCGGCAAGGCCGGCATCGTCGCCGAGTTCCGGAAGCTCGAATTCCTCATCGTCGTCGGCCGCGACCAGCGGCAGCGGGCTGAAGTCGACCTCGCGGGCGAACGGCTGTCCGAAAGCATGGGCGGGCGGTTCGGTGGGACCGGCCAACGGCTCCGCCGGCGTTTCTTGTGGTTCCTTGCGGGCGGGGCCGACGAGCCCGACGAGGCTGCCGAATGCAGCGCCGTTATCCTCTTCATCCTCGGGCTCGAGAGCATCGACGAAGTCCGCAACTTCGAGGTCGTCTTCCTGTTGTTCGTCAACATTCTCGACGGCCTCTGAAAGGTCGAGAATTTCGGCCTGGTCGGGCGCGGCCTCGGGCTCGGGCTCCATAAGTGCTTCGGCCGGAAGCTCAGCTTCGGGCTCGCTCCGGACCGGATCGAGTTGCGGAACGATTACCTTGGCCGCGACCGGTTCTGCGCCGCGCTTCCAGTTGATAACGCCATAGATGAAATCGATCGTGTCGCCGTCCGAGGAGAAGGGCATCAGGATTCCACGATAACAGATCGGCTCGCCGCGCTGGTTCTCGAACTCGGCCTCGAAGCCGACCGGCGCGCGGTTGGCGATGATCTGCATATAATGGTCGGTCAGCCGTGACAGAAGCGAGCGGCTGGGGACGTCGGCGATGCTCTTGATGCCGTCGTCGAGGTCGCATTCCTGGCGGATGGCGGCACCGATATAAGGGGTAGCGGGGTTGTCGCGGCCGCAGGTGAAATCGAGAAGCACGCTGTTGGCCGCGAAATCGGCGACATCGGAGGGCTCCAGATCCTCGATCGATGGATAATCGCGCCCGTCGAGAAGCGAGACCCAATAATTGTAGGCGCGCACATGCATCCGGCGTTCGTCGGTCCCAATGACCATTGCTGCATCCGCGGGCGGAGCAGTCTCCGCAGCAGGCAGATCATAGTCACTCGGGTGCTCGCGATAGGAATCCACGAAATGTCCGCCCCACATCAGTCCAGAGTGGAGGAATGAACGAGAGGCTTTACCAAATTGTTAAGCATGTCCGTTGAGTTGCGTGCGATTGCCCGACCTTGCCCCCCTCGGGCGGCGCTGATAGGGGGTGCGCCGCGTAGCACGGCCGCCGGTCGGAACGCCGCTTTAGCTCAGCTGGTAGAGCACATCATTCGTAATGATGGGGTCAGGTGTTCGAGTCACCTAAGCGGCACCACCCTTTCGTTGAGCCAGTCAGGCCTGGCCCAGGTCGCGCAGCAATCCGGTGAACCATGGCACGGATGTGTCGAAGCACTTGCCGCCGGCGATCCGCTCGAATTCGATCACGCGCAGCTCGTCGCCATGGTCCTCGTCCTGCCCCACCACGCCAGACTCACCCCGCAGCGCAGCGTCCACCGCATAGCGCGTGCAGTCCCGGATCAGCGCGAGATCGGCCTCGTTCGCGGGAGCTGAGCGCGCGAAGTAGCCGCTCTTCTGCACCAGCACCTTCTCCGCGCCCAGTTCGCTTGCAAACTGCTTGGCGAACCATTGGCCCGGATTGACCTTATCTAGCTGGACGTGGCCGAAGGGGTCGCGTGGTACCGCTTCGCCGGCATTTTCCATCGCTGCGACGATCTCACTCACACCGGCACCTTCAGAAATGAAGAGGTTCACGCCGTCCTGCTCGTCCATGATCTTCCGGAGCCGCTTCGCCTCCTCCGCGATATCGAACGGCCGCTCCGGGACGAAGACGGCGTGCACGTCCCAGCGCGCGGCGCTATTTTCAAGCCACTCCGCAAACTCGGCACCTTGGACCCATTGGTGGTGAGCGAGCGCCGTTGCGGCGGTGAGCCATCCGCAATTGCGGCCCATCACTTCATGGACGACGAGCATCCGCGGGTTTGACGAATGTTCGGCGATGATATTGCGGGCGTAAAGCGCGCCCTGCTCGGCTGCCGTCCACGCGCCGAGTGACTGGCGAATTGGCACGACGTCGTTGTCGATGGTTTTCGGGAGGCCGACGACTGTCAGCTGGTAACCGTTGGCGCGCAGATAGGCCGCAAGGTCGGCGGCCGTCCCATTGGTATCGTCGCCGCCGATCGTATGCAGGACATCTACCCCGTCGCGTTTAAGCTGCTCGGCTGCCACGTGCAGTGGGTCCTCGCCGGCGTGCACGAGCCGACGCTTCACGCAATCCTCGACGTTGGTGAGCTTGACTCGGCTGTTGCCGATCGGGCTGCCCCCGAACGCGTGCAGCCTTGTCGCGGCCGACCGCACCTCGTCCGTCACTTCCACCGATTCGCCGTTCAGCAGGCCGGCATAGCCGTTACGGTAGGCGATGATCCGCACACCGGGCGCCACCTCCGTATAGCGTTCAATCAGTCCGCCGACGGCGGAGGAGAGACAAGGCGCGAGACCGCCGGCGGTGAGAAAAGCAACTGTTGAAACGGGCATTCGAACGTTCTGCCAGCTGGAAGCCGCCTCGGCGAGAAGTTTTACGGGAGGTTACGAACGCCACCTGCATCATTGCCGTG
This sequence comes from Sphingomicrobium sp., assembly GCA_039915925.1. Lineage (GTDB taxonomy): Bacteria > Pseudomonadota > Alphaproteobacteria > Sphingomonadales > Sphingomonadaceae > Sphingomicrobium. Next base: position 28,024 of record JBDSMG010000022.1, read on the forward strand.
GAGAAGGGCGCGCACGCGATTATTTCGCTGTCGATGAGGTGGAGTGCGGGCGCGGCTTGATTTACACGCTTTGCCAGCCAAACCTTCGAAGGCCGTCGCCATAACCACTGCCGCCGCCACCGCCGAGACCAGGCCCGACCGCCCGATGCTCGACAGCTTTGGCCGGCTCATTACTTATGCGCGTATTTCAGTGACGGACCGCTGCAACCTCCGCTGCGGCTATTGCATGGCGGAAAAGATGGTCTTTCTGCCACGCAAGGACCTGCTCAGCCTGGAAGAGATCGTCCAGCTTTCCGACATATTGATCGCCCGCGGTGTCAAGCGAATCCGGCTGACCGGGGGCGAGCCACTGGTGCGCAAGGGGATCGAGACGCTCGTCGAGGCGCTCGGCAGCCGCGTCGGGCGCGGACTCGACGAGCTGACCATGACGACGAACGGAACGCTGCTACCGGCGTTCGCGACGACCCTGAAGGCGGCGGGTATCCGGCGCATCAACGTCAGCCTCGACAGCCGCGATCCGGCGCTCTTTCGTCACATCACTCGGCTGGGCGAGGTTCGGGAGGTGCTTGCCGGGATCGATGCCGCAGTTGCGGCAGGGCTCAAAATCAAGATCAACATGGTCGCGTTGAAAGGCCTCAACGAGGATGAGATCGCCGCCATGCTGCGCTGGTGCGCGGCGGAGGGACATGACCTCACGCTGATCGAAACGATGCCGCTCGGCCATGTGGAGGAAGACCGCGCCGATCGTTATCTGCCGCTGACCGAGGTTCGCCGCAGACTGGAACCGCAATTCAGCATGGTCCCGTCGATCGCCCGCACTGGTGGCCCGGCGCGTTATTTCGACGTGGCGGGCACATCGGTCCGGCTTGGGCTGATCACGCCGCTGAGCGAGAATTTCTGCGACGGCTGCAACCGCATCCGCATTGCGGCAACGGGCACGGTCTACGGCTGTCTTGGCCATGATCAAAAGGTCGAGCTCAGGGACATACTCCGGCACGGTGGTTGCGAGGCGCTGGATCATGCGCTCGACGTGTTGCTCGCGGGCAAGCCGCGCCGCCACCAGTTCGACATCGGCGCTGCACGCCCCGCGGTCGAGCGGCACATGAGTGTCACCGGCGGTTAACGAGCGATCGCTTGAACGTCGCCCCCACGAACTTCGCCGTCGTCGTTCTCGCAGGCGGCGAGGGACGAAGGATCGGCGGCGACAAGCCGCTGCGGGAACTCGGCGGGCGCAGGTTGATCGACCGTGCCCTGGAGCGGGCAAGGCAGTGGTCGGTCAAGGTCGTGGTGTCGATCCGCGACGTTCGGCCCGAGGGCCTGGCGGCGGCGATGGTCGAGGACGACCCTTCGGTCGGGGGCCCGGTCGCGGGGCTGATCGCCGGGCTGCGGTTTGCGCGGTCGGAAGGCTGTCCCTTTCTCCTCGCGATTGCTGCCGACATGCCATTCCTGCCCGTCGATCTTCCCGAGCGGCTGTCGGCCGCGATGCCGCCGGACGTAAATGCGGCTTTGGCGAGCAGCGGCGGTGAACTGCAGCCGATCGCTAGCCTGTGGCGCGTCGACGCGCTTCGCCAGGTCGACGATTATGTCGTGAGCGGCCGCAGATCCTTGAAGGGTCTGGCGGCGACGATCGGTTTCGCCGAGGTGAAATGGCCGGCATCCACGCCGGACCCGTTTTTCAGCATCAACACTCCCGAACAACTCGCACTTGCCGAGCAGTGGATCTCGAAGAACTCCGGCACGTAGAGGCCGCGGCTCAGTTGGTGTATTCGCTGATACCGAAGGTGATGATGAAGAAGGCGATGCCAAACAGCGCCACGCCAATCACGACAACCCAGGTATCGCGGTCGGTCGGGTAGGCGCGCAGCTCTTTCGGCTTTTCCGGCAGCGGCGGCGGGTCGCGGCGGATGCGCGAGCCCGGCTGCGGCGGGCGCAGGTCGACTTTCTTGCGGCGAGAGGTCCAATTGTTGCTCACGGGCGCCGATCTACACGACGGGCCTTACCAGTGGGTTACCTCCGAAACGGTGCAGCGGATTTATGGCGCGGCAGGAGCGGTTTTCGCGGCTTTGGCTGCCGCCGCAGCCGCAGCTTCCGCTTCCCTGGCCTCGCGCTCGCGCTTCGCCGCGATATAGAGCTGGTATTCGGTCGACTCAGGCGTGGTGATAAACATGCTGCCGATTTCCTGGCCTTTCGACAGCCTTTCCGCCATTTTGGCCGCTGTCAAAGCAGCAGCAACCAGGTTCACAGCCGGGCCGTTTCGGCACCCCATCGGGCCGACCACCTGGCAACTGGTGTCGGCCATCCGGTCGGGGCGCTTGGGCTTGCCGCCGCCGCGCCGGGCTCGCTTGGCTGTCAGGACGTCCGCATCGAGACGATAACCCTGAGGGCGTTCGGCGCAGACGATGATTTCGCCAGGATCCTTCGGGACGGCGGTCCTGCACGGCTCGATCGGCGCTGCGGGCTTCACCGGCTTGGGGGCCGCAGGCAAGGCGGGGCCGTAGACCGAGCGGGCGGAGTCTGTCGGTGGGGCAGTGGAAGCCGCCGCGGGCGCAGCAGCGACCTGTGCGGTCATGAGGAACATCGCGCCGGCGAACATAACCCCTCCTTTCGACCTCGCGCTGATGACGCGGCGAAGCTGAACGGGACTTGCACGGACGGGTCGAACTTGCTCGCTCCTCGAAAAGCTACCGCAGTCGGACCGCCTTGACGATCTTCACCACCGGGTCGAGCATCTGGCCCTTCATCACCCCTTCGCCCTTGGTCGGCGAGCGCGGGGCGGCGAAGATTATCTTCACCACATCCATGCCTTCGATCACGCGTCCGAACGGCGCGAACGTGGCGTCGAACGAGGGGACGTCGCTCATCAGGATGAAGAAGTCCGACCGGGCGGTGCCCGGCGCGCTGCTGGCCATGGAGATGGTTCCGGCGACATGCTTCAGGCCGGTCTGGCTCGACGGTTCATGAGCGATCGGCGCGCCGATCTTGCGCGCGTCGGTGGTAATGCCGCCCTGGATGAGGCCGCCGTCCGCAAGCGGCATTGCGCGATAGAAGCCCTCGCCATTGAACTTGCCGCTTTCGACATAGCGCAGGAAGTTGGCCGTCGTGATCGGCGCATGTCCGCGGTCGAGGGCAAGCACGATCCTTCCAGCGCTCGTGTCCAGCGCCACTTTCACGAGATCGTCCTTCGGAGCCGACTGTGCGGCGGGCGGTGCGGCCTGCGCGTGCAGGATCGCAGGGGCGAAGGCGCTGAGAAGCAATGCGATTCGGTAGATCATGAGCGCTTCTCTACACGCTCAAGGCGGACAGTGGAGAGGGGTTTTCGCCATGCCCCCAAACGCTTATAGGCGCACGCATATGCCCTCCATGGATATGACCACTTCGGCCGCGGCGCCCGCCGACTGGCGCGACCTGCTCGCGCTGACCAAGCCGCGCGTGATGAGCCTGGTCGTATTCACGGGCCTGTGCGGAATGTTTGCCGCACCGGTGATGCCGCCGATCGTGCTCGGATTCACGGCGATCCTGTGCATTGCGCTTGGAGCAGGTGCCGCCGGTGCGCTCAACCAATGGTATGAGGCCGATCTCGACCAGCATATGCGGCGCACGGCCCAGCGGCCGTTGCCGGCCGGCCGCATGGACCGGCAGACCGCGCTGCATTTCGGCGTTGGGGTTGGCGCCTTTTCGGTGATCCTGATGGACCTTGCGGCGAACCATCTCGCAGCCCTGCTCCTCGCTGCATCGATCCTCTTCTACGTGCTCATCTATACGGTGTGGCTCAAGCGCCGGACCGCGCAGAACATCGTCATCGGCGGGGCCGCGGGAGCGTTTCCGCCGCTGATCGGCTGGGCGGCCGCGACGGGCGATATATCGGTTCTACCGCTGCTGCTGTTCGCGATCATCTTCCTGTGGACTCCGCCGCATTTCTGGGCGTTATCGCTGTTCGTCCGATCCGATTATGCGGCAGCCAAGGTGCCGATGCTCCCGGTCGTCGCGGGCATCGCGTCCACCCGGCGGCACATCTTCGTTTATACGCTGCCGATGGTTGTTGCCGCCGTCGCGCCTTGGCTGCTTGGGCTCACCGGGCCGATCTATGGCGTGGCGAGCATTGCGTTGAACGCGGTCTTCCTGCTGCTCGCCGGCCTCGTGCTGACGAACCGCGCGACCGAACCTGCCGGCATGCGGCCCGAGAAACGCCTGTTCGCCTTTTCCGTGCTTTACCTCTTTGCGCTGTTCGCGGCCCTGGTCGTCGATCGATGGGTCCAACTGTGAAACCTGACACCGACGATCTGATCCGCCGCCGTCAGCGCGAGCGTGCGCGGTTGCTCGCCGTACTGCTGGGTGCGTTCGTGATCCTGCTGTTCTTCATCACTGTCGCGAAGATCGGGCTTCAGCGTTGATCGCGGTGATTGCCGACCGAAAGGCGCGGACGGCGCTGTTGATGGCCTTGTTCGCCGCCCTGATGCTCGGCGTCGCCTTTGCATCGGTGCCGCTCTATCGCTTGTTTTGCCAGGTCACCGGCTTCAACGGCACCACCCAACGCGCGGAGAAAGCCCCTGGGGCGGTCGCGGGGCAGATCGGAGTGCGCTTCGATTCCAACGTCAATCCGCAATTGCCGTGGCGGTTCGAACCGGTTCAGACCCGAGTCCGGATCGCACCTGGCGCGCAAACGCAAATTTTCTTCCGCGCAACCAACCTCAGCGCGCGCACCACCACCGGCCAGGCGATCTTCAACGTATCGCCCACGAGCGCCGGAAAATATTTCAACAAGATCCAATGCTTCTGCTTCACCGAGCAGACCCTTAAAGCCGGGCAGACCGTCGATATGCCCGTCATCTTCTTCGTCGATCCAAAAATCCGCGAGGACGAGGACACGAGGGACATCGACGAGATCACGCTCAGTTATACATTTTACCCGGTGGAAAGTCCGGGCGCGGGCCGCTAGAGGCCGTCGGCAAAGACTGTAGGGAAGCTTCAAGAATGGCCGGAGCCAAGAACCACGAATATCACATTCTCGAGCCGGATCCCTGGCCGATCATCGGCGCCTTTTCGGCGCTGGCGCTGTTCGGGGGCGCCGTGATGTGGATGCACGACAACCCTTACGGGAAATTCGTGCTTCTGCTCGGCCTGCTTGGCGTGCTGACCACGATGTACAGCTGGTGGTGCAACACCATCAGGGAAGCGCATGAAGGCCATCACACGCCCGTCGTGTCGTTGCACCTTCGCTACGGAATGATCCTGTTCATCGCCTCGGAGGTGATGTTCTTCCTGGCGTGGTTCTGGGCCTTTTTCGATTCATCTTTATTTCCATCGGCCGTCGACGCGGTCGGCGGTCAGTGGCCGCCGAAGGGCATCCACGTCCTGAACCCCTTCGCTTTTCCGCTGCTCAACACCCTGATCCTGCTGTGCTCCGGCACCACGGTCACGTGGGCGCACCACTGCCTGATCCACGGCGACCGCAAGGGGCTAAAGCTCGGGCTGCTGCTGACCATTCTTCTCGGACTGACGTTCAGCTTCATTCAGGGCTGGGAATATGCGCACGCGCCGTTCGACTTCAAAGGCAATATCTACGGCGCGACCTTCTTCATGGCGACGGGCTTCCACGGCTTCCACGTGCTGGTAGGGACCATCTTCCTGACCATCTGCCTGATCCGGGCGCACAAGGGCGACTTCACGCCGCGCCAGCATTTCGGCTTCGAAGCCGCCGCCTGGTACTGGCACTTCGTCGACGTGGTGTGGCTGTTCCTGTTCGTCTCGATCTACGTTTGGGGCGGCTGGGGCGCGCCGGTCCACGGCTGATGCCGACGCCGGAACAAGAGCCGCCGCCGCTGGCGGCGGCTCTGACCGGCACCTGCCCGCGATGCGGAGCCGGCAAGCTGTTTGCCGGCTTTGTTGCGTTCGCTGACCGCTGCCAAACCTGCGGCTTGAATTTCGCGAGCTTTAACGTCGGTGACGGACCCGCCGCCTTCCTGATCCTCATCGTCGGTGCGATCGTGACCGTGGGAGCGCTGGTCACGGACGCTGCGTTCGAGCCGCCGATGCTCTTCCACTTGATCTGGATTCCACTGGGCCTGGCGCTCACCTTGTTCGGACTGCGCTTCGGCAAGGCCTTCCTGCTCGGCCAGGAATATCGCCAAAGTGCGCGCGAAGGACGGATTGTCGAATGATCCGGCGGTTGCCCATAATCCCGACGCTGATCGTGCTCGCCGCAGTGGCGACGATGGTCTGGCTGGGCTTCTGGCAGATCCGGCGCGCTCATGAGAAGGAAACCCTGCTCGCGCGCTACAGCGCCGCGCGTAATCTTCCGGAGATCGTCTTTCCGACCATACCGTTGTCCGACGCGGCTGTACCGCTGTTTCGCAAGGCGCACGGCAACTGCCTGCGCGTTACCAATGTGCGGACCAGACCAGGCACCAATCACGCGGGCGAGACTGGCTTTCTGTTCATTGCCGATTGCAGCACCGGGGCCGAGGGACCGGGAATGAGCGTCGAGATGGGCTGGAGCAAGAACCCGCAGTCGAACCCCTCGTGGCCGGGCGGACTGGTGGAAGGCATGATCGCTCCGGACAGCCGCACGCGGATGCGGCTGGTTTCATCGAGGGGCCTCGGCGGGCTCGAAGCCAGCACGCCACCGTCGATCGAATCCATTCCCAACAACCACCGTTCCTATGCGGTGCAATGGTTCCTGTTCGCGGGCATCGCCTTGCTCATCTATGGACTTGCGGTGCGCAGCAAGCTGAAGCCGAAGCCATGATGCAACTCACCCGCCTGCCGAACGGAATTAAAGTCGCGAGCCGCGCGATGCCCGGTTTCGAGACGGTGGCGCTCGGCCTCTACGCCGAAGCCGGTTCTCGGCACGAGCCGGCCGAGCTCAACGGAATCGCGCATCTGTTCGAACATATGGTGTTCAAAGGCGCGGGCGGGCGGTCGGCGCGCGAGATCAGTGAAGCGATCGAGGACGTCGGCGGCGACCTCAACGCATGCACCGAGCGGGACGGAACCAGCTTCACCGCGACACTGCTGGCCGAGCATTTGCCGCTCGGCGTCGAGCTTCTCGCCAGCCTGATCCTTCATCCGCACCTCGATGAAGACGAGCTGCAGCGCGAGAAGCAGGTCGTTCTCCAAGAGTTGGCCGAAGCGCGCGACACTCCGAGCGACATCATCTTCGACGAACTGTGGGCAGCGGCCTTCTCGGGTCAGCCACTCGGCCGATCGATCCTCGGCGATGAAGCAAGCGTCGAACGAATCGGCGTTGCGGACCTGCACGGCTGGCGCGAAGCGCATTACCGCGGCGATAGCCTTTGCCTGGTCGCGGCCGGCAGGGTTGACCATGATGCGCTGGTTGCTCAGGCCGGGCGCTGGCTTGCCGACGTGCCGGTCGGCTCAGGCGGCGATTACGACCCGGCGGTATTCACTGGTGAGCAGTGCGTGCTGCGTGGCCGAAGCGATCAGGCGCATGTGACGTTGGCGCTTCCCGGACCCGCCATCGGCGCAACCGACTATTATGCCGCGCGGCTGTTCGCGGATCTGGTCGGGGGCGGGGCGTCGTCGCGGCTGTTCCAGGCGCTGCGCGAGGAGCGCGGGTTGGCATATTCGGTCAGCGCCTCGCTCCAGTCCTATTCGGACATCGGCATCTTTTCGGTGCACGCGGCGACCTCGGCGCGCAACGCGGGCGCGGCTGCCAAGCTCATCGACCAGATCCTCGGCGAAGCCGCCGCCGGAGCCACCATGAAGGAGCTCGAGCGCGCAAAGACACAGGCGCGCGCCGGGCTGCTGATGTCGCTCGAATCGACGTGGGGGCAGGCAAGCTATCTTTCGCGCCAGCTCGCGCTCCACGGCCGCCTGGTCGAGCCCTTGGAAGTGCTCGACCGGCTGAAGGGGGTGACGCTCGACGATGTCCACGCCGCCGGCGCGGCGATGCTTGCAGGTCCGCGCGCGAGCGCATCGATCGGAACGAGGGCGGCGCGCGCCGCATGAGCGATCTGACGACCATCGTCGCCGAGCCGTGGGAGGACTTCGGCCTCATCGACTGCGGCAACGGCCGCAAATATGAGCGCTACGGCGGCATTCGCGTGGTTCGTCCCGAACCGCAGGCGATGTGGGCGCCGGCAAGTGACGATTGGGACCCGGACGCGACATTCGTTCCCGGGTCCGACGAGGAAGGTGGCGGTCGCTGGGTGCAGCATCGCCCGGTGCCGCGCCTTTGGGGACTCGAACGCGGCGCCGTGAAGTTCAACGCCGCTTTGACGCCGTTCCGTCACCTCGGATTTTTCCCCGACATGGCGCCGCAATGGGACTGGATGCGTGAGCGCGCGGCGGACGCCGAAATCCTCAACCTGTTCGGTTATACCGGCGTCGGAACCCTGCTCTTAAGCGAGGCAGGGGCACGCATGGTGCATGTCGACGCGTCGAAGAAGTCGGTCGAGGGCGGCCGCGACAATGCGGTGCTGTCGGGGCTCGACCAGCGCCCGATCCGCTGGATCGTCGATGACGCCGGCAAGTTCACTGCGCGCGACGTTCGGCGCGGCCGCCGTTATGACGGCATATTGCTGGACCCGCCCAAGTTCGGGCGGGGGCCGGAAGGCGAGGTGTGGCGGCTCGAGGAAAATCTCGCGCCCCTGCTCGTCGACTGCCGCAAGTTGCTGGACGACAACAGCCGGTTCCTCGTGCTGACCGTCTATGCCGTGCGCATGTCGGCGCTCGCCATCGGCGAATTGGTCCGGCAGACGCTCGCGGACCTTGGCGGCGCGGCCGAGGTCGGCGAGATGGCCGTGCGCGAGGAAGCCCGCGGCTTGCTGCTCCCGACGGCAATCTTCGCCCGCTGGACCCGCTAGGTCCGAGCAGCGCGGATTGCGGCGCCTGCGACGAACGGCGCGCCCGCGCTGATCAGCAGCGATACAGCCGCCTCCAGCAAAAGCGCTCCCGAACCGCCATCGCCGCTCGCCGAGGCGCCGAAGATCAGCAGCGGCACCGCGAGCGGCAGAAGCAGGATTCCGGCAAGGGCTCCCGCGCGCGGGAGGCCGGATGTCAGTGCGGCCACCGCGACTGCAAGCGCGGCGAGAGCCGGCGTTCCGACCGCCAGCGCGACCACCGTTCGCCCGACAGTGGGCGCGTCCATCGCGAGCACGACCGAAGCCAGCACCGCCGCCAGCAGAAGCGGCGGCGCGAACGACAGCCAGTGCGCGATCATCTTGGCCGCGGCGACACTCTCCTCCGCAAGGCCATGCAGCGCGAACTGGTCAAGCACGCCGCTGGCGCGGTCGGGTTCGACGAGCCGCTCGATCGGCAGCAGCGCGGCCGTGAGTGCGGCGATCCACAATATCCCCGGACCAATTCGGGCCAACAGACGCGCATCGGGCCCAACCGCGAACGGAACCAGCGCGGCCACGAGCAAAAAGAAGGCGATCGGCAGCCAGGCTCCGCCGATGAATGCACGGCGCAGGTCGCGGGCGATGAGCGTGCCCATCATTGCCCCAACTCCAGCCGCACCCAGTCACCGATCAATGGCAGGTGCGACGCGACGAGCACGCCGCCGCCGGCAGAGCGATGCCCGGCAACAAGCCGCTCGACCCCTTCGACGCTCGAAGCGTCGAGGCCGTTGAGCGGCTCGTCGAGCAGCCATAGCGGCGCTCCCGATGCAGCCACGCGCGCCAGGCTCGCCCTCTTGGCCTGACCGGTCGAAAGCAGCCTTACCGGCACGTCCGCGAGCGGAGAAAGATCGAGCGCGTCGAGCGCTTCGTCCAGCCTCGCTTCGGCGCCGCCAAGCCGCGACCAGAAGGCGAGCGCGCGCCGGAGCGGAACCTCGGCGTCCAGTGCCAGCCCTTCGTCCGCAAGCGCCAGCCGAGCCCGGTGGATCGTCCCGCGCTCCGGCCTCAGCAGGCCCGCTGCGAGCCGCAGCAAGCTAGATTTTCCGGCTCCGTTCGGCCCGGCCAGATGCAATCCGTCGCCCGGCGCGACTGCGAGGCTCAGATCCTCGAACAGGACTCGCCCGCCGCGGTGGAGCGTCACCGCTTCAAAGGCTAGCAGACCCCTCATTCGCCTTCCTCAAGCGCGTGCATGTCGGCGTCCGAGAGCCCGAAATGGTGCCCGGCTTCGTGGATCAGGACGTGGCGGACCAGCCGCTCGAGGCTGTCCCCGCCGTCCGCCCATTCATCGAGGATCGGGCGGCGGAACAGCAGGATCCGGTCCGGCAGTGCGCCGGACTGGTCGACGCTTTTCTCACCGATCGGGATTCCTTCGTACAGGCCGGTGAGGTCGAACGGATCTTCGATTCCCATCTCGCGGAGAAGTGCATCGTCGGCAAAATCCTCGACCTGCAGGACCACGCCTTGAAGCTGCGCCGCGAAGGGTTTTGGCAGGCTCTCAAGCGCGCGTCGTGCCAGCGCTTCGATCTCGTCAAGCGAGGGCGGTGATCCGAATGCGCGCATGCGTGAGCGGCATAAGGGCAAGTTCTTGCGCGCGGCAAGGTTGCCCCCTGCGCCACTCCCCCCTAAACGCTCGCGCTCCAGAGCAATGCGGAGCGGTGGCCGAGTGGTCGAAGGCGCTCGCCTGGAAAGTGAGTATACGCCAAAAGCGTATCGAGGGTTCGAATCCCTCCCGCTCCGCCAGAACCTCTTTCGCAGAGGTTCGCAGCAGTCCACATGGATCGACTTTTCCCTCTGAATTCAGGTGATTAGCGAGCCGACTCGTTCGGACCCGTTCGCAGGCCTCCGCATTTGGCGTGGTCCTAAAACGTGGTCCTGGCACGTCGAAAACGTGGTCCTGGAGGTGAATATGCTAAGCGACGCGAAAATCCGAGCGGCCAATCCGCAGGACAGACCTTACAAACTGACCGATAGCCACCGGCTCTATCTGCTGGTGAACCCTGGCGGCTCGAAACTGTGGAAATGGAGCTACGCCTACGACGGCAGACAGAAAACGCTACACTTCGGCGTCTATCCGAGGGTTTCGCTACTGGACGCACGAGTAAAGCGCGACGAGGCGTCGGCACTAGTCAACGAAGGACGCGATCCGCGAGTTGTCCGCAAGCTCTTGGTGGAGGCGAATCTGGAGGCGGGCCGACAAACGTTCGAACGCCTCGCTCGCGAATGGTTTGAGAACACCAAAACGAGATGGGCGCTCATTCACGCCGACGATGTCATCCGCAGCCTAGAGCGCGACGTGTTTCCCACGATTGGCGCCCTCCCGATCGGCGAGCTCAATGCGCCACTTGTGCTGGCGGTCTTGCGCGAGATCGAAAGCCGTGGCGCGATCGAGACGGCGAAGCGCGTGCGGCAACGTATCTCGAGCGTGTTCGTCTTCGCCATCGCGAAGGGAATTACGCAGTCCGACCCGGCCGAAAGACTGGGTGCCGTGCTCAAACCGCTGCGAAAGGGCCGCCAGCCCGCGATCACCGATCTTGTCCGGCTGCGAGCAATGATCATCGCTGCCGAAGAGGACTATGCCCGCCCGATCACCCGGCTAGGACTTCGCTTCCTGGCGCTCACCGCCGTGCGGCCAAGCGAGCTGCGCGGCGCGCGTTGGGACGAGTTCGAGGAGCTGAACAGCGAAGCGCCATCGTGGCGCATTCCATCTGCCCGCATGAAAGGCGATCTAAATCGAAAAGACGAGATCGGCGGCGACCATCTGGTTCCGCTGACGCCGCAAGCCGTCTCGGTTCTCAAAGCGCTGTGGCCGCTGACGGGTGGCGGCACGCTGGTCTTCCCGAGCAATCGACACCCGCATCGCCCAATGAGCGAGAACGCGATCGGCTATTTGCTTAACCGCGCCGGCTACCACGGGCATCACGTGCCGCATGGTTTCAGAGCAGCCTTCTCGACCATCATGAACGAATGGGCCGAGCGGCACGGCAAGGATCACGACAGGGCGGTGATCGACTTGATGCTGGCACATGTACCAAAGGAGAAGGTCGAAAGCGCCTATAATCGCGCTGCATTCATGCTGCGTCGGCGCGAACTCGCAGTCACCTGGGCCGATATGCTGAGCGAAGGTCTGCCGGAGCCGGTCGTCCTTGTCGGGCGACCGGCCAAAGCGATGGGCCCGCATTCACGGCGACGGCTTCCCGCGCCGGTCGGCGCGGAGTTCCGCTTTCCCCGATTCCGTAATGCCGCTTAGCCTCGCGGGCCTGAGAGTGGCGGCGGGGAAACCATACCCGTCGCCACTCGATCTTCGAAGACGGGAAACAAAGCTAAACACATTTCGTATTCGAGATCGGATTACTGACGTTAAGGTGTCGGCAGTCGTGCTGATGCGTCGTTGGAGCTCACAACGTTCGGCAGCAGAACCAGAGTCAAGTTTGGCCAACGCTGACGTTCTGCCCGACTACGTCACTCGCCTCGCGTTTCAAACATGGTCGAGGCTACGCTTTGGCCATTGCGTGTGAAGGTCGTCGATCACAAAATCATGAGCGGCCGAACGTGCCTCGGCATGGTCGGTCCGAAGGTGGGGATGATCGTCGGGTAGATCGTCGTGCCGGTGGGCAAGTTGATCCGGATCGGTGGCCGGCCACAAGCGCATTGCCGTTACAGTCCCGATCGCGGACACCACCGCCAGCGCTGCGAACGCGGCAGCTTGCCCGCGGCCCGCGCCGACCTGGCCGGCGAGGGGGTAGGCGATCAACCAGCAACCGTGACTGAGCGCAAACTGGGCGGCAAACACGGCGGGCCGGTCGTCCGCATTGGCCGAACGGCGCAGGAGCCTGCCCGCTGGAGTAACGCTCATCGAATAAGCGATCCCGAGGAACAGCCACCCACCAAGCACGACAGGCCAGCTGATCCCGCCCGCCGCGAACAATGCCGCCATCACCGTCAATCCGACGGTAAGCGCTGCGGCCGCGCCGATCATCATCGCCCGGTCGCTGACGCGCGTGAGCAGGCGCGGTAGCAGCAGGGCTGCCAGCATCGATCCGCCGCCGTAGGTCGCCAGCGTATAGGCGACTTCGCGCTGGCCGAGCCCCAGGACAGCGCGAACGATGACGACGGTGTTAACGATGACCATCGCACTCGCCGCCGCCGAAGCCAGGCTGAGCGCGAGCAGTCCCTTGAGGCGCGGGGTCTTAAGGTAGATGCGCAGACCGCGGGTGGTCTTTGCGTAGATGCCCCCGGACCGGGCTTTGGCGGGAGAGCGCGGGAGCTTCACCGAGACGACGAACAGCGCCGAGCAAACGAAGCCGATTGCAGTGCCGGCGAAGAGCCAGTGGAAACTGATTACAGTAAGCAGCACTGCCGCCAAAATGGGGCTGGTGAGGCTTTCCATGTCATAGGCGAGGCGCGACAGCGACAGCGCGCGGGTATAGTCTTCCTCGTCGGGCAGGACGTCGGGAATGGTCGCCTGGAAGGTGGGCGTGAATGCCGCCGACGCTGACTGCAGGACGAAAATCAGCACGTAAATCTGCCAGACCTGGTCGACGAACGGCAGACTCAGGGCCACGGCGGCGCGAATGATATCCATCGAGACGAGGAAGGCGCGGCGGGGAAGCCGGTCGGCGAAGGCGCCGACGATCGGTGCAACGCCGATGTAGGCAACCATCTTGATCGCCAGCGCCGTTCCGAGCACGGCTCCGGCATTGCCGCCGGCCAGATCATAGGCGAGCAGCCCAAGTGCGACCGTCGCAAGACCGGTCCCTATCAGCGCGATGATCTGTGCCGAAAGCAGGTGGCGGTAGGTGCGGTTGGCAAGGACGTTGAGCATGGCGCCGTTCTATTGTCTGCGTCGACGAAGCACCAGATGCGGTCGACAACTTAACTTGTCGGGGCGATGCCTGCCCGGATTTCTAGGTGATCGTCCCTCAAACCCCGGTTGGGATGGTCGAACAAAAGCTTCGCCGCCAGCGCACCGATCCCCCCGCCGACCAGTTGCGCCACCACGAACCCCGGGACATCGCCTGGCGCAATCCCCGCAAAACTGTTCGACAGGCTGCGCGCGACGGTGATCGCCGGGTTGGCGAAGCTGGTCGAGGAGGTGAACCAATAAGCCGCGGTGATGTACAAAGCGACGCTTGCTGGCACCCATTGCGGCCGCTGGCGGACGGTGCCGAGGATGGTCAGGATCAGCCCGAACGAGGCGACCGCCTCGCCGGTCCATTGCCCGACGCCGGTCCGCGCCTTGGTCGAGACCTGCAGGATGGCTTCGTCGAACATCAGGTGGGCGATCCACGCGCCGGCAATCCCGCACGCCAGCTGGACCACAAGATAGAGTCCCGCATCGCGCCACCGAAGCTCGCTTCGCGATGCCGCCACCAGCGACACTAGCGGGTTGAAGTGCGCGCCCGACAACGGCCCGAGCATCGTGATCAGCACGAACAGCATCGCGCCCGTCGCCAGCGTATTGCCGAGCAGCGCCACTGCGACATTCCCCCCGGCCAGCCGCTCGGCCATGATCCCCGACCCGATCACGGTGGCGACCAGCATCGCCGATCCGATCCCCTCGGCCGCCAGCCGCCGGCCGAGCGAGACACTCACGATGCCTCGGCCGGTTCTTTAATTGCCGCGAAATGCGCCGCCCCTGCCGCCAAGCGCTTATGCTCCTGCCGCTCTGAACAGCGATCGGTGAGATAGTCGCTGCAGCCCCGGGTGAGCAAAGTGAACTTGACCAGCTCCTCCATCACATCGACCACCCGGTCGTAGAGCGGGCCCGGCTTCATCCGGCCGTCCTCCTCGAACTCGGTATAGGCCTTGGGCACGCTCGACTGGTTGGGGATGGTGATCATCCGCATCCACCGCCCAAGCAGCCGCAGCCCGTTGACCGCGTTGAGCGACTGGCTTCCGCCCGACACCTGCATCACTGCCAGCGTGCGGCCCTGGGTCGGGCGGACGCCGCGCTGCTCGAGCGGCAGCCAGTCGATCTGCGCCTTCATGATCCCGGTCACCGCGCCATGCCGCTCGGGCGAGCACCACACTTGACCTTCGGACCACAGCGACTGCGCACGCAGCTCGGCGACCTTGGGGTGATCTGCACCGACCGCGTCAGGCAAGGGCAGCCCAGCCGGGTCGTAAACCCGCGTCTCGCAACCGAACGCCTGGAGAAGTCGCTCGGCTTCGAGGACGAGCAGCTTCCTGTAAGATCGCTCGCCCAAGGAGCCGTAAAGCAGCAGGATCCGAGGCTTGTTTATCAGGCCTGGCATGATGCCGAGCGAAGACGCGCTCGGCACGTCCAGATAGACCGGATCGACATTCGGCAAGTTCGTCACGCGCGAACGACCTCGCCGTCTTCCTTAACGAAATCGCGCTCGAGGCGCTCGGGCAGCAGGTCCAGCACAAGCTCTGAAGGGCGGCACAGCCTGACCCCCTTTGGCGATACGACGAGTGGCCGATTGATCAGGATCGGGTGGGCAATCATCGCATCGACCAGCACATCGTCGGACAGCCCCTCGTCGCCCAGCCCCAGTTCAGCGTACGGCGTCCCCTTCTGGCGCAGCAGGTCGCGCGGCGTCATTCCGGCGCGGCCGATCAGCTCGACCAGCAGGGCGCGGCTCGGCGGGGACTTGAGATATTCCACCACATGCGGCTCGATCCCGGCCTCGCGGATCATCGCGACCGTGTTGCGCGAAGTCCCGCAGGCGGGGTTGTGATAGACGATAATGTCGGTCGGCATGGACGGCAATTCTTTCAGCAGCAGGGGGCGAGTTCGGCGATGAGCGGAGCGCACAATTCTGACGAGCCGTCGCAACAATCCTTGGCAAGAAAGGTCATCAGTTCGCGCAGGCGGTCGATGTCGGCGCGATAGATGATCGATCGGCTGCAGCGCTCGGATCGCACCAGGCCAGCGCGAGCAAGGATCGCGAAGTGCGCGGACATCGTGTTTTGTGGCACGTCTAGGGCACGCGCGGCATCCCCTGCCGCCATGCCTTCGGGCTCTGCGCGGACCAGCAGTCGGAACGTTTCCAGCCGTGTGCGTTGAGCGAGTGCGCCAAGCGCAGCGATCGCCATCCCCATATCCATTGTTCCAGCATAGTAGATATCTGATCTGAAGCAATGGGCTAGTGGTCGTCCCCTTGTCTGGCGACACCCAAGTTTGGCGTGGTGATGCTGATCTACCTCAAGCAGGCGCTGGCCGAGCGCGGCGCCGATCCGGACGAGGATAAGATCGACGCTTCGGTGCGCGAAGGCGCCCTCCTCCGCGTTCGGCCCAAGGCGATGACCGTGGCGGTGATCCTTGCCGGTCTCTTCCCCATCCTGATCGGGTCCGGCACCGGGTCGGAGGTCATGCGCCGTATTGCCGCGCCGATGATCGGCGGCATGATCACCGCGCCATTGCTGTCAATGCTGGTCGTCCCAGCCGCCTATCTGCTGATTCTAAAGCGGCGAAGTCGGATCCGAAGACGCTCGTGACCGACACGCTCCGGCCGGTGCCAGTCGGAAAGCGTCAGTTCGTCGCGCGGCTTTACATGCCGTCTTTCGTCGTTTGAGCGCTGTCTTGACGGGAGCACTGGTGGAAAGGGCCAGCGCTACTGGCAAATGGGCAATGATGCGCTGGAGCCTAAGAAATTTCACGACATGCGTTACCGGCCCGCCTCGGGATCAGCGCGCATCGATCCCGGCGACGTTGCTCGCCACAGGTTGATTTACCGTGTGTCGACTATGTGCAGGCAAGACGAGCAGGCTGGCATCGTCACATCGCGAAGGCGCCGCAGGACCGCTTGGAACTCGCTCTTGTCCTTTGCAGAAACAGTCCGTGGAGGCGCATGGACCGTTCACTCCGTTGAAGACCGAAATGCATGGCGCTAGCGGTTCGCTGACCCCGCAGGCCCGCTCGCCTGCTTGTCCAGCGTACCCGCGCGCTGCTCGATCTCATTGGTCGTCGCATTGTAGCGATCGTCGAACGTTCGACGCTCCTGACAGGCTGTCAGCAGCGCGAGCATCAGCATGGGCAAGACGTGCCGCATCAATAGCTTTTCCGATAGCGAACACTGACATTGGTCGCGTTCGACCCGCCCGCCTGGCTCAGCACCGACAAGGCGCGCGACAGCGTGATTTCAAGCTGGGTGGCAGTAAAGCCCCGGGCATCGGTCACGACCTCGAGATAGATGTTCTTGGAGATATATTTCCCCGCCGCCAGTGCATTGCCGCGCCCGGTGGCATCGTCCGGGCCGAGGATGCGCAGCCGGTCGATTCCCGCGACTGCGCGCAGCTTGCCGAGCGGGTTGAGCCCGCCTCCGCTCCCGCGTAGCGAGTTGAGCGAGGCGGCGAGCTGCACCGCCTGGATCGCCGACAAATTGCCGATCGAGCTGCCGAACAGGATCCGCGACACGATTTCGTCTTGGGGCAGACCCGGCGTGCTCGAGAAGCTGATTTGCGGATTGGTTGCCGATCCGGTCACGTTGAGCGTGACGGCGACACTCTCGATCGTCTCGCTCGCAGAGAGGTTGATCGTCGCGTCGCTCGCCGCACCGCCATTGAAGTTGATCCGGCCGCTGTCGAGCGTGAAGGAGCGGCCGGCGAAGTCGAGCGTCCCGCGCACGAGGCTGACGTTGCCCGAAATACGCGGTGCCTGGTTGGTGCCAGTGACTTTGAGTCGCGTGCGCCACTCGGACTCGAGCCCCATGCCGCTGACGAACAACTGGCTCGGCGCGTCAATGCCGAGGTCGAGCGCAACGTCAGCGAACCCGCGATCGGTCGGTGGCGGCGCGTCGCCGTTGGTGCGCGGGCGACCCCGCGGCGGCTTGAACCGGACCCCCGTTAATTCGGGCACGCCCGCGCTGCCTTGGCGGATGATCTGGTAGCGCGTAGCAGGCAGTGTGACATTGCCCGTCAGGCGCGGACTGGCGTTGGCGTCCTTGACCAGCTGAACAGATCCCGACGCGGTCGCGCGCAGCATGTCGCTGTTGGCAAGCCGGGCATTGTCGAGCTTAAGGTCGAAACGCGCCGGATAGCCGCTGGCGGCGGCCAGGCTGACATTGCCCTTGCCCGAGACATTGCCGTTGCCCGCCCTGGCGGTAAGCTCGTCGATCTCAAGCCGCTCGCCGGTGAAGCGCCCATTGAGCGTCATTTGCGTCAGGCGCGTGCCGTAGGTGATGTTGTCATAGGTCAGGTTCTTGCCGCGAACGACCCCCTGCAGACAGGGGCGCGCGATCTTGCAGGTGAAGTCGGCGGCGACACCGAGCGGGCCGGCGAGGCGCTGGTCAGGGAGGCCCGCGAAGGAGAAGAGCGTGTCGGCCGGGCCGACGTAACGGATCCCGCCGCGAAGCGCGCCTTCGCTGAGGCGGTGACTCCAGCTGCCTGCGCCGGCCGGATCGATGCTCGCCTGCAGCCGACCGACGACCGTTCCGCGCGTCCGCATGACAGCGCTCACGGAGCTACCGCTCGACTGCAGCTGGCCAATGAAATTGATGTCGACCGGCTGGCTGACCGACGCGGCGGTGGTGCGGGTGAAATCGCGGATCGCAAGCTGGACATCGGCGCGGGGGAAGCTGGCCGACGACGGCTGGTCGATATCGATGCTGCCCGTTGCGCGGCCGTTGACGCCGAGACCCGGCGAGAAGCTGTTGATCAGCGCCATGTCGAGCCGGTCGATGCGGCTCTGCAACTTTAGCCCGGGGCCATAGCTTCCGGCGAGGCGGACGCTGCCCTTGTCGAAGGCGAGCGTCGTCGGCAGCAGGTCATAGCCGCCACGGCGGGGAACGATGCGCGCGGGCGTGGCGGTGCGAATATCGACCCCGCTCACTCGGCCCTGAAGCGCGGCGCGCCACAAGGTGGGGGTCAGCTCGCTGTTGATCGCGACGCGGAACGGCACGCCCGCCGTCCCCTCGGCGAGCATCCGGGCGAAGCCACGCCCGCCGCGATAATTGATCAAAGCGCGCAGGGCGGTGATGTCGGTCCGCTGGTAGCGCGCCTGCGCAAGCTGGACGTCGGCGACCACTTCGGGCTGGTCGTAGAGGATGATCCGCGCGTCGACGATGGCCGATCCGACCGCGATGTCGGCCGGTGCGGGCAGCACTGTGTTGTGCGCGCGCAGGTTGATGACGAGCTGCTGGTAGCGACCCGCGGCGGCAAGGCGGACGATCCCGCCCAACCCCTGGCCCGAAGCGTCGAGGCGACCGGTGAAGGGACCTGCGGCGGACTTGATCACGCGGCCGTGGACGTTGATCCCGGCGAGGCTCGCGCGCGTCACGTCGA
Organism: Sphingomicrobium sp.; assembly: GCA_039915925.1. Lineage (GTDB taxonomy): Bacteria > Pseudomonadota > Alphaproteobacteria > Sphingomonadales > Sphingomonadaceae > Sphingomicrobium. The sequence continues at coordinate 47,127 of JBDSMG010000022.1, forward strand.
TCGCGAGCGGTCCGGCGGCGGTGTTGACGAGGAGGTCGGCAGTGAAGGGGCCGTAGTCGCTGCCTCCCCTGGCAAGGATATGATAGCCTGTGCCGACGGCGCGGATGTCCGCGCTGAGCCCCGCAATGCCGACCCCGAAGCCGGGGCGCGCGGCGGTGACGATGGCGTGAGGATTGGCGATGGTGCCCACGACGTTCACCCCGACCGGGCCATAGGGCTTCGACACGCCGACCGCCCTCAGGTCGATGCTCCCGCCGGGGGCATAGCTGCCGCGTCCGTCGGTGACCTGGAGCTGGGGCGAAGCCACGCGCAACCGCGAGAAGCGGATCATGCCGTCGCGGCCATAGGCGACGTCGCTCGACACCGCGACGTTTCCGCCGAGGAAGCTGCGCACGCCGTCGTTGAACAGCTTGGTCGACTGCGCCCGCACCCGCCCGACGAGGTCGTAGCCGCCCCCGGCGACCGACTTCAGATCTGCGTGCGACTGGACGTTGAACAGGCCGACGCTGTTGACGCGATAGTCGTTGACTCGCCCCTCGACCGCCCCGGTGTAGAGCCCCTTGGCGACGTTCGCGAGCAAGATCAGCCTGGCGTCGATGCGGTCCGAGCGGATGCGAAGATTGTCCGACAGGATTCGCGGCCAGTCGATCGCGAGGTCACCGTCGAGCCGAACGTTCGTCAGCCCTCCGCCCGCGACGCTGTCCAGGCCGGTGATCGCGCGCACGGTCGCGGCAATGGGGATGCTGCTATGATCCTTGTCGACCTGCGCCTGGCCGTGCGCGGCGAAACCTTGGAGCGCCATGTCGTTGAAGGCGATCGTCGTCGCGGTGATCGCATAGTCGACGGTTGGCTTCATAAAGGCGCCATTGAGGGTTACGTCGGCGCGCAGGTCGCGTCCGCTCAGGTGGGGGGCGATCACACTCGGCTTGAGCAGCGTAAAGGCGAGGTGGAGGTTGTCGAAGCGGTTCTGGCCGAAATCGACCTTGCCGTTGGTAACAAGCTTGAAGGCGTCACTGGCGATAGTGCCGGCGAGATCGGCGTGACGATTGGCCCAGTCAGACTGCAGGTCGATCGTCGTGACCGGGCCGAGCAGCGCTGCCGTCGGCCCGCTCACCACCCGCGCAATTCGCGTCGGGCCGCGCACCCCAAATCGGCCGTTGCGGGCGGTCAGGGAAAGCCGCGCGAACGGCGAATTGTCGAGATTGGCGGCGAGGCGGCCGTCCCACTTGGCCCAGTCGCCGCTGCCGTCGATGCGCAACGCGACCGGGGCCTTCACCCCGGCCAGTTTCGCGACCAGCCCATTGGCAGGGCCTTGGAGCGCCAACCCAAGCGCGAACCGGTTGCGTTCGGGCACGGCGTCGAGCTTGAGGTCGATCCGATCGCCACCCACCTGTCCCTTGCCGCCGATGACCGCACCATGGAGCGCGACCTGCGCGCGGCGATCGGCGATGTGTGCAGCGCCGTCGATCGACCCAATCTGACGCTGCCCGGTGACGGGCGCTTCGAGGATCAGTCGATCGACCTTCAACCGGTCGATGTCGATGTCGTAATCGGGGAGCAGCGGCGCATTGCTCGGTGCCGAAACGCGGAAGGCCGGCAATCGCGCGAGCGTCATGGTCGGCGCGGTCAGGCGGCGCACGTCGATTCGGTTGCCGAGATAGGCGAATGGCCGCCAGTCGAGCCGCGCTTCGGGCACGGTGAGGAAGACGCCTTTGGGATCGGACAGCGTGAGATCGTGGATTGTCGACTGGCCGTAGATCGACCCGTCGATCCGCCCGATCCCGATCTTCATCCCGTTCTGGAATTGCAGCCCGGCAATGCGCTCGACGAGGAATCGGCGACCCGGGTCAGTATTGATCCCGAGCAGGAACAGTCCCGCAACTACGGTGACGGCCACCAGTCCGACCAGCAACCAGCGAGCCACCCTGACCGGCCACGACGACCGCCGGACGATGATCACGTCCTCCGCCGCATCGTCGGCCATCAGAAAGCCTGCCCAATCGAGACATAGAGGTTGAACCGACTTTCGCCCCTTTGCCGTGCGATCGGGGTCGCGATGTCGAGGCGGAAGGGCCCGAAATTGGTATAGAAACGCCCGCCGATCCCGACGCCGGCGCGAACGTTGCTCAAGCTGGGTACGCGCTTGCTGTACACTTGCCCGACATCGACGAACCCGACGATGCCATAGTCGCCGAACCGATAGCGTGCCTCTGCCGCGCCCTCGATCAGGCTCAGCCCGCCGATCGGGCGTCCGTCCGGAGACTTTGGCCCCAGCTGCTGATAGCCGAACCCGCGGACCGACCCGCCGCCGCCGGCATAGAAGCGCCGCGATGGGGCGAGATTATCGAGATCGACATTCGCGCTCGATCCGATCCGCGCGCGGGCAGCGAGCACGAAGCTGTTGCCGAACGGGTGGTAGACACTCGCGTCGAGCTGACCGCGCACATAGGGCGTGAAGCTGCCGCTGAGCGAACCCTCCGGCTGGACGAGCAATGTCGTGCGGAAGCCCCTGGTCGGGTTGAGCAGGCTGTCGGTGCGGTCCACACCGACCTGTCCGCTCAATCCGCCGATCAGGTAGCGATGCTTCGCCCGCGCGCCGACACTGAAGTCATAGGCCTCCTCGACGGTGCCGAGAATTTCCGCGCCGACGGCATAGGTAAAGGGCTTTTGCCACAGGGGCGTGCTGTCGTAGCTGAGCTTGGCCGAGAGCTGGCCGGTAAAGGCATTGAACGCCGCGTAATTGCTGTGCAGCGCCTGGAGCGTGACCTGGAAGGTACGGTCGCGCTTGGCGGCGTTCGAGCGGCGGAAGGTGACTGCGGCGCTTTGCTCGTCGGTGCCCGCGACCGCGCTTCCGATCAGGGCACCTTCGGGCGGGAAGAAATTGGCGTGGGTCCAGCTGCCCTCGACTCGTAAGCCTTGCCCGGTGCCATAGCCCGCACTGGCAGCCAATGTGTGCGGCGGGCCGGCCTGCTGCGTGACGAGCGATGTAATCAGTTCGGTGCCGTCGGCAGCAAGCCGCGACGTGCGCTGCGGAACGACCGCGACCGTCGAGAACAGCCCCGTCGCGACTAGCGCCTGGCGCAGGTCGTCGACCTTGCGGCTGTCGTAGAGATCGCCCCGCTTGAACCGCCCGAGCAGCGCCGTGTGTTGTGCGTCGAATGCCAGCTTGCCCGTCGTCGTCACCGCGCCGAACCGCCCGCGCGGGCCGACAGTCACGGGTAGCGTGTAGTCGCCGATGTGCGTCTCCGGATCGAGCAGAACGTCGCGCTGGCCGACCTCGGCGAAAGGGTAGCCATGCTGCGGCAACATCACGGCGACATTGGCCTCGGCGCCCTGCACGCGGTCGGCGATGATTGGCTGGCCGGGCTTGAGCGCCAGACTGTCGGCGATGAGATCAGGCGGATCGGTCGGGGCGGCGGTGATGGTGACGGTGCCCAGATTATAGCGCTCGCCCGCAATCACGACGAGCATCGCACGCACCGGCGCAGCGGACGGTTTGTCGCCATGGTCGATCCGCGTATCGACTCGCGCGTCATACCAGCCCTCGGACTGGAGGATGCGCTGGAGCAGCTTCGAATCCTCGGTCAGCCGCGCCGCCAGCATCGCCTCGTTGGCGACCTTGCCCTTGCTCTCGCGCAATGCCGACAGGGTGTTGAACTGGCTGCGCAGCGACGGCTTGGTCATCGCATCGGGCTTTTCCAGTCCCTCGACGACGACGGCAAAGCGGGTCTCCACCGAGCGCGCGTCGGGCGCGGGCGCGGCGAACTCGACCTGGCGGACGTCGAACTGGTTGAGCGGGGGCAGCGGCCGGGCGAGTTCGGGATCGGCCGAGGGCAGTGCTGCACCGGGCTTGGGGGCAACCGGGGCGGCACCGGGAGCGGCGGTCGCCGGGTCGCCGGCGAGGCGTCTCTCGAAATCGGTCACGCTCTCAAGCGGCTGGTCGAGCGCCGAGTCCTGGTCGGGCGCCAAGGACGGAATCGACCGTTCGAACTCCGCGTCGCCGACGATCGGTTCCACCATTGGCAGTGCTGCGTCCGGCGGGACGGGCGAAATGACTAGCGGAGGCGCGCGATCTGCTTTAGCGACCGAACCGATGGTCCGCCGAGAGTCATGCTGGGCTTTGGCGGCCGATGCGGCTACGACCGCCCCACCAAACGACAGGCCAAGGATGCCACAGCGGAGGAGCGACGGAATGCGCACTTGGCCTCTTCGTTGATAGTCTCGGGAAGGAGGCATCGGACACGGATGCGGTAACCGGCACCCGACGCTGATTCGTGCACGCCATGGCCCCGCTTCGCCAAAATGTCACGCCCTTGACGATAGTTAGCTGAATAAACCGAATGGGCTCGGCACAGCTTGGCACAAGCGCATCATAACGATCCCGAGTCCTTTCCGTCCGACTTGACGTCGATCTACGCCACGAGCTGGCTGATTGCCGGCCTCGAGGCCGAACTGCCCGAGCCTTCGCGCTATGTCGCGCCGATGACCGGCCCATGGCGGATCATCATCATCCGCGACCGCGCGCGTGATAATAACGCGCTTTGCCGATGCGAAGTCGGCCTTAATCCTTCTCGCCGCTCGGCTCGAGAAATGCGGCATTGCCGACGAAGTGGGTGCCGAGGAGCCCGGCGGCGAGCGCCTCAATCCGTCCACCACGCGCCTCGTCGCGATCAAAATCGACTGCGGCGACGTCGATTGCTGGCTTGCCGCTGCGTTGCAGCGCCGCGTTCAGAGCCTTGAGATCGCCACCCTGGAGCACCGCAAATTCGCCCTCGACGTCGGTCAGTTCGCGTTCGAGCGCTGCGACGCGGGCAAGCTGGTAATTGGTCGGTGCGCCCTCGCTGCCGGTGATCGCGCCATAGGCGGTGTCGGCGTGTTCGCGCAGCCGCTCCTCGCCGGTGATCGCCCCGCCTTCGGTGGTTGCGGCGATTTCCTTGCGCAGCACGTCTCCGCGAGCCGCGACCTTCTCGGCGAGCGCCTTCGTCGCTGCCGGCGTCGCCTGATCGTCGGCGATCTTCTCCGCTCCCTCACGCGCCGACGCGATCTTGGCGGCGAGCGTGCTCATCCGCGCGAACAGTGCCTTGGTCCGTTCGGCAGCGTCAAATTGCGCCTTGCGGTCGGCCAGCGTGTAAGTCGCGCGCCGGTCGAGGACCACATCGAGGGGCATCGTCTGGGCAACACCATTCTTGGTGACCCGCACGGTATAGCGACCGGGCATGACCCGCTGGCCCTGCGTCGAGGCGCCGGCGATCGAGGCGGCCGGGGGCACCTGCGGGGGCTTGGTCAGCATCGACCAGCTGATCCGGTTGAGCCCCTTGCGCCGCGACGCCGGCAGTTCGTCGACCAGCGCGCCGCTGGGGTCGAGGATTTCGACCTTCATCCGGCCAATGACGTGGCGGGTGCGCTGGTAATAGCTGATCTGAGCGCCGGCCGGCGGATTCTGTCCGGCATACATCGCGTCGCCCTCGGCCCAGCCGCCGTTGCCACGGATACGCTGTTCGACGGCACGCGACGGGATCAGCTTGAGATCGCTGGCGAGCGTGGTGCGATCGAGGCCGCGCAGGGGCGAGATGTCGTCGACGATCCAGATGCCGCGACCATGGGTCGCCAGCACCATGTCGTCGTCGCGGGTCTGGAAGGCGATGTCGCGCACCGCGACATCGGGGAAGCCGGTCGGCCTGAAGCGCGCCCAGGTCGCCCCGCGATCAAGGGAAGCGAACAGGCCCTTTTCGGTGCCGAGATAGAGGATGTTCGGGTTCTTCGGGTCTTCCTTGATGACCCAGGCATAGCCGGTCACGGCGGTCGTCTTCGGCCCCGCGATCGGCTGCCAACTGCGGCCATAGTCGGCGGTGCGGAAGACGTAGGGGTTGAAGTCGCCATAGGTATGGCGGTCGATCGCGGCATAGGCCACCGCCGGATCGGTCCGGCTCGCCTCGATCCACGAAACCCAGCTGCCGCCGGCGACACGCAGGTTGCGGGTGAGGTTGGTCCAGTGGACGCCGGCGTCACGGGTCAGCTGGACGTTGCCGTCGTCGGTCCCGACCCAGATCTGGCCCGCCGCCACCGGGCTTTCGGAGATGGAATAGATGGTCGCATTGGTTTCCGCCGCGCTATTGTCGACGGTGATTCCGCCTGACTGCTCCTGCTTCTGGCGCATCGGATCGTTGGTCGTCAGGTCGGGCGAGATGCGGTCCCAGCTCGTGCCATGGTCGCGGGTCCGGAAGAGGAACTGTGAACCGATGTAGAGCGCGGTCTTGTCATTGGGCGACAGCGCGATCGGCGTGTTCCAGTTGAAGCGCAATTTTTCCTTGTAGCCAGGGAGCGGCTGGATCGACGGGCCATCATGGGTCTTGCGGTTGATCCGCGCGATCGTGCCCCCCTGATATTCGGCATAGACGTAATCGGGATCGGTCGGGTCGGAGAAGGTCCACATGCCGTCGCCGCCGTAGAGATTCTCCCACCGCGAGTTGGTGATACCGCCGGGATATTCCTGGTCGCCGACCCAGCTCGAATTGTCCTGCAGCCCGCCATAGACCTGGTACGGATCGCGATCGTCGACGCTGACGTGATAGAATTGGCTGATCGGGAGGTTATATCCCTTCCACCATTTGTTGGCGCCATCGTGGCTGAACCACAACCCGCCGTCGTCCGCGCCTACGAGTTCCTTGCTGTTCCCGGGGTTGATCCAAATGTCGTGCCAGTCCCCATGGCTGGCCCCGGCGGCGTTGGCGAAACTCTTGCCGCCATCTTCCGAGGCAATGACCGAATAGCCCATCTTGTAGAGTTTCTGGTCGTCCTTGGGATCGACGACCAGCTTGCTGAAGTAGAAGGGACGCCACACCATGCCCTGGCTGCGATCGCGCTCTTCCCACGTCTTGCCGCCGTCGGCCGAGGCGTAGAGCGCCGAGCGAACATTCTCGATGAAGGCATAGATCATCTTCGGATTGGACGGCGCGAACACCACCTCGACCCTGCCCCACGGACCCTTCGGCAGGCCGCTGCGACTGGCGGCGTCGAGCGCAGTCCAGCTGGCCCCACCGTCGTGGCTCTCCATCATCCGGCTGCCCGACGGCGCGGTCGGGCCATCTCCGCCGGAGCGGAAAGTCCAGCCCTTGCGGCGGAAATCCCACAGGCCGGCGAGCAGATGGCGCGAGTCCGACGGATCGAGCGCGATGGCGGAGCAGCCGGTCGAGAGGTTGCCGCCCTTCAGGACTTGGCTCCAGCTCGCGCCGCCGTCGGTCGTTCGATAGAGACCGCGGTCGGGGCTGTCGCTCCACAGCGCGCCCGGTGCGCAGGCATAGACGATATTGCTATTGGTCGGGTCGACCACGATCTTGGTGATGCGCTCGCTCTTCGCCAGCCCCATCCGGGTCCAGTTGCCGCCACCGTCGGTCGATTTCCAGATCCCGTCGCCAACCGACACCGAGTTGCGGGTCAAGCTTTCGCCGGTGCCGACCCAGATCGTCTTGGGGTCCTTCTGGTCGATCGCAAGGGCGCCGATCGATTGCGACCCGGCCTTGTCGAAGATCGGGCGGAAGGTGGTGCCGCTATCCTCGGACTTCCACACGCCTCCGGACGCCGCGCCGACATAGAGCGTGACCTTGCCGTCCGCTTCCGGGTGCCCGGCAAGCGCGGCGATGCGGCCCGACATGGTCGCCGATCCGATGTTGCGGATGCCCAAACCCGACACGGTGCCGCTGTCGACGACGGGCGTGGCGACGGGCGCGGCCAGCGCGGCAGGGCTGGCGGCGGCGAGAAGCAGAGCGATCGATGAGGGGCGCATGGCGGTCATCCTTCTCAGAGCGCCGACGAGGGCTTGGGCGGGGTCGCAGACGTCGATGGCGTGGGCGGAGTCGTCGGCTTGGCAGGCGGTTTCTCCGATGCGTCGGGTGCCTGGGGCTGAACGACGGCGGCGGTTTCGCCCGGCTGGGCGAAGCTCCCCGGATCGATCTTCGGATTAGCGACGGCGGAGGCGATCAGGATACGGACCCGCTGGTCGGGCTGGGTCGGTTGCCAGCTGTCGATTGCCATCGGGAAATAGACCCCGCCGACCTTGTCGTAATCGCCATACTCATAATCGGTGATGGTCTGCGCGCCGCGCACCTGGCGGGTCTCGGTCGCGCGGATTTCGAGGAAAGTGTCGGGGTCAAGCAGATAGTCATACTGGTCGCCATCCTTTTGGCGGACCTGTAGCTTGTAGGCATTGGTGCCGTCGAAATCCTCCCGGCCGAGATAGCGGACGGTCGACCCGTCGTGGAGCGATGAAAGCAACACCCCGTCCATCAAACCGGCGTCGGCCTGGGCGCGGGCTTCGTCGGCGGACATCCGCTCGGCGTCCTTTCGGCCTTGGAAAGGATTGATCTTCCAACCCGCTCGCCCGTCATAGGCCTGGACGATCGTCAGGCTCTGGATGGTCAGATCGTCGCGCACCTTGTCGCCGCCCGCGTTGCGGGCGCGGGTCTCGTGAAAGGCCAGCTGGAAATCGCCTGGGGCGATGAATTTGCCGTCGAACTGGATCGTGTCGATCGCCGTCAGCGCCGCCGCCCCGCCGCGCGCCGCGAGGTTCTTTGCCACCAGTTCGGCGGCGGTCGGCTCGGGCGCGGCGATGAGTGGGGAGGCGGTGACCGAAAGCAGGAAGGCCATGCCGGCGAAGCGAACACCCATCGATCATCCCCTGTCGAAACTCGTTGATCGTGCCTACTATTTCGAGGCGCGACAAGGCGGCGGTGACGGCCAATACCGCCATTCGTCGAAAATCCGGGCGACAGGACGAGGTTTCGCTTGCGCTTAGCCACTTCCGCCGAAAGTTCGCGGCCCAAAGGGGACATCATGCGACTGATGGATTTATTGCGCTGCGGCGCACTTGCGACCCTGACTAGTTTCGCCACGCCAGTGCTGGCCGGGGACAGTCCGACCCTGGTTGTGACCGCCACGCGGATCGGCGAGCCGGCGGCCTCGCTGCCGCAGTCGGAGGCGCTGATCGACGGCCAGTCGCTGCGCGATCGCGGCGTATTCGACCTGCGCGGCGCGCTCGCCACGGCCGGTGGGGTCGAAGTGTTGCCGGGTGGCGACGGCGGTCCGGCAGCATCGGTCCTCGCCTTCCACGGCTTGGCCGAGATGGATGCCTATCTGCTGGTCGTCGACGGCGTGCCGGCCGGCGGGGCGTTCAACCCCGCCACCGCCAGTTTCGACCCGATCGACCTCGACCGCATCGAGCTGCTGCGCGGCGCTGCCCCGGTCAGTTTCGGCGCGACCAGTTTCGTCGGGGTTGTCCACGCGATCCACGCCGCGGCCGGCGAGCAGAATTCGCGCGGCTGGATCGAAGCGGGTACCCGGCGCAGCGGACGCGTCGCCTTCGCCACCAGCCTGTCGTCGGGCACGTTCGGCCAGTCGCTGCTCGCCAGCGCCGAGACTCGCGACGATGCGCAGGACCGCGCCGGGTTCCGCCGCGTCCATCTTCTTTATCGCGCGGCGGGCGATATCGGCGCGGGAAGGTTGCACGCCGATCTCGACGGGACGTTGCTGGACCAAACGCCGAACAGCCCGCACCCGTTGGAAGACGGCGCGCTGACCCCGCGCTTTCCGATCGACGCGAACATCAATCCGGCCGACGCCCGCCAAGATCAGCGCCGGCTCCAGGCGAACATCGGATATGACAGCAAGGTCGGCGGGCTCGGCTGGTCGACCCTTGCTTCGATCGCCCGCACCGGGTCGCGCAACACACGCGGCTTTCTGCGCGACGAGTTTGCGGAAGATGGCGTGACCGTCAACGCCGACGGTTTTCGCCAGCGCGTCGTCACAACAGACATTTATGTCGACAGTCACGTCGGCGCGAAGTCGCGGGGGTTCGACTGGGTGGTCGGGGCCGACTGGCTGATCGGACGGGGGCATCAGCGCAGCGCCAACTTCGAATATCCAGTCCTCCCCAACGGGTCCAATGTGCCGCTGTCGACAGACCGGAACACCGACGAATCAACCTATGTCGCCGACCGCCGCAGTTTTTCTGGCCTTTATGCCCAGG
>JBDSMG010000060.1:0-4299 GCA_039915925.1 Sphingomicrobium sp.
GACGGTCATGTTGTTTTTCATTTCGCGCTCACCCTGCAGTCGGGCGCGAGGCGAGTTGCGCCCACGCCTCCTGAAGGTGGGAAAGCTCGCGCGGCCGACGCTCGCTGGTCGCGACCATGGTTGCGAGCTCCATCATCATGGTGAGGGTGCGAAGCCCGCCTGGACGTTGCGACATGCGGACAATGAAGTCCGTCTGCTTCTGGTCCTCGACGGCCCATGCTTCCGCCAACGTGCGCGCATCGCTCGTCGTCGGCAGGTTCTGGACCAGCTTCATGCTGACCCGGCTGTAGAGCTGCGCAAAAGCCGCGCTTCGGTTGCCGCCCTCGATCCGGGCCAGCACGTTGTAATTACCGATCAGGGCGACGCCGATCCCGGTCGCGTCATGCCAGCTGCGGATTTCCTCGATCGCGCGTTCGTGAAAATGCTGCGCTTCGTCGAAGATCAGCAGCCCGTTGGAGTTAGCGATGCGGTCGCGGATCCGCCGCGACAATGCCTGGCCGGTGCCGCGCGCATCGCGCTCGCCGAGCGCCGCCAGCACTTCGATCTGCATATTGTTGAGGCCGGCGCACGAAGGTTTGCCCGTGATCAGCCAGACGTTGGACATGCAGTCGCGGTAATTCTCCGCGGTCGTGGTCTTGCTGCATCCCGGCCCAAGCGCGCAGATCACGATCCGGCCACGCTGACCCCAGGCGAACATCGACTGCAGCTTCTTGGCGGTCGGCGCGAGGTAAAACGGCGGGATGTCCGGCGCCTCGACGTTGAGCTCCGCCTGCGTCTGCAGATGCTGGCGGTACCGGAAGACCTCGCGCGCGACCCGTTCGTTGTCGCCCTGGTACTTGCCGCCCGCGAATACGGAGAGCGTCCCGGCTGCGATGCCCGTCTGCTGCGCCAAAATTGTCCAGCTCGCGCTGGCGAGCTGCTTGTGCTCCAGCAGCCACTCGATCTGCTCCTGGACGTCCAGCGGTAGATTTTCCGGGTTATTCATGCCTAAAGTCCTTCACTCGTTCGTCACGCACGGCCGTGGGAGCACCACCTCCCGCGGCCGCTTCTCAATCCACGATCCGCAGCCTCGGCACGGCGTCCGAGAATCGGTCCATGAAGCTGGGATTGGGTTGCTCGTCGGCCTGCGCATGCTTGAGCGCCGCGGCGGTCTGGCCACGGTGGCGCACCGGGCGAAGCACGGTCGGCATCGGCACCGGTTCCTCGTCCTCGTGTGCCGGCAGCATGGCGGCGAGATCGGTTGCGTCGATCAGGTCGAGGATCTCTTCCTTGCGCCTTATGAGCTTCTTGATCTCGCGTTCCTGACGCGCGCGGGCGCCGGCCGAGGCCGCGTCGAGGAAGCCCGTCTGCGCCAGCACTCCAGCCGATGCGAGGAACCGCCCCGCTTTGTCATAGACATGCACCGGCAGCGTCAGATCGTCGGGATCGAAGCGGATTGTGACCTTTTGCCCGGCCAGCGCCGAGATCTCCGGCGACCAATATTTGTTGCCGTGCAGGGTGATCGCGCCGGACTGCCGATCGGCGCGCGTTTCATCGGCCATGAGCAGCGCCATGCGCAACTGCTCCTCGGTAGCCCTGCCGATCGGCGAGCGCTGATAAGAGGCCTCAAAAACGGCGTCGAAGCTGACGCCTCGGGCCGTCTCGGTGCGGCGTCCCTGCTTCGCATTGTGCGCTGCAATCCCGCGCTCGACGCCCGCCTGAAAAACATCGATCGGAATGGCTTTGCTGCCGTAATTCTCCGGCTTCGCGTCGGGCTTGTTGCCGGTGTAGGCGCCCGCGAACGCCGGATGCTTGGCGATCGTGTCGCACAGGTCGCGGAACGCCCGCTCGATCGGCTTGGACTGGCCACGATGCGGCGTCGCCCAGTGGGGTTTGACGCCCAGCGCAATGAGGAGTCCGGTCGGCTCCTCTTCCTTGATCTTGAATCGGAACCGGGTCTTGGCGCCGCCCGTGATCCACTTCGACGCGAACGCCCGGCCATTGTCGAGCAGACACCCGCGCGGGATGCCATAGGTCTTGAACAGGTCGGCGAAGGCGAGGCGTGTCAGCACCGCGCTCTCGGTCTCGCCGATCCGCCATGATAGAATCTTGCGGCTATAGATGTCCTGCGTGGCGATCATCAGCGGGCGTCCGATGCGACCGTCCGCGAACCGGACGAAGACGTCGAACTTGTGGCCATCGATGTTGACCAGCTCCATTGCGTGCATGCCCGCGACGGTGCGCTGTTGCGGCGGCAGCGTGCGGCGTAGCGCCTCGGCACCCTCGCGCTTGGCGATGATCACACGGCCGTCCACCTCGCGCTCCAGCTTGCGCTGCAGGGTCTTGCGGTGCGGAATCTCGATTCCGCGCGGCGCGGCGAAGTCTCGGACCAAGCGGTCGTAGCAGCTCGACAATGTCGGCCGCTCGGGCCGCAGATAATCGGACAGGAAGAAGCGCCAGGCGTCATCGTCGACCGCCGCTTCCGCGCCTCCGCCCTTGCGACGGGGAGCGAGGTGCGGGAGCCGGTTCGCGCGCTCGACGCCGTTGATCAGATCGAGCCAGTTCCAGATCGTCGAGGTAGCGATTCCCGCGTCGGCCGCAGCACATCCGATCGCAGCTGACCGGGTCAGACCGCCCGCTTCGAAGGCTTCGACCGACGCGACGATCGCGGCGCGCTTTTGCGCCTCCGCCTTCACGGCGCTCGACTGTGCTTCAAGCCATGCCCAGCTGCGGCAATGCGCAGGTTGGGCGTTAAGATCGACGTCAGTCGCAACCGCGCCCACCAGCCCGCGCTTCACCAGTTCAAGGCGCGCCGCGGCAGGCAGCAGCTGCAGATGATATTCCAGTCCGCCGCCCCGGCCCTGGCGCGGCCGCGCCAACGGCATTCCGGCAGCGTCCGTCTTCAATGCCCAGCGCTCGTCTAGCGCGCGCTCGTTGATCTTCCGTTTCGCCCTGGACAGGCCGGGAAGGTTGAGCTCGGCCAGCTCCGCCGCGGTGTAATATTGCCTGGAGCCTGCGCTCACTCGTCCCCCCACTTGCACTAGCGCTCCTCCCGGCCGATCGGCCGTGCGCGTTTTTCCGTGATCTTCAGCTCGGCCTGCAGCTCGACGATCTTGCTCCGCAGATGTCCGGCGCGGGCGGTGTGGATCTCCTCGCCGACCAGCAGCGCGGCGCCGATGCGCCGGACCACATGATCGAGCAGATCGTGCCGCTTGGTCGCGGCGATGAAGGCGAGGAAGCGCCCGGCCGAGATGTTGTGACCCTCGCGCGCCTCGGACGCATAAGCGTCGAGCATGCCCTTGGTGACTTCGTCGTCGAGCAGCGCCGACATCGCGCCCGCGATCTCCGGCCGCGATCGGGGATCCTCGCGCAGCCCGCACGCAACGCTGGCCGCAATCACCCGGTCGAGACCGGCGAGGTCCGCGGCATGGCTGGCGGGAAGCGGCGGCTCGAACGTGAAGCCGAGCTGCTTGGTGTCGAGCGAGGAGCGGCGTTTCCCCGTCCTCGGTTGGCGAGGTTGGGGACGGGAACCAAAAAACTTAGCCATGACGTGCCCCTGGATCAGAGGCGTCACCGAGCTGACGCGGTTCGATATATTCGAGAATTGCGCGATAAAGCTGGCCGCGCTGTGTTTCGTCCGGGTGAAACCCTGCCTGTTCGATCGCCGTGGCGGTGGCTTCCAGCAGGCTCCCGACCGCGACCTCGGCCAGTTCGGGCTGCCCGCTTTCGGCCGCGCGCAGCAAGAGGTTCGATCCGGCCAAAGCAAGCCGCGCGGCCTTCACCGCCTCGGCGATCCTCGCGTTCATGCCGCCAGCCCTTCGGGCAGCGCTCGCGCCTCATCCGCGCAAGCCGAGCAAAGGTCGGCCTCGACCCAACAACACCCGTAACAGGGGTCGCCGGTCATGCAGGGATCATAATCCGTGCAGCCGCAGATGCGGCAAATGTCAGGGATGATCCCCCGACCGAGAGCGACAAGCACCTCGACATCAAACCGGAAAAAGTTCTTCAGAGCCCAAAGCTCGATGTCCATCGGGGCAGAGCCGCCTTCGATCTCAGTCAGGCGGTCACCGCAAAGCGGCGTGTCGTCGATCCCGCATCCGCCCGCCTCGCGGCGCAGGCGGAGGTAGCGGCCCGGCTTCATGCCGACACCCGCTTGGCGGCCGCGAGCAGCTCGTCGAATGTCAGGTCTTTGCCAATTCCCGATACGAAAAACAGGTCAGCTCGTCCGCCGTGAACGCTCATTGAATAGGCGACACGACCTCTGCGGCGCAGAATCGTCTTCGCCTGCTCGGCGGGGTCCGCTCGGCGCGCTGCCTCGCT
>JBDSMG010000043.1:0-32242 GCA_039915925.1 Sphingomicrobium sp.
TGACGCGGACCTTGCCGGTCGAGCCGTGGCGCTGCTTGGAGACGAGGATTTCCGCCTTGCCATAGGCGCGGCCCATTTCTTCCTGCCAGGCCGGAAAATCCGGGTGATCGTCGGCGGGTTGCTTCGAGGCGAGATAATAGTCGTCGCGATAGACGAACATCACGATGTCGGCGTCCTGCTCGATCGATCCGGATTCACGAAGGTCGGACAGTTGCGGCCTTTTGTCCTCGCGCTGCTCGACGGCGCGGCTGAGCTGCGACAGCGCCAGCACGGGCACGTGCAATTCCTTCGCGAGCTGCTTCAGGCCGCGGCTGATCTCTGAGATTTCCTGAACGCGATTGTCGCCCGAACTGCCTTTGCCGCTGCCCTGCAACAGCTGCAGATAATCGACGACGATCATGCCGATGCCCTTCTGCCGCTTGAGGCGCCGGGCGCGGGCGCGCAGCGCGGCGATAGTGAGGGCCGGCGTGTCGTCGATGTAGAGCGGCAGGCTGTTGAGCTCGGCCGCCGCCCGGGCAAGCAGCTTGAACTCGGACGCCTGGATCTTGCCGGATCGGATCTGCTCGCCGGTGACGTTCGACTGTTCGGCGAGGATCCTGGTGGCCAGCTGGTCGGCCGACATTTCCAGGCTGAAAAAGGCGACGGCCGCGCCGGCGGATCGGTCGGGCTCGATACCGTCCGTCTGGTCCTGCAGGAAGCGCGTCGCGGCGCTGAACGCCATGTTGGTCGCAAGGCTGGTCTTGCCCATGCCGGGACGCCCGGCGAGGATGATGAGGTCCGAGCGGTGAAGCCCGCCCATGCGCGCGTTGAGGTCGGACAGTCCCGTCGTAATGCCGGACAAGCCGCCGCCACTGTTGAGCGCCGCCTCCGCCACCCGCAATGCTTCCTTGGTCGCTTCACCGAAGCTCTTGGCCTTGCCTTCCGCACCGCCTTCTTCGGCGACCTTGTAGAGCTCAGTCTCGGCGCGTTCGATCTGCGCGAGCGGAGCGACATCCTCGCTGGTGTCGAGTGCGCATTCGACGAGATCGCGGCCCACGCTGACGAGCGCTCGAAGCAGCGCAAGGTCGTAGATCTGCTGCGCGAAGTCGCGCGCGCCGATGATTGCCGCGCCGGAACCCGTCAGCTGCGCGAGATAGGACGGCCCGCCGACCTCCTTCATGCCCTCGTCCGCGTCGAACAAGGGCCGCAGGGTGACCGGGTTGGCGACCATGTTGCGGTCGGTCAGCCGGAGGACGGCCTCGTAAATGCGCCCGTGCAGCGGCTCGAAGAAATGATCGGGCTTGAGGCGCGTCTGCACGTCCTCGACCAGCCGGTTGTCGATCATCAGTGCGCCCAGCAAAGCAGCCTCGGCCTGGACGTTTTGCGGAAGAGTCGGCGCTTCCGGCGCTTCCGCGGCGCCGGGGTGACGGAGGATTTCGGCCATGCGCTGCTTTTACCTGATGCGGCTCCCCGGCTCCAGCGTTGCCGGTCGATTTATGTGGAAGCGCCTGTGGATAGAAAGTGCATTAGTCTCCCGCGGGGATGACGGCGCCACAAGCTGCCGCTAGCCACCGGCCATGAGCATATTATCCGACCGCTGGATTCGCGAGGCTGCGCTGAACCACGCAATGATCGAGCCGTTCGTCGAGGCGCAGCGGCGCGAAGGCTGTATCAGCTACGGCCTTTCATCCTACGGCTATGACGCGCGCGTCGCCGACGAGTTCAAGATCTTCACCAACGTCGATTCGGCCACCGTCGACCCCAAGAATTTCGCAGCCAACAGTTTCGTCGACCGCAAGACCGACGTCTGCATCATCCCGCCCAACAGCTTCGCGCTCGCCCGCACCGTCGAATATTTCCGGGTGCCGCGCGACGTGCTGGTGATCTGCCTTGGCAAGTCCACCTATGCGCGGTGCGGGATCATCGTGAACGTCACGCCGCTGGAGCCGGAATGGGAAGGCCATGTGACGCTGGAATTCTCCAACACCACCCCGCTGCCCGCCAAGATCTACGCCAACGAAGGCGCCTGCCAGTTCCTGTTCCTCAAGGGCAATGAGCCGTGCGAGGTCAGCTACGCGGACCGCGCCGGCAAATATATGGGGCAACGCGGGGTGACGCTGCCGAAGCTTTAGGAAAATTGGAGGCGTAAATGATTCGTGTAGCTGGACTAACTGTAGCGTTGATACTCGCAGGTTGCAGCTTCGACCCACAGGACGACGGACGACCGCAGCAGGTGACCAAGAGTCAGTCGGGCGTCGCTCTGAGTTTCGGGAACGTCGAGATGATCAAAGGCACTCGCTTTTTCACAATACCGATTCGCCGTGCTGTAAATGATGGCAAATCCTACGGCTCGTTTAGCGGGGACTTCGGGGAGGAGAGGAACCGGCTCATCGTGGATAGCTCAACTGGTGAAAACCGGCGTGTCTTGCCTGATGAAACAGCGGCCTTGGTCAATTGGATCGTGCCAACGAGTTCACCGGTCAACAACGACCTTCTGGTTATCAGCGACGGTCCACCAACAACCGCAAACCCCGCGCTTGATGCGTATGCCGCCGTGGTGAAGCGGCCGGGAAAGTCGGATAAAGACGCCAGTCATTACGACCTTCTTGCTGGTCATTTTACCAAAGCTGATCAGAAGTGGATCGCCCGTGGTCTCGACGGCGTCCAGACCGCTTGGATTTCAGCAGACAGCAATCTCGCGGTGGTCGCGGCAAGCAAGGGACGGGGTATTTACACGATCTACGACGGGCGAGACTTCCGTCAGGTCTTGCAGCGCGAGCTCAAGATCGCGGACTGAGACTCGCTCCCTAACTATTCGCCAAAGCCGCCCGCGACCGGTGGATCATGTCCACCCATTCGTGGAACGCGTGCGCCAGCTTCTCGACGATCTGCTTAAGTGGACCGTCCTTCAACTGCCCATCCTCGCCGAAGCTGTCGTCGTTCACATGGCCGAGATAGGCCTCGGGCTGTTGCATCACCGGCATGTTGAGGAACACGCACGACTGGCGCAGCTGGTGGTTGGCGCCGAAGCCGCCGATTGCGCCGGGCGAAGCGCTGATGATCGCCGCCGGTTTTCCGTTCCACACGCTGCTTCCGTAAGGGCGTGACCCGACGTCGATCGCATTCTTGAGAACGCCGGGGACACCGCGATTATATTCGGGGGTGCAGAACAGGATGCCGTCTGCCGCCGCGATCTGCTCTCGAAAGCGCACGTAGCTGGCCGGCTCGTCCGGCGACTTGTCATACTCCTGGTTATAGAGCGGCAGGTCGCCGATCTCGACCATCGAGCATTCGAGATTGTCGCCGCGAATGGCGCACATGGAGCGCGCGATCTTGCGGTTGATGCTTTCCTGCCGAAGGCTGCCGACGACGATTGCGATCTTGTAGTTGGCCATCATTATCCCTTTCGGCGCTTCGAGCCCTGGTGGCGGATGTTGGCCGGACGGCCCCGACGCTGGGTCGAACGCTGACCGGGACGCACGCGGTCCGAACGGCGGGGCGGGCCGCCGTAGGATCCTTCCGGAAGCTCGAAACGCAGGGACCCGCTGACCGGGTTCGCCTCCGCCAGCTTCAACGTCAATTTTTGTCCAACGCGATAGGTCTCACCGCTCTCGTCGCCCACCAGTTGGCGCGCGGCCTCGTCGTAGCGGAAATATTCCTGGCCAAGCGTCTGGGCGAGCACGAGCCCGTCCCCGCCCAGGCCCTCGACTGTCGCGAAGAAGCCGAACGGCTGAACGCCGGTGATCCGGCAATCGACCAGCTGTCCGACCCGGTCCGACAGATAGGCCGCAACATAACGGTCGATCGTGTCGCGTTCCGCCTCCATCGCGCGCCGCTCAAGCATGGAGATCTGCTCGCCGATGCGGTCGAACTTCTCATCCTCGCCGGGCGGCAGGCCGCCTTCACCGAGCCGGTAGGCGCTGACCAGAGAGCGATGGACCAGCAGGTCGGCGTAGCGGCGGATTGGCGAGGTGAAGTGCGCGTAGGTCGCGAGGCTCAGGCCGAAATGGCCGAGCCGTTCGGGGCCGTAGCGGGCCTGCATCTGCGTGCGCAGGATCTGCTCCATGATCTCGGTCCGCGCGTCGCTGTCGCCGATCCGATCGATGATGCGATTGAACGTTCCCGGCTTGATCACCTGGCCGAGCGCGAACTCGATCCCGAACGTCGCGAGATAGTCCTTGAGCGCCACCAGTTTCTCCCGGCCCGGCGCTTCGTGGACGCGGTACATGACCGGCGCCTTCTTGGCCTCGAGTGCGCGCGCGGCCGCGACGTTGGCTGCGATCATATAGTCCTCAACCAACTTGTGCGCGTCGAGCCGGTCGCGCGGCGCGATCGACATGATCCGTCCCTTTTCGTCGAGCATCACGCGGCGCTCGGGGATGTCGAGTTCCAGCGGCTCACGCTTGTTGCGGGCCGCGAACAAGGCGTGCCAGCAGGCCCATAGCGGTTTCAGAGCGGTGTCGACGAGCTCGCGCGAGACAGGGCTGATCGGCTCGATCGGAGGCATCGAGCAAGGGGTGGAGGAAACCTCGCTATCACCGTTCGTGTCGAGCGAAGTCGAGACACCCTCCGCCAAGTCTCTCGACTTCGCTCGAGACAAACGGGCAGAGTTGTCGCCTGCCAAATCCATCGCCGCCTGAGCATCCTCATATGCAATATTTGCAGCGACACAAATCTTCGCGCGTGTGAAACGCCAGCTTTTGAGCGACCCGTCCTTCGTGATTTTGAGGTGGCAGGCCATGGCGGCGCGCACCTGTCCTTGCTTCAGCGAGCAGATGTCGGCCGACAACTCCTCGGGCAGCATCGGCACGACGCGATCCGGGAAATAGACGCTGTTGCCGCGGGCCCGCGCCTCGCGGTCGAGCTCCGATCCCGGGCGAACGTAGAAGCTGACATCCGCAATCGCGACAATCGCTTTCCAACCGCCCACATTATCGGGATCGTCGTCCGCGGCCGCCCAGATCGCGTCGTCATGGTCACGCGCGTCCGCGGGGTCGATGGCGACGATCGGCAAATGCGTGAGGTCTTCGCGTTCGCCGAGAGGCTGCTTCGACACCCGTTCCGCTTCGTCGATCGCCTCCTGACTGAACTCATGCCGAAGCCCGTGCTTGTGAATCGCGATCAAACTGAAGCTGCGCGGGGCGAACGGATCGCCGAGGACGGCATCGACGCGGGCAGTCACCCTCGGAGGGCGACCCGAAACCTCGCACAGCACCAAGTCGCCGGCTTCCGCGTCCTTGACATCGCTAATCGAAAACTCGCGCCGCTCGCGCTTGTCGACGGGCGACAACCAGAAGCGCTCGCCTTCCTTGCGCACGACTCCGAGCACCAGCTCCGCGCTCTTGGCGAGCTTCTTCATCGGGTGCGCGACGAACCCCTGCCCCTTCGCCTCGGTGCGCGCGAGCACGCGGTCGCCGACCCCAAGCGCGGAACGCCGCCCACGCTCCACAAGCCGGATCTTCGGGGCCGGTCCCTCGGCCTGCCACTGCTCGGGCACGCCCCACACATTCCCGCCGTCGTCGACATGCGCGATCCGCAGAACCGTGACCCTCGGCACGCCCCCGCTCTTGTGGAAAGCGCGGCCGGGCGAACTGTCGATCAGCCCTTCGTCGGCCATGTCCTTCAGCAGGGCCTTGAGCTGGATCTTGTCGGCGCCCGACAGCCCGAACGCCCGCGCGATCTCGCGCTTGCCCGCTGGCTGATCCGACGAGGCGATGAAGTCGAGAATCTGCTTGCGGGACGGCAATCCGGCGGTGCGTTTGCGGGGCATGAACGGTCCTTAGGGCTCCTTTCGTCGAAGGAACATGCGCGCGCGCCGATTGTGCCTTCTTTGATTGCTGGTTAGCCTCCAGCCCATAATCTTTTCGGGGAAATTCGGATGCGAACCTTGCTTGCCGCGGCCCTGCTCGGGTCCACTTTGCTTTCATCTTCCGCAGGAGCCGCCGTGACGCCGATCCCACCCCTCCTCACCGGCAATCCGACGGCCGCGCAGATCAAGCAGCGCTGCAACCTGTTCATCAATCGAATTCATGCGGAGCGGGCGGCGCTGGAAGGCGAAAAGGGGCCGGCGACGATCAACAAGACGCTGCGCACGTTCGACAATCTGAGCGATGTGCTTGGCGCCGCCTCGGGAGAAGCGAGCCTGTTCCGCGAAGTTGGAATCACGGCGGCAAGCCGCGACGCCGGCCAGGAATGCGAGGTCAAGCTGAGCGCCGAAAGCACGAAGCTGAGCCTGTCGCGCCCAATCTACGACCGGCTCAAGGCCATCGACGCCAGCAAGGCCGACGCCGCCACTCAATATTATCTGCGCCGGACATTATTGGGGTTCGAGCGGTCCGGCGTTGCGCTCGACTCGGCCGGTCGCGCCAAGGTCCAGAAAGTGTCCGACGAAATCGCCGCGCTCGAGGCCGAATTCGCGAAGAATATCGCCACGGGCCGGCGGACCGTGACCGCCACTCCGGCCGAGCTCGAAGGGCTTCCGAAGGACTTCGTTGCCGCCCACAAGCCAGGCGCCGACGGCAAGGTGACGATCTCGACCGATTATCCGGATTATATCCCGGTGATGACCTACGCGAAGAGCAGCGACCTTCGCCACCGGCTGTACATTCAGTTCAACCAGCGCGCTTATCCGCAGAACGACAGTGTGTTCCGCAAGCTGCTCGAGAAGCGCAACGAGTTGGTCGCGCTGGTTGGACGGCCGAATTATGCCGCGCTGACCCTTGAAGACCGCATGCTGAACACGCCCGAGAAAGTACAGGCCTTCATGGACGAGCAGGCTGCCGCGGCGCGGCCGGCCGCACAGCGCGACTATGCGAAAAAGCTAGCGCTGCTCCAGCGCTTCGAACCCGGTGCGACCAAGATCAAGCCGTGGGACAACGCGATGCTCAGCAATCTCGTGCAGAAGGAATCCTACGGGTACGACACGCAGCAAGCCCGGCAATATTTCGCCTACAACAATGTCCGCGATGGCATTCTCAAGCTGACTCAAGACCTGTTCGGCGTAGACATCCGCCCGTGGAAGACGCCGGTCTGGGACAAGCAGGTCGAAGCCTATGAAATGTACGAGAAGGGAAAGATGATCGGCCGCTTCTACTTCGATTCTCATCCACGCGACGGAAAGTATAATCACGCGAACGCCGTGCCACTTCGCAGCGGGATCGGCCGGGTTCCCGTCGCCGCCTTGGTCATGAACCTGCCGGCGGGCGATCATTCGACGGGACTGATGGAGCATAGCGACGTGGAGACTTTCCTCCACGAATTCGGTCACCTGCTCCACCATATCTTCGGCAACCAGACCCAGCGCTGGGCGGGCCAGGCCGGCGTCGCGAACGAGTGGGATTTCGTCGAAGCGCCGTCGCAGATGCTCGAAAACTGGGTCTATGACTATGACACGCTGAAGAATTTCGCGGTCGATGCGAAGGGCAATGTCATCCCGCGCAATCTCGTCGCGCAGATGAACCGCGCCCGCTTCTTCGACGAAGGCATGGCCGACATGCGCCAGATCGGCCTGTCAAACATCGCGCTTCAGTATAATCTCGGCAGAATCCCCGAAAATCTGGGCGCCGCCGCGCGCGCCGCCGATGCCAAATATGCGCTGATCCCCATGGCGGAAGAAAGCCAGATGTTCGCCAGCTTCGGCCACCTCGGCAACTCGGGATACGGCGCGGCCTACTACACCTACAACTGGTCGAAGGTGATCGCCGACGACCTGTTCACGGCGTTCCAGAAGAACGGCCTTCGCGATCCCGAGACGGCGCGGCGCTATCGCCAATTGGTGCTCGCCCAAGGCGGATCGCGCCCCTCGGCGGAGCTGGTCCAGAGCTTCCTCGGTCGCCCGATCAGCCTCGACGCATACCGTGCCAAGATGGAAAAGGATCAGTAGCCCGAACGGCGGAGGTCAGGAACGGCGGGCGTCGCCCAAGCGTTACCCCTATTCCAATGTTCTCGACGGCCATCCCCCCGAACCTGTGGTTCGCACCGCAGCGTGTGCTTGCGTTTGGCGGACTCATGTTCGTCGCCGGTGCAGCCGGAATCGCCGGCTGGCTGCAACCTTCCCGAGCCGAAACGCCGCCTGCGAGGCAATCTCCGCCGGCCGTTGCCGAAACGACGCCGTGGTCGCTTCGGGATGTCGATGCAAAGACCGCGCAGGTCATCAACGCAGCGATTCCGCTAGCCGCGGCTCCCAATCCTCCCGCCCGTCCATTCAAGATGCGCGAGGACGATCCGGCCTTCCCGCGCGCACTTCAATGCCTGACATCGGCAATCTATTACGAAGCCGCGAATGAACCGGAGGAGGGCCAGCGCGCGGTCGCCCAGGTCATCCTCAACCGAATGCGCCACCCCGCCTACCCATCCAGCGTCTGCGCGGTGGTTTACCAGGGCGCGACCCGCAAGACCGGATGTCAGTTCACTTTTACTTGCGACGGCGCGCTGTTGAGGAGTCCGACCCGCAATCTGTGGGGGCGGGCGGCCGTGGTGGCCAAGGAGGCGCTCGGCGGCTCGGTCTTCAAGCCGGTTGGCTATGCGACCCATTATCACGCCAATTATGTCGTTCCTTATTGGGCGACGAGCCTGACCAAGAATGCCGTCGAGACGACGCACATTTTCTATCGCTGGCCGGGCTGGTGGGGCACGCCCGGAGCCTTTGCGCAGCATTATTCGGACGCTGAGCCTGACCCGCATCTGCTCCGGCTGGCCGCCCTGCATGGCGCGGAGCCCGCGATTCTGCCCGGCGAACACCAGATCACCGAAGAAGCACTGGCGCTCGGCGTCGATCCGCGGGTCGAGCTCATCAGCGTGGTCGATTTCCTCGCCGCTAATTCCGAGCCAGGGGAGAAGGAAAGCTCCTATCGGAAAGCCGTCCGCGACCATTTCTCTCCTTATTCCGAGCATCTCGCCGTGCAGATTTACCGGCAGCTGGTCGCCGGCGGAAAGATCGATGAGGCACAAGCGCTTCAGGCGGTCCTGAACTATTCCGCCCTCCCCGTTTTCAAGACTCAGGCGCGGCCCAGCAGACAGCTCGTGCGCGCGGTCGGCGGCATGACAGTCTACGATGGCTTTATCACCGCGCTTCGCGATTTTGCCGAACAGAGCAAGTTCGACACCTTCCTCCACGACCAGAGCAGCTTCTATGCCGCCATCGAAAAGAACGCGCGGCCGTCGGCATTTGCCCTTGCCGTCGAGGCGCAGTCGAAAACGGCCCGCCCGGTCGATCAGGTGAAGCTGCTTCTCGCGCCATTGTTCGACACCGCGATGATCGCGGGCTGTGCAGCCTTGCCGAAGAACAGCGCGCAGCCCTGGTTGCTGGTGCCGGCGGAAAATGGCGTTGAGGCCGCAGCCAAGGAGAAAAAATTGCGACAATTACTGGTGACGACTTCGGAAAGCGGCTGCGGGCGCGCGGTCTGATCCAGGGGGCGAACTGGAATTCAGCCCGCCCGAGGTCTAGGACGGAAGCATATCCCCATTCCGTCAGGACGCCTTCTCCATGATGCGTGACATCGACCATTTTATCGGCGGGGAGGCATACTCCTCCGGCGATCGTACATCCGACGTTTTTGATCCCAATCAGGGCGCGGTTCAGGCCCGCGTTCGCCTCGGCAGCGCCGCCGACCTGCAGCGTGCCGTGGATGCAGCCAACGCCGCTCAGCCCGATTGGGCCGCCACCAATCCGCAGCGCCGGGCACGCGTGATGTTCAACTTCAAGGCGCTGGTTGAGGCGCGGATCGACGAACTTGCGCACATATTGTCGTCCGAGCACGGCAAGGTCATCGCGGACGCCAAGGGCGATATCCAGCGCGGACTCGAAGTCATCGAATTTGCCTCCGGAATCCCGCACGCGCTCAAGGGCGAATATACGCAAGGGGCGGGCCCGGGTATCGACGTCTATTCGATGCGCCAGCCGCTCGGGATCGTCGCCGGGATCACGCCGTTCAACTTTCCGGCGATGATCCCGATGTGGATGTTCGGGACGGCGATCGCCTGCGGCAACGCCTTCATCCTCAAACCGTCCGAGCGCGATCCGACCGTGCCGGTGAAGCTTGCCGAGCTAATGAAGGAAGCCGGGCTTCCCGATGGCATCCTCCAGGTCGTCCACGGCGACAAGGAGATGGTCGACGCCATCCTCGACCATGACGACATCCGCGCGATCAGTTTCGTCGGCTCGTCGGACATTGCGCAGTACATCTACTCGCGCGGCACGGCTGCGGGAAAGCGCGTGCAGGCGTTCGGCGGGGCCAAGAACCACGGCATCGTCATGCCGGACGCGGACCTCGACCAGGTCGTCAACGACCTCGCGGGCGCGGCCTTCGGCTCTGCCGGCGAGCGCTGCATGGCGCTTCCTGTCGTCGTTCCCGTTGGCGACAAGACCGCCGATGCCCTCCGCGAAAAACTCATCCCCGCGATCGAGGGTCTGCGCGTCGGAGTCTCGACCGATCCCGAGGCCCACTATGGCCCGGTCGTCAACGCCGCCCACAAGAAGCGTGTCGAGGATTACATCCAGATGTGCGCTGACGAAGGCGGCGAACTGGTCGTCGACGGCCGCGGCTTCACGCTTCAGGGTCATGAGAACGGCTGGTTCATCGGTCCGACCCTGTTCGACCATGTGAAGCCGCACTTCCGCTCCTATCAGGAAGAAATCTTCGGCCCCGTGTTGCAGATGGTGCGGGCGGCCGACTTCGAAGAAGCTGTGCGCCTCCCTTCCGAGCACCAATATGGCAACGGTGTCGCCATCTTCACGCGCAACGGCCACGCCGCCCGCGAATTCGCGGCGCGCGTGAACGTCGGGATGGTCGGAATCAACGTGCCGATCCCGGTGCCGGTCGCCTATCACAGCTTCGGCGGCTGGAAGCGCAGCGGCTTCGGCGACATCAACCAGCACGGAATGGAAGGCGTCCGCTTCTGGACCAAGACCAAGACCGTCACCCAGCGCTGGCCGGACGGCAGCGTGACGGGCGAGAATGCCTTCGTCATTCCGACGATGGGGTGAAGCAGGGACATTGCGCGCGACAGAGGCGTTGAAGTGCGATGTTGCGTGCAATCCTGTGCCTGGCTTTTCTCACCCTCGCCGCGTGCCAGGGCAAGACGCCCGAGCAGAAGGTCGAGCAATCGACCAAGAAGCAGCAGAAGATCGCCGCGCATCCGCCGGACGGCAAGCCTGACGCTGAAACGGTGGCGATCGATCACGATGCCGCCTCACCCGTCCCGCCAGACAATGCAGCGGGTCGATAACAACAATGGATTTAAATCGCGATTTCGGGCGTTGTTGATTTTATGAGATCATCCCCATTCGCATTCGCAGCCATCTGCCTTCTCCCGCTTGCCGCCTGCGGAGGAGCCGATCCGGTCGCGAACGGGGCGAACGAGACGGTTGCGCTCCCGGCCGATGCAAATGCCGCTGCCAAACCGAAACAGCCCTCCCCGGACGGAAGCCCGCCCGACAATGCCGTCGCGGCCGCGCCCGCGGCTCTTGGCGCTCCGGCCGCCGCGCTTCCAGCTTTCCTCCTCGGCCGCTGGGGCCTGACTCCCGCCGATTGCACGTCCACGAAGGGCGATGCGAAGGGCCTGCTTGTGATCGCAGCCGACGAGATTCGATTTTACGAATCGCGCGCCGTCCCGGCCGGGAATGTCAACACGTCGTCGACGAGTTTCAGCGCCGACTTCACCTTTACGGGAGAGGGCCAGAGCTGGAAGAGCTTCCAGACCCTCCAGCTTCAGGACAAGAGACTGGTCCGCACCACCAGCGGCCCAATGGCGAGTTATACCTATGCAAAGTGCAGCTAAATCCCTCGATCCTGAATGCCAGCCTGGCCGCTCTGGGAGCGTGAACGCGATCCAATAGCGCAATGCCGGGGCTGGTCCGCGGACTGGCTGCGAGCTAGAGCCGGGCAATGCACCAGTTCGAACTGACCGAAGACCAGCTCCAGATCCAGGAGATGGCGCGCAGGTTCACGGCCGACGCAATTGCGCCTTTCGCGGCCGAGTGGGACGAGAAACACATCTTCCCCAAGGACACGATCCGCGAAGCCGCCGAGCTTGGCTTCGGCGCGATCTATGTCAGCGAGGAGAGCGGCGGGATTGGCCTCGGACGGCTCGAGGCCGCGCTGATCATGGAGGCGATGGCCTACGGCTGTCCGTCCACCAGCGCCTTCATCTCGATTCACAATATGACGGCCTGGATGATCGACCGCTTCGGCTCGGACGACCTGAAACGCGCCTGTCTCCCGGCGATGATTAGCATGGAGCGGATGGGCAGCTATTGCCTGACCGAACCCTCGTCCGGTTCGGACGCAGCCGCCCTCAAGACCAAGGCTGTGCTGGACGGCGGCTATTACGTCGTGAGCGGCTCGAAAGCCTTCATCTCCGGCGGCGGCGAGAACGACATCTACGTCACCATGGTCCGGACCGGCGAGGAAGGGCCCAAGGGCATCTCCTGCCTGCTGATTGAAAAGGAGATGAAGGGCGTCAGCTTCGGAGCGCAGGAGAAGAAGCTCGGCTGGCATTCCCAGCCGACGGCCCAGGTCAATTTCGACGAGGTCCGGGTGCCGGTCGCCAACCGCATCGGCGGCGAAGGCGAAGGCTTCCGAATCGCGATGATGGGGCTCGACGGCGGCCGCATCAACATCGGCGCCTGTTCGCTCGGCGGCGCCCAGCGCTGTCTCGACGAAGCCATTACCTACACCAAGGACCGCAAGCAGTTCGGCACCGCCATCGCCGATTTCCAGGCCACGCAATTCACCCTCGCCGACATGGAGACCGAGCTCCAGGCCGCCCGCTACCTGCTCTACGTCGCCGCCGCCAAGGTGAGCGCCAATGCTCCCGACAAGACCCGGTTCGCGGCGATGGCGAAGCGGCTTGCGACCGACACTGGCTCCTCCGTCGTCGACCGCGCTCTGCAGCTCCACGGCGGCTACGGATATTTGCAGGACTATCCGATCGAGCGCTTTTGGCGCGACCTGCGCGTCCATTCGATCCTTGAGGGCACCAACCAGATCATGCGCATGATCGTCGGCCGGGATTTGCTGCGGCAGTGATGCTTCGATACGCCACTTCGCTGGCGCTCAGCGGCTGCTCAGCATGAGCGGACTTGTATTCATTTCGCTCATCCTGAGTAGGGACTGAGCTTGTCTAAGGCCCGTATCGAAGGACCATGACCCAAGACGTCCTCATCACAACCGAAGGCGCGCTCGGCCGTATCCGGCTCAATCGCCCCAAGGCCATCCACGCTCTCACGCAAGAGATGTGCGAGACCATGTCGGAAGCCCTGCTCCGCTGGCGTACGGATCCGAATATCCGCACGGTGCTGATCGACCATGCCGAAGGGCGCGGCTTTTGCGCCGGCGGCGACGTCGTCATGCTGGCCAAGAGCGGCGCATCGAACGGAAGCGACGCCCGCGCCTTTTTCAACGCCGAATATCGCCTCAACCATTTGCTGTTCACTTATCCCAAGCCGACCATCGCGATCATGGACGGCATCACCATGGGCGGCGGGGTCGGCATTGCCCTGCCCTGCCAGTTCCGGGTCGCGACCGAGAACACGCGGTTCGCGATGCCCGAAACCAGCATCGGCCTGTTCCCCGACGTCGGCGGCGGCTGGCACCTGTCCCGCCTGCCCGGCCGGATTGGACAGTTCATCGCTTTGACCGGCGCCCGCCTCGACGGGGCGGAATGCCTCTATCTCGGTTTCGCCACTCATTATGTGCTGCAATCGTCGCTGCCCGACATGGTGGCGCGGCTGGCCAAGGCGCCGGCCCGAGTGAAGGGCGCGATCGGCCACTTTGCGGAGCCCGCCCCGGATGCGCGGATCGAGCAGAATTTGGCGCTCATCAACCGCACCTTCGCCGCTGACCGCTTCGAGGAGATTCTCGCCGCGCTCGAAGCCGATGGCGGCGACTGGGCCGAAACCGAACTCGTCACGCTCCGGACGAAGAGCCCGCTATCCTGCAAGGTCTCGCTCCGCCTGCTTGCCGAAGGCGCGAAGCGCGCGAACTTCACGGAGGAAATGCGCGCCGAATATGCACTCGCCGCCCGCGTTGCGCGCACGCACGACTTCATCGAGGGCGTCCGTGCGTTGCTGATCGACAAGGACAATAGCCCAAGCTGGCAGCCGGCTACGCCCGAGGAAGTCTCCGACGCGATGCTGGACGACTTGTTCGCGCCGCTGCCGGACGATGAGCAGTGGGAACCCTTTCCGGAGACCGCCCGATGAGCGACTACAACACGATTTTGGTCGAGCAACGCGAGGCAGTGACTTTGGTCACCCTCAACCGCCCGCAGGCGCTCAATGCGCTCAACAGCGAAGTGCTGAAGGAACTGATCGCAGCCTTCGCGGCCTATGACGCCGACCCGTCACAGCGCTGCCTGGTACTCACCGGATCGGAAAAGGCCTTCGCGGCCGGCGCCGACATCAAGGAGATGCAGGCCCAAGGCTTCGCCGAAATGTATTCGGCCAACTTCTTCGCCGGCTGGGAGCAGGTCACCGCGACCCGCAAGCCGTGGATCGCAGCCGTTTCTGGCTTTGCACTAGGTGGCGGCTGCGAGGTCGCGATGATGGCCGACTTCATCATCGCGGCCGACACCGCGAAGTTCGGCCAGCCCGAGATCAAGCTCGGCGTAACCCCCGGCATGGGCGGGTCCCAGCGCCTGGCGCTCGCGGTGGGTAAGGCCAAGGCCATGGAAATGTGCCTGACCGGCCGGATGATGGACGCGCACGGGGCCGAGCGCTCCGGCCTCGTCGCAAAGGTTGTGCCCGCCGCCGACCTGCTCGATGAAGCGCTCAAGACCGCCGCCCAAATCGCGGCCATGGCCCCGCTCGCGGCCATTGCGACCAAGGAAATGGTCAACGCCGCGTTCGAAATGTCATTGAGCCAGGGCATCCGCTTCGAACGCCGCCTGTTCCACGGCCTGTTCGGCACCGAGGATCAGAAGGAAGGCATGGCGGCATTCGTCGCAAAACGGCCGGGCAACTGGACCGGGCGCTAGGGGTTAAGTCCGCATGGCACGCGTCGCATTCATCGGTCTGGGCAATATGGGCGGCGGCATGGCCGCGAATCTCGCGAAAGCGGGCCATGAGGTCCGCGCCTTCGACCTCAGCGCAGACGCTCTCAACCGTGCCGGAGAGCGCGGCTGCACCGTTGCGGCGTCGTCCGCTGAAGCATGCGCCGAAGCCGAAGCCGTCATAACGATGCTGCCGGCAGGCAAGCATGTCGCCGAAGTCTATCGCGGCACGGTCCTCACCTCGGCGCCCAAGTCCGCGATCCTGATCGAGTGTTCGACGATCGACATCGCCACCGCCCGCAAGGTCGAGGACGAAGCCGCCGCAGCGGGCTTCACGATGGTCGATGCGCCCGTCTCCGGTGGTATTGCGGCAGCGGAGGGCGGAACGCTCACCTTCATGGTCGGCGGATCGGACCTAGGCTTCGAACGCGCCCGCCCGTTCCTCGAGCAGATGGGAAAAGCGGTCATTCACGCCGGCGGTCCGGGAGCGGGCCAGGCCGCAAAGATCTGCAACAACATGCTGCTTGGTGCGACCATGGCCGCGACGTGCGAGGCCTTCGTCCTTGCACAGAAGCTCGGGCTCGACCTGCAGACCTTCTTCGACATTTCATCCAAGGCCTCGGGCCAGAACTGGTCGATGACCACTTACTGCCCGGTCCCCGGCGTCGGCCCCGAAACGCCTGCCGACCGCGGCTATGAAGGCGGCTTCGCGGCGGCGCTGATGCTCAAGGATTTGAAGCTGGCGATGGAAGCCGCGCAGCAGGCGGACGCCTACACCCCGATGGGCGGGGAGGCTGAGGAGCTTTACGAGCGCTTCGTCAATCTCGGTGGCGGAACCAAGGACTTCTCGGCGATTATCAAGATGATCGACGACAGCTGGACGCCGGACAGCAATAACCAGGAGTGACCATGCACAAAGCGCTTTTCGCCGCCACCGTCACCCTCGCCTTGCTCAGCGCCTGTAAGCCGGCTCCGGAACAGGCCAATGCGGCCAATTCCGGCGCCAATGCGGCGGTGGAAAACGCAGCCGTCCCCGTCAGCGCGCCGGTCGGCAAGGAAGAAGCCGCGAAAATCATGCACGAGCGGCACGAAGGCATGGAAAAGATCGGCAAGTCGATGAAGGCGCTCGGCCGCGAGATGATGGCCGGCACGTCCGACCTCGCCACCGTGCGCTCATCGGCTGCGACCATCGCTGACCTGGCGCCCAAGGCATCGTCCTGGTTCCCGGCCGGCACCGGCCCCGACGTAGGCAAAACCCACGCCAAGGCCGAAATCTGGCAGAAGCCGGAAGAATTCGCCGCCAAGGCCAAAGATTTCCAGAACGCCGCCGCGGCCTTCAACGAGGCGGCCAAGGCCGGCGATATGACTCAGATCAAGGCCCGCTTCGGCGACCTCGGCAAGAGCTGCAAGGCCTGCCATGACAGCTACCGCGCCAAGCATGCCGACTGACACGAAGCAGCGCGTGTGGGATCTCCCCACGCGACTGATTCACTGGCTGCTGGTCGCGCTGATCGCCTTCAGCTGGTGGTCGGCGGAAAATGGCGAGATCGACTGGCACATCTGGTCGGGGATTTCCGTCCTGACCCTGCTGGTCTTTCGCCTCCTGTGGGGCATTTTCGGAAGCTCGACCGCGCGCTTCGCCGTCTTCGTGCGCGGACCGCGCGCCGTCCGCGCTTACCTGCGCGATCCCGGCGGCTGGCGCTCCGCCGGGCACACGCCGTTAGGGGCGCTCAGCGTGGTCGCCCTGCTCGGACTGACCGCGATCCAGGTCGCGCTTGGCCTGGTCTCCGTGGACGAAGATGGTCTGAACGAAGGCCCGCTCGCCGGCCTGGTGAGTGTCGATGCCGCAGACACCGCGCGTGGGCTGCACGGAATTTTCTTCAACGTCCTGCTCGCCTTCATCATCCTCCATGTCGCCGCGATCCTCTATTACCGGCTGTTCGAGCGGAAGCGGCTCATCGGACCAATGATCACTGGCCGGGCTGAACTCAATCCCGATGCCGAGCCAATGCGTCCGGTGAAATGGTGGGTCGCAATCCTCTGTCTTCTCGTCGCACTTGCCTTCAGCCGCTGGATCGTCGCCGGGGCACCTCCATTCGGCACTTGATCGCACCTTCGCGCGGGACCACATGACACCCATGCTGATCCACACCGAGCAGACGCCCAATCCTGCGACGCGCAAGTTCCTTCCCGGACAAACCATCATGGAAGCGGGCAGCCGTGACTTCCCGGACCGGGAAAGCGCCGAAGCCTCGCCGCTGGCCGAGGCTTTGTTTGCAACCGGCATGGTCGAAGGCGTGTTCTTCGGCCGCGACTTCATATCGGTTACGGCCGCGCCGACCGTCGAATGGAACATCCTCGAACCCGAAGTGCTCGGCATCCTCCTCGACCATTTTGTCAGCGGCGCACCCCTGTTCCGACCCGGTACCGCGAGCGGGATTCAGATCGCCGACGACGCAGCCTTCGAAGAAGACCCCGCGGACGCCGACATCATCGCCCAGATCCGCGAGCTGATCGAAACCCGCGTGCGGCCCGCAGTGGCCCAGGACGGCGGCGACATCGTCTATCGCGGCTACCGCGATGGACGGCTGTTCCTCGGCATGCAGGGCGCCTGCTCCGGCTGCCCCTCATCCACGATCACGCTCAAGAACGGGATCGAGAGCCTGATCCGCCATTATGTTCCCGAAGTAGAAAGCGTCGAAGCGATCTGACGTTATTCGCTTGCCCCGGGGGCGCTCCTATGGCCCAATCGGCTCAGCGATACGGAACTCACTATGATCCTGGCGATCGACACGTCCAGCGCCGCCTGCACCGCCGCTTTGTTCGACGGTTCGAACGCCTGCATCGCGTCCAGGGATGAGGTCATCGGCCGGGGCCATAGCGAGCGGCTCGTCCCGCTGATCGCCGAGCTACTCGACGGCCGTATGCCAGAGATGATCATCGTCGGGGTCGGTCCGGGGAGCTTTACCGGAATTCGCGTCGGCATCGCGGCTGCGCACGGGCTGTCGATCGGATGGGGTGTTCCGCTTGCGGGCATGTCGTCCCTCGCCCTGCTCGCTGCGGGAGCCGACACCCCGCTGGCGGTCGCCATGAAGGGCGGCCATGGCGAATTGCTGGTGCAGCAGTTCGATTGCCTCGCCGAGCCGGCGCCGATGCTCAACCGTCCGCCACTCGAGGCGGCACGAAACATCTCTGCCGCTCTCGTCATCGGTTCCGGCGCGGCAGAACTGGTCGCAGCCCGGGGCTTTGGTAAGGCTCGCGATGCCTTGCCGTCGGCAGCTCACGCGCTGCGCCTTCCGGTCCTGCTGCGCACACTTGCGCCCAAGCCGCTCTACGCCCGCGAACCGGATGCAAAAGTGCCCGAGGCTGCATGATCAAGCAGCAGCCCTCGCCAACGCTGCCGCTTCTTCGGCGCGGCACCGCAACCGATGTCGATTCGATCGTTCGAATCATGGACTCGGCTTTCGACCCGCTATTCGGTGAAGCCTGGACGCGCTCGCAATGTGCCGGAATTCTGCCGATGTCCGGAGTGGTGCTGACGCTCGCCGTCGGCGAAGACAAAGAGCCGTTCGGATTCTCGCTTCAGCGGACAATCGCGGGAGAAGCCGAACTACTCCTCATCGCCGTTGCCAGGGAAGACCAGGGCCGCGGCATCGGTCGGGGGTTGCTTGATCGGTTCATCGCGGATGCACAGGCTGCCGGGGCCACCAAGGTGCACCTCGAAGTGCGAGAAAATAATCCGGCCATCGGCATGTACCGCTCGGCAGGTTTTCAACAAGTGGGACGCCGTTCCGAATATTACTATGGAAAGGACGGCAGTTGTTTTGATGCACTCACTTTCGTCCAACTTTTGGACAACGCGGGTTGACGCAA
The DNA here is from genome assembly GCA_039915925.1 of Sphingomicrobium sp. GTDB lineage: Bacteria > Pseudomonadota > Alphaproteobacteria > Sphingomonadales > Sphingomonadaceae > Sphingomicrobium. The sequence continues at coordinate 18,844 of JBDSMG010000043.1, forward strand.
ATTTAACAGCATATTGCTTTGCGCCTAGCAGAGGCATAGAGTGCTGCAGTTGAGCTCTAATCGGCCTCAATTAAACTCTGCTCGAAACTAGGACCAAACTCATGTCAGACAATATAGGGGTCGAAGACACCCTGATGACGCTAACCGCAGACATCGTCGCGGCACACGTCAGCAATAATAGCGTAGCCGTCAATGACTTGCCGAATCTCATTCAGAACGTGCACGCCGCCCTCAGTGGTATTTCAGGACAGGCTGCCGCGCCTGAAGCGAAGCCGGAACCCAAAGTGCCGGTGCGCTCGTCGATCAAACCTGATTACATTGTCTGCCTGGAAGATGGTAAGCGTCTGAAGATGCTGAAGCGCCATTTGATGACTCATTATCAAATGACCCCGGATCAATACCGTCAGAAGTGGGGTCTTTCGGCCGATTATCCGATGGTCGCACCCAATTATGCTGAACAGCGGCGCGCCCTCGCCAAGTCGATCGGCCTGGGAACGAAACCGCGCAAGAAGCGCGCCGGACGCGCATAATTACGCGCCAGGGGGAGCGGCGACTGCCGCTCCCCCTTTGACCACCGCTCTGCATTGCGCCTAACTAGGGCCGAATGAACCGCAACATCGACATTGAGGCGCTCTGCGCCGACAAGGGTCTGCGCATTACCGAACAGCGCAAGACCATCGCGCGCATCCTGTCGGAAGCGGAAGATCATCCCGACGTTGAGACGCTTCACGAACGCGCGGCGGCGGCCGATCCGAAAATCTCGATCGCAACCGTTTACCGCACGGTGCGGCTGTTCGAGGAAGCCGGAATCCTCGAGCGCCATGAGTTCGGCGACGGCCGCTCCCGCTATGAAGCCGCATCGGACGCTCACCACGATCATCTGATCGATGTCGAGACCGGTAAGGTCATCGAATTCGTCGATGAAGAGCTTGAAGCGCTTCAGCGCCGCATCGCCGAGAAGCTCGGTTTCCGGCTCGTCGACCATCGCATGGAGCTTTACGGCGTCGCCCTCGACCGCAGCCGCTAGACAGCCTTCTTCGACCTGGCGCGCCGCGATTCGAATTTTTGCGCTCGGGCTTCTTCTGCTTGTCTGCATTGTCCCGCATCTTCTTGCGAAGCTCGTTGGCGGCAGATCGCCGTGGCCGCGACTTTTTCTGCGCTCCGCTGCACGCATCGCCGGAGCCCGCGTCCACACTGTCGGATCGCAACCGGCCCGGCACACATTGCTCGTTGCCAATCATATCAGCTGGCTGGACATTTTGATCCTCAGCGGCGCGACCGGTTGCGCCTTCGTGTCCAAGGACGATCTTGGCCACGGCTTCGTCCACTGGCTCGCCGACGAGAACCACACCATTTACGTCAACCGCTCCGCCCGCCGCGAATCCGGCAATCAGGTCGCCGCGATCCAGAAAGGACTTCGGCGTGAGCAGCCATTGGCAATCTTCCCCGAAGGGACGGTCGGCCCGGGCGATCATCTCCTCCCGTTCCGCTCGACTTTGCTGGCCGCCGTGGCCCCCGCACCGGACGAGGTATCCGTCCAGCCGGTCGCAATCGACTATGGCGAAGCTCCAGCCGAGATCAGCTGGCACGGAGAAAAAGGCGCTGCAAACGTGCTGCGGATCCTTGGGCGGCGCGGAACCTTCGCGGTGACCGTGCGCCTGCTCGATCCGCTACCGCGCTCGAGTGACCGCAAGCAACTTGCCCTTGTTGCGCGCGAACGGATTGCCGCCGCTCTGGCCGCTTCAAGTTCCGCGGACACTCGCCTATAGCCGGACGAAATGACTCCCCGCACTTTCAAGATCAAAAGCTTCGGCTGCCAGATGAACGTCTATGACGGCGAGCGCATGGCTGAGATGCTTGGCGCGCAGGGCATGGCCGCTGTCGAGGACAATGCCGAGGCAGACCTCGTCGTCCTCAACACCTGCCACATCCGCGAAAAAGCCGCCGACAAAGCCTATTCGGATGTCGGACGCCTTCTGCGCGAGGATGGCTCCAAGCCGTTGATCGCGCTCGCGGGTTGCGTCGCTCAGGCGGAGGGCGCGGAAGCGAAGCGGCGGTCAAAGCTGATCGACATCGTTGTCGGACCGCAGGCCTATCACCGGCTGCCCGAAATGGTCGCCGAAGCTTCCCGCGGCGCACGTCCGGTCGATACCGACATGCCGGCCATCAGCAAGTTCGACCATTTGCCGCAGCGACGGCGGGCAACACCCAGCGCCTTCCTCACCGTCCAGGAAGGCTGCGACAAATTCTGCACCTACTGCGTCGTCCCCTACACGCGCGGCTCCGAGATCTCCCGGCCCTGGAACGACATTGTCGCTGAAGCTCGTTCGCTCGCCGAGGCGGGTGCGCGAGAGATCGTCCTGCTCGGGCAAAATGTGAACGCCTGGGCTGGAGAAGACGAAGGCGGGCGCCAGGCGGGGCTCGATACGCTCATTCGTGCGTTGGCGCGCATCGATGGGATCGAGCGAATCCGCTATACGACAAGTCATCCGACCGACATGAGCGACGCGCTGATCGCGGCCCATGGCGAAGTCGACAAGCTGATGCCTTATCTGCACCTGCCGGTTCAGTCCGGCAGCGACCGCGTGCTCAAGGCGATGAACCGCAGCCACAGTCGCGACAGCTATTTGCGCACGCTCGAGAAGGTCCGCGCGGTGCGTCCCGATATCGCTCTGTCGGGCGACTTCATCGTCGGCTTCCCGGGCGAGAGCGAAGCCGAGTTCGAAGAAACTCTGCAGCTGATCGACGAGGTCCGCTACGCTGCCGCGTATTCGTTCAAATACAGCCCCCGCCCAGGTACCCCCGCGGCGGCAATGGAGGACCAGTTCATTCCCAAGGACGTCATGGAAGATCGCCTCAAGCGCCTGCAGGACCGCGTCGCCGTCCACCAGCTCGCGTTCAACCGGGCAAGCGTCGGCCGCAACACGCAGCTGCTGCTCGAACGCAGGGGCCGCCGCGTCGGTCAAATGATCGGCCGCTCGCCCTGGCTCCAGTCCGTGCATGTCGAAACCGACGCAGCCGCCGGCGAGATCATCGATGTCACTCTCGTGCATGCGGGCCCGAACAGCATGACGGGCGCTTGCGTGACCAAGGTGGCCGCCTGATGGCCCGCCGCGAAGCCGCCCCCGAGGCACCTGACCGCGCCCGGCTCGAACTGGAGTTCGATCAGCCCTACCTGCTCGGCCCCTTGTTCGGCGACTATGATCGCCACCTCGTCACCATCGAAAGCCGCCTCGGAGTCCATATTTCCGCGCGCGGCAACCGCGTACAGATCGACGGCGAGCCGGACGCGGCAGCCCGCGCGCGCGATGTGCTGATCGGCCTCTACAACCGGCTCGACCAGGGCCATGACGTGGATGCCGGCGCCGTCGAGGCGGTGCTCGGGATGGCCGCCCAGCCGCACCTCGAGGGCATCGTTTCCAAGGAAGTCGCGTCGCCGCCGAGCGTGATGATCCGTACGCGCAAGAAGACGATCGTCCCGCGCTCGACGGTTCAAACGCAATATATGGAGGCGCTCGCCCGCGAGGATCTGATCTTCGCCCTCGGGCCGGCCGGAACCGGCAAGACCTATCTCGCCGTCGCTCAAGCCGTGTCGCAGCTCATTGCCGGCACCGTCGACCGGCTCATTCTCTCCCGCCCGGCGGTCGAAGCCGGCGAACGGCTCGGCTTCCTTCCCGGCGACATGAAGGAGAAGGTCGATCCCTATCTTCGCCCGCTGTACGACGCCCTCTACGACATGCTCCCCACCGAGCAGGTCGAGCGCCGCATAGCGTCAGGCGAGATCGAGATTGCGCCGATCGCCTTCATGCGCGGCCGCACGCTCAGTGACGCCTTCATCATCCTCGACGAGGCGCAGAATACGACGCCGCAGCAGATGAAGATGTTCCTCACCCGCTTCGGCATGCGCGCCCGCATGGTCGTGTGCGGCGACCCTAACCAGACCGACCTTCCTCGCGGAGTCGAATCCGGCCTCAACGACGCGGTCGAGAAGCTCGAAGGCATCCCCAAGATCTCAATGATCCGCTTCGGCTCCGCCGACGTCGTCCGCCATCCACTCGTTGGCAAGATTGTCGAAGCCTATGAAGGCCCGGGGCATTGAACGCGCACCTGCATATCGGCACCCCCAGTCCGTTCGTGTCGAGCGAAGTCGAGACACCTCTGCGCAAGCGTCCCTCGACTTCGCTCGGGACGAACGGATGCAGTACGCGCGGTCAGCTCGCATGATGCTCGACATCGCCATCGAAGCCGACGCGGAATGGGACAGTAGCAGCGGCTGGGACGCGCTCGTTCGCGCGGCCGCCGAATCGGCCATTGCCGAAAGCCGCTTCCCGGAGCTGACCGCGAGCGCGCGGAGCGTGGAACTCTCGGTGCGCCTGACCAGCGACGAGGAAGTGCGGGCGCTGAACGCCCAGTGGCGCGGCAAGGACCAGCCAACCAACGTCCTTTCTTTCCCGCTCGCGGAAATCGACGATTTTACCTCCGCAAATGTTGCCGGACCAGAACTGTTGCTCGGCGATATCGTGCTCGCGCGCGGCGTCTGCGCCAGCGAAGCCGCGGAAAAATCGATCGCCGTCGAAACGCATGCCAGCCACCTGATCGTCCACGGCACGCTCCATCTGCTCGGCTACGATCACGACGCCGACGTCGACGCCGCCGACATGGAAGCCCGCGAAGTCCGCGCCCTCGCCCGCCTCGGTCTCGCCAATCCATACGAGGATGCCCGCTGATGGCGACCCGCAACGAGGATGAAGGCGGCTCCCGCCTGTGGCGCGGAATGCGGCAGCTGATCTTTGGCGACGATGGCGGAACCACGCTGCGCGACCAGATCGAGGAAGTGATCGACGAAGCCGAGGGCGCGCGCCCGGTCACCGGCGACCTGTCCCCGCACGAGCGGCTGATGCTGCGCAACCTGCTCCATCTCGGCGACCGCACCGCCGGCGACATCTGCGTCACGCGCGGCGAGATCATGTCGGTGGCGTCGACGATCAGCTTCGAGGAACTGATCCGCGCCTTCGCCGACGCCGGCCACAGCCGCCTGCCTGTCTATGGCGACAGCCTCGATGAAGTGATCGGCATGATCCACATCAAGGACGTCTTCATCGCCGACTTCGATCAGACCCGCGATCGATCCATCCCGGCGCTGATCCGCAACCCCTTGTTCGTTCCGGAAAGCATGGGCGTGATCGACCTGCTCGCTCGAATGCGGGCCGAGCGAATCCACCTTGCCATTGTCGTCGATGAGTTCGGCGGCACCGAAGGCCTCGTCACGATCGAGGACGTCGTCGAGGAAATCGTCGGCGAGATCGAGGACGAGCATGACGAGCATGAAGTGGGTATGCTCACCGCCCTCGACGACGGCGTGTGGGAAGCCGATTCCCGGCTGGAGCTGGACGAGCTGACCGAGGCCGTCGACCCGCGCCTCGCTGCCGAAGACGATGAAGTCGACACGCTCGGCGGTCTCGTCTTCCTCCTGGCGGGCCGGGTTCTGCAGCCGGGCGAAAGCGTCTCGCACCCGTCAGGCTGGCGGTTCGAGTGTGTCGAGGCGGACACCCGCCGAATCATCCGCATTCGCCTCCACGCGCCGGACGGACAGGCTGAACGTTAGCCTTTAGTAGACAGGCTTGCCGTCGGCATTCCCGGGCGGCGAATAACGGCAGATAAGATAGTCCCAGCGCGCAGTCACATAGAAGGCGCAGCCCAGCCGGTCGGTCGTGCGCCAGACCATCTGCGAATAGTGCGAAACGTCCAGCCACGATCCGGTGCGGCTAACGTTCGGATACACACCCCGCACGAACAGCCGCTTTTCGGCAATCCAGGTCTGGGCGAGTTGCTCCGGTGGCATCAGCCCATGCTGAATCATCGCCAAATTTTCGCGCTGCCCAGGGCGGATTGCCCGCGGCGAATGGATCAGCCGGCCGGCGGCAGCGAGCGCCGGACCGTACGCCGCCGCCGAGCGCGCCAGCTCCGGGTCCCACCGCATCGGCGGAACTCCGACCATCGCCCGCTCCCGGTTGTGAACCAGCAGCATCCGCCCCGCGAGCGGATCGGCCCAGGGCTGGGCAATACTCGCCTGCGCCGAAACGAGCAGCGCACCCATAATGATAAGCCCCGAAACTCGGTTCACGAGGACCCCCGCTGGTGAGCGAGTCAGCTGAGCACAGTCGGGCCGAACAGGGCCTTAATGACGCGGAACATTGCTGACTCGTAGGTCAACCTGCAAAGTGTAGCCAAGTGATCCAACGCCGACCAGCGTCCGCAATGGGTCGAAAGCGGACCTCAGCCAACCAGCTTGAGTTCCATGAAAACGGTCCCCGGTGGCGTAGGACTGTAGTAGGGGTCGATGCGGCGGAAGCCCATCCGATCGTATAGAGCCGCCGCGGCGCTCATCGTTGCAAGTGTGTCCAGGCGAAGCGCGGAATAGCCTCGGACCTTGGCTAGTTCGATCACCGCAAGTGTGAGTGCCTTTCCAAGACCGAATGACCGTGCGTCTGGCAGCACATAGAGCCTTTTCATCTCGCCCGTGCGCTCATCAAGACGACGCAGCCCGATACATCCAACGGGCCGGTCCACAGCGTCCCACGCGACCAGAAGCTCCCCTTTCGGCGGTGCATACTTTCCCGGCAAATCGCTGACCTCAGAATCAAATTCTTGATAATCCAATTCTACCGGCAGAGAAGCTGCGTAAGCGGTAAAGAGATCGCGAGCAGCGTGAAGCTCACGCCCGGATCTCGCCGGTCTAATTTCAAAAGGAGGCTGTACCGGTGGTTCCATTCACAGCGCCTATTGGATTCCGCCTAATGTCTGCAATGGGTGGAAAGCGGACATTCACCCAAACGGTAATGAGGCCAAAAATTTGGCCATTATACTCCTTGCAAACTCAATACTGAGGGACGCCACGCATCTATAGATCGCGGCCAAAAGCAACGCAGCTGCGAGGGCGTAGCCACCAATCAAGCAAGCCCGGAAGGCTCGCGGCTGATCGGGCCGGATATTGCCGAACAGCGTGAGGAAGGCTCCGCGCCTAGGAGCCGTCGCGGTTTTCCAGATCATGTAGACAGCGAACGCAGCCAACAGGACTTGGATGGTCGTTGAGTTCACTCCGACTTTTCCACCTTCGGCTTAGCCAACTTACGCAACCGATCAGACGCTCAGATCGCGGCTAAGATAGATGATTGCAGCAACGAATGCCGTGAGCGCTATTGCGGCAAGCGCGACTACAATGATGAGGCCTAGCTTAATCGCCTTCACTGGAAGCGCTCTTTGCTTCGCGACTTTCCTAAGCCGCTTTTCCCAACGGCCTTCGTCCTGGTCTGCCTGTAGCTCGCGAGCGGCCTCTTTGAACCTGTCCATCAAACCCTTAGAAACCGAAGTGCTAATGTCTGCAATGGGTGGAAAGCGGACTTTGCGCGACGCCGCTTCCTCGTTAATCTGACCAAATGCGTTACCTCTTTGCTCTGTCCGCCATATCCGTTTTCCTCGGAAGCGGCTGCATGGCCAAGTCGCCTACCGACGACAGCCGCGAACACGTGGTCGCTGGCATGACTCTGATCTTGAAGTCTTGGGACAAAGACGGTGACAGCAAGCTGAGCCGAGCTGAAGTTCAAGGCATGGTGGAGGAGTCTTTCCGACGAATCGCCAAAGGGGCGCCAGGTGGCAAAATGACGGCTGATTTGGATAAGCAGCAGCAGGAGTTGCTCGGCTTCTACGCGAGCCAAGACACCAATCATGATGGCTATCTGACGCTCGATGAACTGCTGACGGGGCCGCTCGCCAATTTTGAATGCGAGGATGCAAACCACGACAGCAAGGTGTCGCGCGAAGAGCTATTCAGCGGGATGGAGCGGTGCCCTTCCGTAAACCTGGAGGAGTACGCTCCGAAGCCCTGAACCTGCCACCGCGCAAGTCCGCAATGGGTGGAAAGCGGACATTAGCGACCTAGGCAGGATTGAAGCTCCCGGCAGATGTCGTCGAAGGCATCGAAATAGGCGCGTTCCAGGTCCTCAGATGCTAAGCTGAAAGCTGCCGCGGTCTTCGGAAGTCTCAATTCGTTCGCAAGGCGCTGAGCCTCCTCGTGGAAGGGGCCGTAGAGGTCCGCCGCTGTAAGCAAATCACCGGCGTTTCTCAGGCTGTAATCAGCGACCCAAACGCAATGAAGTAGACGTTCGCAGGCGGTCAGAGCGTCGCGGCCTTGCTCTGCCTTTTTGATGATAACGTCGTCGCCGGTCTCGATGAGCCACGTTTCGTTGTCAGATGGAAGCATACCTGATCGCCTAATTTGTGAAATGCGTCGCACGTCATCGTAATGTCCGCAATGGGTGGAAAGCAGACGTTGCGAGAAGCCAATCAACCTGAGAACATGCGGCCATGTACGCATTCCCCTCGGCATCGGAACTCGATTTTCTGATCGGCAGAGAGATGGAGACGGTCTGTATCGGCTCGTGGGTTCTAAACTTCGGATTTGGTCAGGTCAGTCTCGACGTGGAGGGTGCGATCGAACACGTTGATCAAGACGGCACCGTGAGAAAGCACAACACGGACGAAGCTCGCCGCTCGCCAATCTGTCTTCACCACCTGCTCGGACAGAAAGTGCGGACTGTGGACGTTGAGCCGTTCTGTCTCACCTTGACCTTCACTCGTGGCGACACCTTGCGGGTGTTCAGTAACGAGGGGCCATATGAGTGCGGCCAAATCTACGATGAGCAGGGGAAGGTCACGGTCTTCTGAGTGTCCGCAATGGGTGGAAAGCGGACATTGGCCGCGACATGGCATCCGTTAGCTAGTGAAGTGGTCAGCGGTAGCGTGCAAAGTCCTCATGTGCGCAGGCCGCCCGGGTGAGGCGGAATACTCCGTAGTTGTCGTCCGGTACGAATGAACTCACGCGTCGAGGCGAAGCTCTGATCTTCGTAAGAACGACCTTGCCGTCCGGATGAACTCGCGCTCGTCCTTCATTGTCCCAACCGTCCACGAAGCGGAACTCCAGAACTCCGTCGCCCGATAGAGTAGCGCGGTCGGTCGACGCCTCAAGGATGGGACCGGCAAAGGCACGCACGTTCACAAATGAGAGATTATAGCGACTGCCTCGCTTGCGGACCTTGAGATGCATGTCGAAGTGCCCAACCTGACGTGGACCGGGTTTCCAGTCCTTCACCGTCTCCTCCCTTAGACAATACAAGCCCTGGGGCAGCGGGTGCGCTCGGGGCGCTGCCGCAGAAGCGGCTGAGAAAGCGATCGCAGCAACAAACACGTAGAAAATGACCCGCGCCATCCTTCCTTTTCTCAAATCAAGCGCGAAATAACAACAGTGACGCAATGTCTGCAATGGGTCGTAAACGGACATTCGCCGAAGTCTCGCGCGAACGCGCAAAAGTGCATGGCCGAGTCATCCTGGCCTGAACCAGCACGAGTGTTCTCGCCGCGCGGCCGCAGACTGCATAAAATGCTGTCCTACCGGCCCATTGCCGAGGCATAGGGCCGGGCCATGTCGTCGACGCTCACGACCCGTCGGTTCAGCCAACCCGATTTCATAACGCGTGCGCACGTGCGTACGCGTGCGCGCGCGTTGAGGGTACAACTTTGACAACTTCCGCGCCCCTCGCCCGCTTCCCGCGGCTGTTCGCGCTCGCGATCGGCGCGGCTTCCGCCTTCGCCTTCGAACCTTATGCCCTGTGGCCGCTGATGCCGCTCGCAATCGCCGCCCTGTGCGCGCTGATCGATCGCGCACCGACGCCGCGCCGGGCGCTGCTGATCGGGTGGCTGTTCGGCATGGGCAACTTCACCCTCGGCCTCAACTGGATCCAGTTCGCCTTCACCTTCCAGGACAAGATGCCGCACTGGCTCGGCTATATCGCCGTCGTCCTGCTGTCGCTCTACCTCGCCGTCTATCCAGCACTCGCGGCCGGGCTGGCGTGGCGGTTCGGCAAGGATCGGCCGTTGGCGCTCGTGCTCTGCCTCGCCGGAGCCTGGGCGATCACCGAATGGCTCCGTGCGACCATATTCACCGGCTTCGCCTGGAACCCGCTCGGCGTGACCCTGATCGACACGCCCTGGAGCAAGGTCGCGGCGACGCTCGGCACCTATGGACTTTCGTTGCTGGTCGCGTTGATCGGCGGCACCCTCTGGCTGGCATTGCGGGCACGATGGAAGCCAGCGCTCGCGCTCGCTGCGGTCGAGCTTCTGCTGCTCGTTCTGCCCGGCTCCGGCGCGCCCGAATATAGCGAGCTGCGTACATTCGACGCTCAGGAGCAGCATTCGCCGCAGCCAAATCCGCCGTCGCCGCCTCCCCCTCCCGGCAATCGCAATGTGGACCCTGGCTTCAACCTTGGCCCGTCTCCCTCAGCGTTCCGGGTCGTCCAGCCCAACATCGGGCAGGAAGACAAATGGCGAGCCGGCTTTGCCGACGAAGCCGCGCAGCGGCTCGCCGCTTTGTCGATGAAGCCAGGCGGTCAGCACCCGCAGCTCTTGCTGTGGCCCGAAGCCGCGATCACCGATCCGCTCGAGGATGCCCGCACCGGGGAGCCTCAGGCGTTCGCCGAATTCGAGCGCTCGCGCGCAACGGCGGTGATCGGCCCTCATGATTATCTGATCACCGGCGGCCTCGCCCTCAACTCCCGGGACGGGCGGCGCGTCACCGGCGCTGCCAACAGCATCTTCGTCCTCGGCATGGGCGGCAGGGTGCTCGGCCGCTACGATAAGGCGCACCTCGTTCCCTACGGCGAGTATCTGCCCATGCGGCCCTTGTTGTCGGCGATCGGCCTGTCCCGACTTGCACCGGGCGACATCGACTTCGATCCGGGCCCCGACCCGCGAACCCTCAACCTTCCCCACCTCAAGGTCGGCTTGCAGATCTGCTACGAAATCATCTTTTCGGGCGAAGTGGTGGACCGCCGCAACCGCCCGAACTTCATCTTCAATCCATCGAACGACGCCTGGTTCGGCCGCTGGGGGCCGCCCCAGCATCTTGCCCAGGCCAGGCTCCGCGCCGCCGAGGAAGGACTGCCGATCATCCGCTCGACGCCGACCGGAATCAGCGCCGTGATCGATGCCAACGGGAAGATCATCAAGTCGCTGCCGTGGCGGACCGCCGGCGTCATCGATGCCACGCTTCCGATGCCGGCGCTCCCGACTCTGTTCGCACGCTTCGGCAACATCATCCCGCTCTGCCTCGGCTTCCTGCTGATCATCGCGGCCATTGCCCTCGGCGCGCGGCGGCGCTATTCGGCGACATAAGGATTTCCTTATATCGTTATGTCCGTGATTTCACGGCGCTTTCCTCAAGGGTCAACACGCACGATGCGCAGCTCCTACCTCTTCACGTCCGAGTCGGTTTCCGAAGGCCATCCCGACAAGGTCGCCGACCAGATCAGCGACGCCATCGTCGACCTGTTCCTGTCGAAGGACCCGGAAGCGCGCGTCGCCTGCGAAACGCTGACCACGACGCAGAAGGTCGTGCTCGCCGGCGAAATCCGCGGCCGCGGCATCATGGACGAAAACGGCAATTGGGCGCCCGGCGTTCCGGAAGAGATCGAGCGGACGGTCCGCGATACGGTCAAGCGAATCGGCTATGAACAGGACGGCTTCCATTGGGAAACGCTCGATTTCGCCAACAACCTCCACCCGCAGTCGGCGCATATCGCACAGGGCGTCGACGCCAGCGGGAACAAGGACGAAGGCGCCGGCGACCAAGGCATCATGTTCGGCTATGCCACCGACGAGACGCCCGAGCTGCTCCCGGCTACCCTCTACTACAGCCACAAGATCCTCGAGCGCATGGCCGCCGACCGCCATTCCGGCGCCGCGCCGTTCCTCGAGCCCGACGCGAAGAGCCAGGTGACCCTGCGCTATGATGAGAGCAAGCCGGTCGCCGCGACCGCGATCGTCGTCTCGACCCAGCATGCCAAGGGTTACGATCAGGGCGAGCAGGAGGCCGAGCTTCATGCTTATGTGAAGCGCGTCGTCGCCGACATCATGCCCGCCGAACTGCTGAGCAACGGCACCGTCTATCACATCAACCCGACCGGCAGTTTCGAGATTGGCGGGCCGGACGGCGACGCGGGCCTCACCGGCCGCAAGATCATTGTCGACACCTATGGCGGCGCGGCCCCGCATGGCGGCGGCGCTTTCTCAGGCAAGGACCCAACCAAGGTCGACCGCTCGGCGGCCTATATGGCGCGCTATCTGGCCAAGAACATCGTCGCGGCCGGCCTTGCAACGCGCTGCACCATCCAGCTGGCCTATGCCATCGGCGTGTCGGAGCCGCTGTCGCTCTATGTCGATACCCATCGCACGGGCACCGTCGGCGACGATGCAATCGAAACGGCAATCGGCAAGATTGAAAAGCTCGGCCGCCTCACCCCGCGCGGCATCCGCACCCACCTTGGCCTGAACAAGCCCATCTACTCGAAGACCGCCGCCTACGGCCACTTCGGCCGCAAGGCGGAAGGCGACTATTTCCCTTGGGAAAAGACGGACCTGGTGGAGGATCTGAAGGCGGCGCTGGCCTAGCCCTCGCGACAGCGGATCCATCGGCGCTGGCCGGCGCGCCAGACAGTGCCGTCGTAAAATGCGCCATTCTTCCTGGCTCGCAGCCGCAGTTCGTGGCGAATCGCGTTGCGGTCGACGAGGTCGAGGCGGAACTCGCCTGGTTCGAGCCATGACTGCGCAACCGTCACCGGCACGTTGCGGCCATTGTCGGCTAGCCGGGCCGACACGACCGACGAGACGGCGGTGTGGCTGACGACCACGGCGATGTCGAGCGGCCGGACGCCGGCAGTTCGGCAAATTAGTCCGCCGGTCGCGTAGGCAGGCGAGGCGAACAGGATCGGCAATGCGAACAGAAGCTTCTTCATGGACGGAACCTCGGTCTGGAGCCATGAACCCGGCATGACCGCACACAAACCTGGCGACCCGACGACGATCAACCGGCTCTACGGCCGCTCGAGCAGTCACAAGCTACGGGCAGGTCAGCAGGAACTGATCGACAATCTATTGCCACAAATCTCGGTTCCGGCCGAGGGCGAGGTTACGGCAGAACGGCTGTTCGGCGAACCGCGTCCGCTCCATTTCGAGATCGGCTTCGGCTCGGGCGAGCATCTCGCCTACCGGGCCGATTTGCTGCCCAATCATGGCTTCATCGGCTGCGAGCCATTCCTGAACGGCGTTGCCACCGCGCTCACCCACATTCGCGACGGGCATCTCGGCAACGTCCGCTTGTGGACCGGCGACGCGCTCGACGTCCTGCGCCGCATCCCCGACTCCAGCCTGACGATGCTCTATCTGCTCCATCCCGACCCCTGGCCCAAGAACCGCCACGCCAAGCGCCGGATGATGAACGACGGCCCGCTCGACCTGATCGCGACCAAATTGAAGCCCGGCGGCGAGTTCCGCATGGCGACCGACCATC
>JBDSMG010000071.1:0-21597 GCA_039915925.1 Sphingomicrobium sp.
TGCGCGTCGGCCGGCGCGCTCACCACGATCACCTTGTCGAACGCATTTTCGCCGCCAGTCTCGAACAGCAGCGGAATGTCGAACAGCAAGGCCGGCGCATCCTCATGGGCGGCGATGAACTTGCGGCGCGCGTCGTGGACCGCCGGATGGATGATCTCCTCGAGCGCGGTGAACGCTTCCGGTTTACCGAGAACGTGCAGCGCAAGGGCATCGCGATCGACGGCATCGCCCCGCGTGCTCCCGGGGAATCTCTTCTCGATCAGATGCGCCAGACCGCCGCCCGGACCCTGCAGGCGGTGCACTTCGGCGTCCGCGTCGAAGACGGGAACACCCGCCGCCTCGAACATGCGTGCGACCGTCGACTTGCCCATGCCGATGGACCCGGTGAGCGCAATCTTGATCATGCGATCACACCGCGCTCGCGCAGTGCACCGAGCAAGGGAATCAGAGGCATTCCAAGGATCGCAAAATGATCACCGGTGACGCTCTCGAACAGGTTCACGCCGCGGCCTTCCATCCGGAACACGCCAACGCAATAGCCGACCTCCGGCCACTCCGCATCGAGATAGGCAGCAATGAACGCGTCCGACAGGCTGCGCACCTGCAACCGCGCGGTCTCGCCATGCTCCCAGTCGATCTCGCCGCGGCGCGCAAGGCCGACCGCGCTGGTCAACTCCATGGTCTTGCCGGAAAAGAAACGGAGATGCTCGACCGCGTCGTCGCGGCTTGCCGGCTTGTCGAACAGCCGTCCCTCGACGCTGACGATACTGTCGCTGCCGATGACCCACTCGTCCGGCGCTTGCCGGCTCACATCCAGCGCCTTCGCCTTGGCTAGCTCGAGCGCCGTTACGCGCGGATCGCCGGTGGCGGATTTGAACGCCGATTCATCAATTGTTGACGGCTGCGCGCCATACGCAATTCCGGCAGCGTCGAGCATCTGGCGCCGGGTCGAACTTGCGGAAGCGAGGATCAGCGGCACCGCATAACCTTGTGGAAAAAGCCTGTGCCGGGCCTAGCGCGAACCTGGGGGCGGCGCCAAGCGGCCGTTCCATGAACCGCCATTATGGCTTGTTCGAGATTCCATCCACGGTGAGTAGATTCCATCCCCAGCCTGTGAATCATGGGAGCACTGCCCGCCGACTCGCCGGATCGCCGCGATTCGCGGGATTTAGCCTATGTTGGCAAAGGCGGAAGCCGCGCCTAAACCCCGCTTTCGCCGCACCAACACCATCAACACTTCATTTCTAAATATATTATCTAAGGAGAAAGAAGGGTGGCTTCCCTGTCGGTCAAACGCCCGAGCCAGGCGGCTGACAAGCCGATGCTCGTCGTCTTGTCCGGCGAACGACGCGACCCTCCTCCCGTGTGGATGATGCGTCAGGCAGGACGCTATCTCCCGGAATATCGCGATCTTCGCGCTGCGAAGGGGAGCTTCCTCGACCTCGTCTATGACGGCGAGGCGGCGGCGGAGGTCACGCTCCAGCCGCTGCGGCGCTTCCCGCTCGATGCGGCAATCCTTTTCTCCGACATCCTGATCATTCCGTTCGCGATGGGGCAGAACCTGACCTTCGTGGCGGGCGAAGGGCCACGGCTGACTCCGCCGCTGTTTACGGCTGACCTAGACCAGCTGACGCCCTTCCCAGCGCGGCTCGAACCCATTTACGCCACCGTTGCGAGTGTGAAGGCGGACCTTGATCCTGCGACTTGCCTGATCGGCTTTGCAGGATCGCCATGGACGGTGGCGACCTATATGGTGGCCGGTCAGGGCAGTCGCGACCAATCGGAAACGCGTGCTCTCGCCTACAGCGATTCAGGCAAGTTCGCGGCCATCATCGAGCGCATCGAACAATTCACGATCGACTATCTCTCGGGCCAGATCACCGCCGGTGCCGATTGCGTGCAATTGTTCGACAGCTGGGCCGGCAGCCTTGCACCAAGCGAATTCGAACGATGGGTGATTGCACCCACTGCTCGTATCGTTTCCGCGGTAAAAGACAGGCACCCCGGCGTTCCGGTGATCGGCTTCCCGAAAGGCGCCGGCGGCAAGCTCGCCGCTTATGCGCGCGAGACCGGCATTGACGCGATCGGCCTCGACGAGACGGTCGATCCGGTATGGGCAAACGAAACCCTTCCCAAGGATCTCCCGGTCCAGGGCAATCTCGACCCGCTGGCGCTCCTTGCGGGCGGAGAGGCGCTTGAAGGATCCGTTCGCCGTATCCTTGACGCGTTCAGGAGCCGGCCCCACATCTTCAATCTCGGGCACGGCATCATCAAGGAAACGCCGATCGCCCATGTCGATCAATTGATGGCGCTGGTGAAGGGGGACGAATGAGCGGGCTGACGGGCTTTCTCGGCGCCGCATACGACTGGGTAAAGGCCGCGCATGTTACCTTCGTAATCTTCTGGATGGCCGGCTTGTTCCTACTGCCGCGTTTTTACGTCTATCACCACGCTACGACGCCAGGTTCAGCTGAAGATCGGGCGTGGATCGAGCGCGAAGATCGGGTTCGGACAATCATATTGATGCCCGCGATGCTGGCTGTCTGGTTACTTGGAAGCTTGCTTGCAGTTGATAACAGCCGGCAGGTGCTGGGGGCACATTGGTTTTCCGCCAAGCTTATCCTGGTCGTAGGGCTTAGCGCCTATCAGGGCTGGCTTGGAGTTTATGGAAAGCGGCTCGCGTCGGGAAAGCGTCCGCTCGAGAACCGCACGCTCCGGATCATGAACGAAGTTCCGGGGATCGCCGCGGCGCTGATCGTCGTGCTGGTAATCGTCCGGCCCTTCTAACTTCTCACCGCTAATGCCGTGCCAAGGTTGATTGACAGAGCCGCCGCGCGACCATAACGCCGAGTCCGACGGCTTTCCGGCCAGTTTCCTCAACGCCCTTGGCCGTTTCCTCCTTTGCTTGCGGCGTCCTGCCGCTGATTGGCCATCGTTCGCGTCATTCCAAAGCACCAACTCCCAAGAAAAGACCTCCATGCATCTCAAAGACCTCAAACAGAAAACCCCCGCCGAACTCGTCGCCATGGCCGAGGAGATGGGCATCGAGGGCGCGTCGACGCTGCGCAAGCAGGACCTGATGTTCTCGATCCTCAAGGTTCGCGCCGAGAGCGGCGCGGAGATCATGGGGATGGGCACGATCGAGGTTCTCAACGACGGATTCGGTTTCCTGCGTTCGCCCGAAGCCAATTACCTGGCCGGTCCCGACGATATTTACGTGCAGCCCAGCCTGGTGCGCCGCTTCGGCCTGCGTACCGGCGACACCATTGAAGGCGAGATTCGCGGACCCAAGGACGGCGAACGCTATTTCGCCCTGACCCGCATCACGCAAATCAATTTCGATGAGCCCGACGCCGTCCGTCACCGCGTGAACTTCGACAATCTGACCCCGCTTTATCCCGACTCGAAGCTGCGACTCGACACGCTCGATCCGACGGTGAAGGACAAGTCGGCTCGCGTGATCGACATCGTGTCGCCACAGGGCAAGGGCCAGCGCTCGCTGATCGTCGCCCCGCCGCGCACCGGCAAGACCGTGCTTCTGCAGAACATCGCAAAGGCGATCACCGACAACCATCCGGAAGTCTTTTTGATCGTCCTGCTGATCGATGAGCGTCCGGAGGAAGTCACTGACATGCAGCGCTCGGTGAACGGCGAGGTCATCTCCTCGACCTTCGACGAGCCGGCGTCGCGCCACGTCCAGGTCGCCGAGATGGTGATCGAAAAGGCCAAGCGCCTGGTCGAGCACAAGAAGGATGTCGTGATCCTGCTCGATTCGATCACGCGTCTCGGCCGCGCCTACAACACCGTCGTCCCGAGCTCGGGCAAAGTGCTGACCGGCGGCGTCGACGCCAACGCGCTGCAGCGGCCGAAGCGATTCTTCGGCGCTGCCCGCAACATCGAGGAAGGCGGCTCGCTCTCGATCATCGCTACCGCCCTGATCGACACTGGTTCGAAGATGGACGAAGTCATCTTCGAAGAGTTCAAGGGCACCGGCAACAGCGAAATCGTGCTCGACCGCAAGGTCAGCGACAAGCGTATTTTCCCGTCGCTTGACGTCGGCAAATCGGGCACCCGCAAGGAAGAGCTGCTGGTCGACCAGGCGATCCTCACCAAGATGTGGGTGCTGCGCCGAATCCTTATGCAGATGGGCACGATCGACGCGATGCAATTCCTCCTCGACAAGATGAAGGACGCCAAGTCGAACGAGGACTTCTTCGCCTCGATGAATCAGTAGCGCCGACGGCTCGGCAGTGATCGTCGAGCATGCCGTGCTTGAGGTGAAACCCGGCCGCGGCGCGGACTTCGAAGCGACGATGCTTGAAGCTCGGGCGCTGATCGCCGCTTCACCGGGGTTCCAGTCAATCGAGGTTCGTCCGGCGGCGGAACAGCCGGATCGTTACTTGCTGCGGGTTGTCTGGAGCGACATCGGCGCCCACCGCGACGGCTTTCGCAAGTCGGAACGCTATCAGCAGTGGCAAACGTTGCTGCACCACTTCTACGACCCCATGCCCCAGGTTGAATATTTCGGAGAGTCGATCGTCTGATGAGTGCGGGCATGTTCAACTTCGCCAGCGTGCTGACCCCGACCGGCATGGCTCAGCTTGGCCAGATCATCCTGGGCGACCTCACCATGGCCGGCGACAATGTCGTCATCATGGGCTCGCTGGCGTCGGGTCTTCCGGAGAAGGAGCGCAAGAAGGTCCTGCTGTTCGGCGTCGGCATGGCGCTGGTCTTCCTGATCGGCTTTGCGCTTCTTGCGACGCAGCTGCTCAAGGTCACCGGGCTGGTATTCGCCGGCGGTCTGCTCCTCCTCTGGGTCGCCTACAACATGTTCCGGGAGCTTCACCCGGCGAAGGTCGAGCTCTGCGACGATCCCGATACGCCGGAAGTGGAGGGACCGAAGGCCACCAAGACGCTCCTCCAGGCGGCAATCCAGATCACCATCGCCGATCTGTCGATGAGCCTCGACAATGTGCTCCTCGTCGCGTCGATCGCGCGCGAGAATCCCGCCTTGCTGTTTATCGGGCTAACCTTCTCCGTGCTCTTCATGGGCTTGGCGGCCAATTATGTGGCCCGGCTGATCCAACGTTTCCATTGGATCAACTACATTGGCCTCGCCGTGATCTTCTATGTCGCGCTCGGCATGGTCTACGAAGGCTGGATGGGTGGCGAGCATGTGCTGGGGTTGAGGAGCGTGCTCGGCCTCGGCTAGGGCCGCGCGATGGACCTTGCAGCCTTGCTGACGCCCGAGGCGATTGCCGCCTTCTTCGAGATCCTCGTGATCGATGTCGTTCTTGCGGGCGACAATGCGATCGTGGTCGGCGCGCTTGCCGCCGGGCTACCGACCGAGCAGCGTAAGAAGGTGATCATGATCGGCGTGCTTGCCGCGCTGGTTCTGCGGATCGCCTTCGCCTTGCTGGTCACGCAATTGCTGCAGATCGTCGGGTTAATCCTCGCGGGCGGCCTGCTCCTGCTGTGGGTTGCGTGGCGCATGTGGCGGGAGCTTCGCCATGCAGGCGAGAGCAGCGGCTCAGAAGAAATCACCGGTGACGAGCATAGCGGCATGCGGCCGGCCAAGAGCTTCGCAAGCGCGGCCTGGGGCGTCGCGGTCGCCGATGTCAGCATGAGCCTCGACAATGTGCTCGCCGTCGCCGGCGCCGCCAAGGATCATCCGTGGATTCTTGTGTTCGGGCTGATCCTGTCGGTGATCCTGATGGGCATCGCGGCCAATGTGATCGCTAAGTATATCGAGCGCTACCGCTGGATCGCCTATCTCGGTCTGGTCGTGATCGTCTGGGTCGCCTGCAAGATGATCTGGGAAGGCTGGCACGATGTCGCGCCGCACATCGGCCCCTTCTTCGTCTGAGCGCCGGTCCGAGCGCGACACTATCTTCGCGCTCGCCAGTGGCCGTCCGCCTGCCGCTATCGCGATCGTACGCATTAGTGGCCCCAACGCTCACGAGGCAGCGCGATCGCTTGCTGGTGAGCTTCCTGAGGCCCGCCACGCGGCCGTGCGGGGGCTGAGGTCGTCGGACGGCGAGTTGCTCGATGAAGCTCTCGTCCTGCGCTTCGACCGCGCGGCAAGCGCCACGGGTGAGGACGTTGTTGAATTTCACTGCCACGGTGGCCGGGCGATCATCGATGCGGTGCTTGCTGAGCTTGGCAGAGTGGACGGTGTGCGGCTAGCCGAGGCTGGCGAATTCACTCGCCGCGCCTTCGAGAACGGGCGCATCGATCTGACCGAAGCCGAAGGGCTTGCCGATCTGCTCGAGGCAGAAACCCAGAGCCAGCGGCGGGCTGCACTGGCGCTTGCCGAGGGCGGGCTTCGGCTGAAGGTCGAGGAATGGCAGGCGCGCGTCCTGGCCCTTTCCGCGCGAGCCGAGGCGGCGATCGATTATGACGAGGAGGACGGGCTCGGTGCCGACCCGCAATTGGGGAGCAATTGCGAGCGACTGGCGGCAGAGCTGAGGCAGTGGCTGGAGAGGCCGCGAATCGAACCGTTGCGCGACGGGCTGCGAGTGGTTCTGGCGGGTCCACCAAATTCTGGAAAATCCAGCCTTCTCAATGTTATAGCCGGGTCCGACAAGGCTATCGTGACGGCCATTCCCGGGACTACTCGCGACCAGATCGAAGTTCCGCTCTCGCTCGAAGGCGTGCCGATCATTCTCACCGACACGGCCGGCCTGCGCGACTCCAGCGGCACAGTCGAGCGGATTGGCGTAGAGCGGGCGCGGGCGAGCGCCGACGGCGCCGACATCCTGGTCTGGCTGGGTGAACCGGCCGATGCTCCAGAGCATCAACGGCTGATCAAGATTCATCCGCGGTGCGATGTGCCGGGCCGTGAGTGTCCGCCACCGGGGTCGCTAGCAGCATCGTCGGTCACGAGCCAAGGCGTGGCCGAACTCCTTGCGACCATCAGGGACTTGGGCCGGTCGATAATTCCGGCCGAGGGCGCCTTGGCGCTCAACCGTCGGCAAGCGGACGCGATTGTCGCTGCTGCCGAATTACTGGGTTCAGTCGCTGCCGCTCCCGATCTGCTGATCGCCGCCGAGGCGCTCCGGGCGACTCGTGCTGCATTTGATCGGCTGACCGGTCGGGCCGGAGTCGAGGATGTGCTGGACGCGCTTTTCTCGCGCTTCTGCCTCGGCAAATAGATGTTTCACGTGAAACGCCCCACTGAACTTTCCGCTGGAGGTCTGATCGGCTAAGGGCGCCCGATGTACGATGTTCTCGTGATTGGTGCGGGTCATGCGGGCTGTGAGGCTGCGGCGGCTGCCGCGCGGCGTGGCGCGCGGGTGGGGCTGATCAGCTTCCGAACCGCAGATGTCGGGCAGATGTCATGCAACCCGTCGATTGGTGGTGTGGGGAAAGGCCATCTTGTCCGCGAGCTGGACGTGTTCGATGGGCTGATGGCCCGCGCCGCCGACCGTGCTGCGATCCACCGCCGCATGCTCAACCGCAGCAAAGGGCCAGCCGTGTGGGGGCCGCGGGTCCAAGCAGACAGGCGACTGTACCGTGAGGCAGTGAATGCGCTCCTGTTAGCCGATGGAGTCGAGCTGATCGTCTCGGAAGCGCGGCGTTTGATCATCGACGGTGGCCGGGTTTCGGGCGTCGAAACCAACGGCGGAACAGTCGCGTGCAAGGCGCTCGTCATCGCCACCGGCACGTTCTTGGACGCGCGCATGTTCGTTGGCGAAGAGGTGGTGCCTGGCGGGCGCACCGGCGAACGCTCCTCTGTGCCTCTCGCCGACCAGGTCCGCGAGCTTGGGCTCGCGCAGGCGCGGCTGAAGACCGGAACGCCGCCACGGCTCTACGGCCGCACAATCGATTGGGCACGGCTAGAGGAGCAGCCGAGCGACGCCGAGCCTTGGACGATGTCGGCCCTGGACGAAGGCGTTCGACGGCCCCAGCTCCGCTGTGCAATCGCGCGAACGAACGCTCGGACGCATGAGATCATCAGTGCGGCGTTCGGCCGCTCGCCACTTTTTGCCGGGGCGATCGAGGGGAGGGGGCCGCGCTATTGCCCGTCGATCGAAGACAAGGTGAAGCGGTTCGGCGATCGCGACGGTCATCAGATATTCCTTGAACCCGAAGGGCTGGATGATGCGCTCGTCTATCCCAACGGGATTTCGACGTCCTTGCCGGCCGATGTGCAGCTCGCTTTCGTCCGCAGCATCGCGGGCCTTGAGCGCGCTGAGATCGCGCGGCCCGGCTATGCGGTCGAATATGAGTTCATCGATCCACGACGGCTGAACAGCGCGCTTGAAAGCCATGACGTCCGCGGACTGTTCCTGGCCGGCCAAATCAACGGCACTACGGGCTATGAGGAAGCAGGGGCGCAGGGCCTTGCTGCGGGGCTCAATGCTGCGGCCTCTGCTCTGGAACTCGAGGAGGTCCGGTTCGACCGCTGCACCAGCTATATTGGCGTGATGATCGACGACCTTACGCTGCAGGGTGTCAGCGAGCCTTATCGCATGATGACGGCAAGAGCAGAGTATCGGCTCTCGCTGCGGGCCGACAATGCGACATCCCGGCTTGGGGAGCTGGCCCTTGCCGTGCGCTGCGGGTCGGAGCGGAGGCGGCAGCAGATCGAACATCATCTCGGGCTACGCGGATCAGCGGAATGGGCAGCGACCGAGGAGGGGCAGGCGGACCTACTTTACGCACCCTATGTCGAGCGCCAACAACGCGAGTGGAATGCCGTGCGCCGCGATGCGTCGGTATGGATTCCCGCCGGCCTCGACTTCGCCGCAATCCCGGGCATCTCGAACGAAATGGCCGAGCGCCTGACGCGCGCCAGGCCGGAAACGCTCGATCAGGCGTCACGCGTAGCAGGGGTCACGCCGGCGGCGCTGTCGGCTCTCTACGTTGCCTCGTCGCGGCGCGCTGCAGCGTGATCGACGAGCTTGCGGCTGCCAGCGGTCGGGATGTTTCACGTGAAACATACGAGAAGATCGACGAATATGCGGCCCTACTGAGGGAGGAAGCACAGCATCAAAATCTCGTTTCGGCTGCGACGCTCGAGACACTTTGGGCCCGCCACATCATCGATTCGGCGCAGCTTGCCCGTTTCATGCCGAAGGAGAACGCGTGCTGGCTCGACATTGGCTCGGGCGCGGGGCTGCCTGGCGTGGTGCTCGCGATAATCCTCAACACCCAGATTACACTGATCGAGCCGCGCAGGTTGCGTGCCGAGTTTCTCGGCCGAGTGGTCGAGGAGCTCGACATCCCGGCTACGGTTGTGTGCGGTAAGGCCGAGAGATTCGCCGGAAGCTTTGACGTCTTGACGGCACGGGCGGTCGCTGCTCTCGACCGGTTGCTGGCGCTGGGTCAGCATTTGACCCACCGGGACAGCCTGTGGGTGCTTCCCAAGGGACGAAACGCGAAATCGGAACTGGCCGAAGCGCGACGAAGCTGGCACTATGATCTTCGGGCAGAACCGAGCATCACCGATCCCGAAGCCGAGATCCTGTTGCTCAGGAACGTGAGGGCGAAATCGACAAGATGATTCGCGTAGTGGTCGCCAACCAGAAGGGCGGAGTGGGCAAGACCACAACCGCCATCAATCTTTCAACGGCACTGGCGGCGATCGGCTGGAAGGTGCTGCTGGTCGACCTCGACCCGCAGGGGAATGCCTCGACTGGCCTCGGTGTCGGGCAGTCGCAGCGCGAACGCTCGAGTTATGACGTGCTGATCGGCGGAGCGAGCCTGACCGAGGCGGCGGTTGCAACGCGTGTGCCCCGGCTCGACCTCGTGCCGGCAACGGTCGATCTTTCCGGTGCCGAGGTCGAGATGGTCAGCCTGGCCGACCGTGCGCACCGGCTCGACAAGGCGTTCAACGCGGTGCCTCCCGGCCGCTGGGACATCGTTCTGATCGACTGCCCGCCCTCGTTGGGGCTGCTGACCGTGAACGCACTGGTCGCATCGCGTCACCTTCTGGTTCCACTGCAGTGTGAATTCTTTGCTTTAGAGGGACTTAGCCAGCTTCTTCAGACCGTCGAGAGGATTCGGGTTGCGTTCAATCCGGAGCTTGCGATCCTCGGCGTGGCGCTGACGATGTTTGACCGGCGTAACAATCTTTCCCAGCAGGTTTCAGAGGATGTACGCGCATGTCTCGGCACGGCGGTGTTCGAAACCGTGGTCCCGCGCAATGTCCGTCTGTCCGAAGCGCCGAGCCATGGATTGCCGGCGCTGATCTACGATCTCCGCTGCCCCGGGTCCGAGGCCTATGTCCGCCTCGCCCGCGAGCTGATGGCGCGCTTGCCGCAGCGGGCGGAGGCGGCGTGAGCAAGCCAGTTTCGGGGCTTGGGCGCGGGCTTTCCGCGCTCCTGGGGGAACAGCCGCAAAAACAGGACGGCGAAGCGCCGCCGCTGACCCGTGGCGGGGTGCGCGAGATCGAGATTGGGCGCATCCGGCGCAACCCGGCGCAGCCGCGCACCCATTTCGACGAGGAAACCCTCGCGGAGCTGGCGGATTCCATCGCTCTGCGCGGCGTGCTCCAGCCGATCCTGCTGCGCCCGGACGGCGACGGCTTCCAGATCATTGCCGGCGAGCGCCGCTGGCGCGCTGCTCAAAAGGCGCAGCTGCACACGATCCCGGCGATCATCCGCGAGATGGACGATGCAGCAACGGCCGAGCTGGCATTAATCGAGAATATCCAGCGCGAGGATCTGAATGCGCTCGAGGAAGCCGAAGCGTATCGGCAGCTGATCCAGATCCACGGCCACGGTCAGGACGAAGTTGCAAGGCTCGTCGGCAAGTCGCGCAGCCATGTCGCGAACCTCCTCAGGCTCCTCGATCTGCCGGAATTCGTCCGAAATTCGCTATTGCGAGGCGATATCGCAATGGGTCACGCTCGGGCGGTTGCGACGAGCGCGGACGCCGAAGAACTCACTCGGCAAATCATCGAGAAAGGCCTGTCGGTGCGCCAGGCCGAGGCACTGGCGAAGAAGCCGCGGCCCGGCCCGGGCAGCGACATCGGCCGCGCCAGCGAACGCCTCGCCAAACGCATCGATGCCGACGTGGACGCGCTCGAGCGGCAGCTCAGCGATTTGCTTGGAGTTCGCGTCAAGATCGCCCACAACCGCGATGGCGGTACCGTCTCGCTTCATTATTCGAGCCTCGATCAGCTCGACATGATCTGCCAGCGGCTGACCGGCGAGCCGATCTAGAGCCGGGCCTAGGCCCGGCGCGCCACCCGCGCGATCGCAATCAACTCTTCCGCCAGGGCTTCGAGCGGCGGTACCGGCGTCAGCATCACATCCCGCTCGAGCTTGCCCGCCCGGTCGAACGCGCGTGCGAGAGCCTGTGCATCCCATTGCTGGAGCAGCCCGCCGACGAGCGCCTTGTCCTTGAAGAACAACGACCTTTCGATCGACGCCATCACCGCGCCCGCACTCTCGCCGCGCTCGACCCGAGCGCGCGCGGGCGCAAGCATCAGCAAGCGGCGCTGCAGCGACCGCAGGATCGGCACGGCCTCACCGCCGCCCGAGATCAACAAGGCAAGTTCGCCCGCAACGTCGCGAACGCGGCCCGCCAGCGCCAGATCGGCAATGCGCAGGAAGTCGCCCTCCGGCAGGTCGGCCCCGACCACATCCAGCGCGTCATGGTCCAGCTCCCTGGGTGATTCCGGCGCCGCATCCAGGAAGAGCGCCAGCTTGGTCAGTTCCTGCCGGACGATCGCCTGATCGTTGCCGCAACTCTCGGCCACTCTCGCCGCGACCGAGGAACCAACCTTCAACCCGACGGTCCGTCCGACCTCGGCAACCATCCGCTCCGCATCCTGGCCTTCAGGCACATAAGACACATAGCTCAAGGCAAGCGGCGAGGCTTCGGCGAGCTTCAGCAGCGCCGAGGTCTTCCGCAGCGCGCCGGCAATTGCAACCGTCACACTTTCGGGCGCGGGGCCTTCGAGCAGCGCCTCGACACCGCCGGCAATTTCGTCGCCGGTCGGCTCGATCCAGATCAGGCGGGCCCCGCCGAACAGGCTCATTGCGCCGGCTTCGTCGGCGAGCAGGGCCGGATCGGACTTCACCGCCGAAGCATTGACAGGGAAGCGGGTCGCTCCGAGCGTCGTCAGCAGCCGTTGCGCGTGCGAGCGCGACTGGCCCTCATCCGCACCGTGGAAGAGGTAGAAGCGGACGTTCGGGTCCGGCCGGTCGAGCGCCCGGGCGATGGCGCCGCGGGCAATCTTCATTGGGCGGTGGCCGGAGCAGAGAGTGTCCGGGCGGCGAACAGACCGACCCTGGCAACGATCTGATCGGCGACAACTTCCGCAAGGCGCTCCGCGGCCGTCTCCTCGGCCGCCACCGTCGCATATTCGGAGCTGACCACGTCGATGCCCGCATCCGAACCCGCCGTCGCGTCCAGCACGACCATCCCGCTGCGAAGGTCGACTAGCCGGTAGCGCGCGCGCAGTGTCCGACGTTCGCGAGTGGTGGCGCGGTCGCCGCGAATGCCGAAGCCGGTAATGTCGTCGTCGAGCTCGACATCGAGGCGGTAGCGCGAGGTCGATCCTTGCTCGCCGCCCAACCGATCCACCAATTTTGTGCGCACGAGCCATCCCGCCCGGCCGGGGATTGGGCCGACCTCAACAGATCGGAGCGTCGCCGCGACGCTGCTTCCCTCGCCGCCGCCATAGAGCGGGTGGAGGCCGCATCCGCCCAGCGCCATCGCGGCCAGCAGGGCGAGCGCCTTCTTCATGCGACGATATTCACAAGCCGGTCGGGCACAACGATCACCTTGCGCGGTGCGGCCCCGTCGAGCTGGCGCTGGATCTTGTCGGACGCGAGCGCGAGCGCTTCGGCTGCTGCACGGTCGAGCCCGCGCGGAGCCGTCAGCGTGTCGCGCAGCTTGCCATTCACCTGCACCGCGATGGTCACTTGATCGTCGATCAGCATGGATGGATCATGCGCGGGCCAATCGGCCGTGGCGACGAGTCCGGGTTGGCCGAGCTTGGCCCAGCATTCTTCGGCAAGGTGCGGCGCCATCGGCGAGACCAGGCGCACCAGCGTCAGGATCGCGAAGTCGCGGCTCGCGCTCGGCGGTGCTTTTTCCAGCGTGCCGACGAGCTCGTAAAGCTGGGCCACCGCCTTGTTGAACTGCAGCCCGTCGATCGCGTCGCCAACAGCCGCGATCGTTCGGTGGAGTTTGCGATCGATCTGCACATCGTCGCCCTGGTTCGCACCGTGGCTCCCGACCATCCGCCAGACCCGCTGAACGAAGCGGGCGGCGCCTTCGATGCTGCTTTCGGACCATTCGAGGTCGCGCTCGGGCGGGCTGTCCGACAGCATGAACCAGCGGACGGCGTCGGCGCCGTAGCGATCAATGATCGGCTCCGGATCGATGGTGTTGCGCTTGGACTTCGACATCTTCTCGATGCGGCCACGCTCGATCGCGCTGCCCGTTGCCGCTTCGATCAGCCCACCGCCTTGAGCGACGTCGACCTCGTCGGGTGCAAGCCAGCGTCCGTCGAGCGACTTGTAGGTCTCATGCGTAACCATGCCCTGAGTGAAGAGGCCCTTGAACGGCTCGGCGATGCCGATGCGGCGGATGTGGTTGAGCGCGCGCGTCCAGAAACGGGCGTAAAGCAAGTGAAGGATCGCATGCTCGACCCCGCCGATATATTGCGCGACCGGGAGCCAGGCCTCTGCTTCCGCGCGGTCGAAGGGCTGGTCGCCGGGCTGGCTGGCGAAGCGGATGAAATACCAGCTTGAATCGACGAAAGTGTCGAGCGTGTCGGTTTCTCTGCGCGCCCTGCTGCCGCACTTCGGGCACTCAACCTTGCCCCAGCTGGGGTGGCGGTCGAGTGGATTGCCCGGGATGTCGAAATTGACGTCCTGCGGAAGCACGACCGGAAGCTGATCGCGCGGCACCGGCACTGGACCGCAACCGTCGCAGTGAACGATCGGGATCGGCGTGCCCCAGTAGCGCTGGCGCGACACGCCCCAGTCACGGAGGCGATATTGGGTCGTGCCCCTGCCCCAGCCGCCGGCTTCCGCACGGCGGATAATTTCCGCGGAGGCTTCCTCCGTCGGAAGGCCATCGAGGAAGCTCGAATTTACGGCAACGCCATGCATCGGCTCTGCGGCATCGCCAATCGCTGCGCTTGCCTTCTCTTCAGAGCTCGCGACAACACGGCGGATCGGTAGCTGATAACGCGTCGCAAATTCAAAGTCGCGTTGATCATGGCCGGGCACGCCGAATATCGCGCCGGTGCCGTACTCCATCAGCACGAAGTTTGCGACGTAGACCGGAAGCCGCCAGTCGGGATTGAGCGGATGGACGACCTCGAGGGTAGTGCGGAATCCCTTCTTCTCCGCCGTTTCGATCTCCGCCGCGCTCGTTCCGCCTGCGCGGCATTCGGCGATGAAGGCGGCGAGCTCTTCGTTCCTGGCGGCCAGAGCCTCCGCGATGGGGTGTCCGGCAGCGATCGCGACAAAGCTGGCGCCGAAGATCGTGTCGGGCCGAGTGGTGAACACTTCGATCTCGCTTGTGCCGCCGACCGGCTCGGCCAGGCGGAAGCGGAACTGCAGCCCGCGGCTCTTGCCGATCCAGTTTTCCTGCATGAGGCGAACCTTGTCGGGCCATTGATCGAGCGAACCGAGGCCGTCGAGAAGCTCCTCGGCGAAGTCGGTGATCTTCAGGAACCATTGGCTGAGCTTGCGCCGCTCGACCACCGCGCCCGACCGCCATCCGCGACCGTCGATCACCTGTTCATTGGCGAGCACGGTCATGTCGACCGGGTCCCAATTGACCTCGCTCTCCTTGCGATAGACGAGACCGGCTTCGAACAGGTCGAGGAAGAGCGCCTGCTCATGTCCGTAATAGGCCGGGTCACAAGTCGCGAGCTCGCGGCTCCAGTCGAGCGCGAAGCCCAACCGCTTGAGCTGGTCGCGCATCGTTGCGATGTTGGACCAGGTCCAGTCGCCCGGATGCACCTTGCGCTCCATCGCTGCATTTTCCGCCGGCATTCCGAACGCGTCCCAGCCCATCGGGTGAAGCACTTCGAACCCCTGCATCCGGCGGTAGCGGGCGATGACGTCGCCCATGGTGTAGTTGCGGACATGGCCCATGTGGATGCGCCCCGACGGATAGGGGAACATCTCAAGCACATAAGTCTTCGGCTTGGGCGACGCGCTATCGGCGGCGAAGCAGTTCTGCTCGGCCCACTTCTGTTGCCAGCGCTGGTCGGCCGCCGCCGGGTCGAAGCGGCTCGACATGACTATCCTCGAACGCTGGTCCGGCGGATGTCGCGGGCGCGGGTGAGGATGATGTCCTCGAGCTTCTGGACCGTCGCCCCGGACACCGTGGTGTCGACCCACGCGCCGTTCTGGTTGACCTGGCGCGCTCCCGCCACGCGCAGCGCATCCGCGCGAAGATCCTGGTCGAGCACCGTGACGGTGAGCTTCACGCGCTCGCCCGGTGCCTTCGGATTGGTGAACCAGTCGGTGATGATGACGCCCGTATTGGCATCAGCCTGAAGCAGCGGAGCGAAGGACACGGTGTCGAGTGCGGCGCGCCACAGGTAGGAATTCACGCCAATGGTGGTGACTCGGCTCGGCGCCAGCTGGCTTGGAAGATCGCGATTGCGCGCGCAGCCCGTGCTGCCGAGTGTGAGGACGACAGCCAGAGCTGCGGTGGTCGAAAGGCGGGCCATCAAATCTTCCTTACAAAAGGTCTCAATCGAGCGCACCGGCGTTATAGAAGCTGAACTAGCCGCCGCAAGCGTCTCGCTTGGGATCCCGTATGTGATGGATTCGTCACAACGCCGGAATGAATCGATTCCGGCAATGGAACCTTCACCCTCGCGGTTCTATATCTACTTCGGACAGGGAGTTTTGGTTTGCGTTCAATCCGCAAATGGAGGGGGACTGGAGCGCTCGCGGTAGTTGCCGCGGCGGGTCTTTTGTTTACGCCTGCTTTTGCCGCTCCCGCGAAGCGTCGTGCTCCGGCAATTTCCCTTAGTTTCGATCCGGTTAGCAGTTTTACGCCAGCCAATGCCGACCCGCGCCTGGCTGCTGCCTTCGCCGGCCGCGGAGCATCGCTGAACCAGTTCAAGTTCACGCCTTCGGCCGCTTCGACTCGCCCCTCGCAGGTGCGAATCGCGATACGCGCGCCCGTCAGTCCTCGTGCTCAAACTCGCCTGGCAAGCGGCGCGGCACCGGTCGCGGCGATCAGCGCGCTTACCCCGGTCAGTTATAATCTCGGGGTCGGCGTCGGCTGGCGGCGCTTTGCGGTTGCCGGCGATGTCGCCAAGGTGCGCGACGCGAGTCCGGCGCTCGGCGGGCGTGAAAGCGCCACAGTCGGAATCAGCTATTCACTCAAGCGCTTCACTGGCCGCGTTGCAGTGGCGGCCGACCGCGACGACGGCAAGGCGCTTGCTGCGCTTCGCAAGGCCGACAATTATTCGCTCGACCTCGGCGGGTCCTATGACCTGAGCCGCCGCATCGCCGTGACGGGCGGCGTCCGCTACCGCATCGACCGCGACCGCTTCGCGATCCGCGACGACCGCCGCGACAGCCAGGCCGTCTACGTCGGGACCGCGTTTAAGTTCTAAACTTCTGATTTGAGCTTGGTATCTGGCGGGTTCGCGCCGGCCTTCCTATAGCGCCCGCGATGAGCGACTCCGCCAGCCGCCTCCAGCGCATTCACGAAGAGATCGCCGCCGCCGCCAGGATCGCGCGCGGTGAGCCTGCCGAGGTGACGCTGGTCGCGGTGAGCAAGACTCGATCGGCCGACGAGATCGAGCCGCTGATTGCCGCCGGCCAGCGCGCCTTCGGCGAGAGCCGCGTGCAGGAGACGCTGGCCAAATGGCCCGCCCTGCTCGCCAAGCACGCCGACATCCGCCTCCATTGCATCGGGCGGTTGCAATCGAACAAGGCGGGCGAGGCGGTGCGCCTGTTCGACGTCATCCACTCGGTCGACCGGCGGTCTTTGCTCGACGCTCTCGCGATGGAAGCGACTAAGGCCGGGCGCTTCCCTGCCGTCTATGTGCAGGTGAATGTCGGCGAGGAAGAGCAGAAGGGCGGGTGTGCGCTCGCTGAGGTCGGCGAACTGGTGGAGGCCGTCCGCGCCTCGCCGCTGCCCCTCGCCGGACTGATGGCGATCCCACCTCTGGGCGTCGAGCCCGCACCCTATTTCGCGCTTTTGGCCAAGGTTGCGCGACGGCATGACGTCACCGGCTTGAGCATTGGAATGTCACAGGATTTCCGGGTAGCGGTAATGCTTGGAGCGACGGTCGTGCGGGTCGGAACGGCCCTATTCGAAGAATGATGCCCGACGCGCTGATCTTCGATTTCGACGGCGTGCTCCTCGAAAGCGAATATGAGGGCAATCGGCATCTCGCGCGCCTCCTTACCGAACTTGGGCATCCAACCACGGTCGAGCATGCGCTCCGCCATTTCACCGGCTTGAGCGGCAACGACTTTCTCGGCGCGGTCGAACGCCACATCGGCCGGCCGTTGCCGGAGGAGTTTCACGGCTTCCGCAAGGTGGAGAGCGAGCGTGCGCTGAGTGAAGGGGTTGCGGCCGTGGCTGGAGCGATCGAGTTCGTGCGCGCGCTTGCCCCGGATCTTCCCAAGGCGGTCGCTTCGTCGAGCAGCAGCCACTGGATCCGAACGCACCTGGATCATCTCGGCCTGAGGGAAGACTTCGGAGATCACGTCTATAGCGGGAGCGAACATGTCGCGCGGGGCAAGCCGGCGCCGGACATCTACCTCCACGCGGCCGCTCAGCTCGGCGTTCCGATCGAGCGCTGCCTGATCATCGAGGATTCGGAAGTCGGAGCAACCGGCGCGCTGGCCTCGGGAGCACGGGTGATCGGCCTTGCCGCGGGCCGCCACTGTGACGACGGCCACGACCAGCGGCTTCGCGGACTTGGCGTTCAAGAGGTCGCGCACAGCTTCGACGAGGTGCGGAGCTTGCTTGTATCAGGCTAGGTGCCCGCTCTTCTTGCGCTTGGTCGCGAGATAATCGGCATTGTGCGGGTTAACCGGCATATGATGAGCAACCCGCTCGACGACCGCGATGCCGGCGGCCTCGAGTCCCGCGACTTTGCCTGGATTGTTGGTCAGCAGGCGCACCCGATCCGCTCCGAGGGCGCAGAGCATCGCCGCGGCCGGGGCATAGCCGCGTTCGTCGTCGGCGAATCCCAAGCGGCGATTTGCATCGACTGTGTCTAGCCCGCGATCCTGCAACGCATAGGCGCGGATCTTGTTGGCGATGCCAACGCCGCGGCCCTCCTGACGAAGGTAGAGCAGAATTCCGCCCCCCGCAGCGCCGATCAGGCGCAACGCTTCGTGCAACTGGGGGCCGCAGTCGCACTTGAGCGAGCCGAACACGTCGCCGGTCAGGCATTCGCTGTGCAGCCTGACAAGCGGTGGCTGTCCTTCGAAGGCCCCGATCACCAGGGCCACATGCTCCTGCCCATCACCCACCGCACGGAAGACCACGATCTGGGTCAAAGGCAGGGCCTCGAGCGGCAGGCGCGCCCGGGCGACAATCATGACGCCGGAAGGCGCGCTCGTGATCTCTTCGACGCTCACCCTTGCGGTCGCTTCCGCCCCGCTGACCATCCACAAGGCAGGCAGCAGGCCGGCGAGACGCGCAAGAGTGAGAGCGGCCTGCGCTTCCGCGGGACGGTCGAGCGGCAGCGCCTTGAGCGGGCCCGAAAGCCCGCGTTCGACGTCGCGGCCCGGATCGGCAAGCGCCAAGGCGGTCTCCGCATCCAGCCAGTCCGTCCGCGCGATCGCCACCGGCAGGCTGACGTCAGCTGCGTTGATGTCGTTGGCCAGCGATAGCGCAGTCGCCCGCGCCCCGCTCAGGAGCAATGTCGCCTTCCCATCCGGGTCAGCAGTTGCGAGCAGGGCCGCCGTTGTGGTCTCGACCGGAATAAAGACCGAATCCTCGATGCGCACCGGCCGCCCGGCCCGCACGGCAGCGATCGCGTGTTCGACCGCGCGTCCGCTCAAACGTCGATCTCGCAGATGAGCGGCACATGGTCGGACGGGCGCGTCCACGCTCTGCACGGTTCGAGCACGCGGTGCGACGTGATTGCGCCCCTCAGCTGCGGCGACGCCCACATATGGTCGAGTCGGCGGCCGCGGTCGTTCTTCGTCCAGTCCGGAGAACGGTAGCTCCACCAGGTGAAACAGCGCTCCGGCGCCGGCACAAAGGCGCGGCCGATATCGATCCAGTCGTGCGCATTCTGCATGCGGCTCAACGCATCGATCTCGACGGGCGTGTGGCTGACAACGTTTATGAGCGCCTTGTGACTCCAGACGTCGCATTCCAGTGGGGCGACATTGAAGTCGCCGACGATCAAAGTCGGCTCGCGCAACTTTTCCGACCAGCGGGTCATGCGTTCGATGAAGTCGAGCTTCTGGCCGAATTTGACGTTGACCGTTCGGTCGGGGACGTCGCCTCCCGCCGGCACGTAGACGTTCTCCAAGCGGATCCCGCAGTCGAGCCGGGCGCCGACGTGCCGCGCTTCGCCATTGTCCTGCCAGTCATGGCTGCCCGGATCGTGCAGCGGCAGACGGCTTATGATCGCGACGCCATGATGCATCTTCTGGCCGTTGAGATGTTGATGCACATAGCCGCGCTTGCGGAACATGGCCGCGGGGAAGACGTCGTTGGTGGCCTTGGTTTCCTGCAGGCACAATATGTCCGGCTGTTCGTCGCGAAGCAGGCGCTCGACCAGCTCAGCCCGCGCCCGAACCGAGTTGATGTTCCACGAGACGATCTTGATCCTGTTGCCCACGGCCTTCCTCTAGCTCGCACAGCCTCTCCGCGCCACCATCCGGCCAGCGGGACAAAAATGGCCCCCGCTCCGGGGGCATGGAGCGAGGGCCGACCAAGCGTTCGTCACGCAAGGTGATCCAGTGCGCCCTGGGTAACAGGGGGAAACCCCAGGCAATCCGGATCACGCTTGTAACTACATCCGGGTGGCTGACGGGGTGATGAACAAGTTGCGGATCGCTACCCTTTTCATGCCTTCTTTTTCGGTTCCGCGAAGGTGAACGCGCTGGCCGGCACCGCGACATTGTAGCGGACGTTCGACAAGGTCACGCGCGTGCGCTTGTTCTGCGCGTCGATGGCGGTCCAGCCATAAAGCTGCAGGCCGCCAGGTGCCGATGGAGAGCGCAGGAAGGCGAGGATCAGCGTGCCATAGGGCTGGCGGCTGGCGCGCACGACGACGATGCGCGGGTCGTTGCTCGCCTGAATTCTCGCGAACCTCTTCACATCGGGATTGTCCTCGAGCAACAGCCCGAGCGGGGTTTTGTTGATTGCCCAGCCCGTTTTCTGACCGACGGTATAGTCGACGAACCAGAGCCGGCTGCCGTCGCCGACCAGCAGCAAGTCGCCGCTGCCGTACTGAAACCGGATCCGACCCGGCCGCTTGAGCTGCAGCGTGCCGGCCGCCGAACGCCCGCGGCCGTCCGTCTGGACGAAATTCGCGCTCATGGAATCGACCGCCCGAAGATGCGCGTTGACCTTCGCCAGGTCCGCCGCGCTGTCCGATGCAGCGCCAACCGGCACCGCGGCAGCGACGATCGCAAGCGGCGCAAGCGCACGCGCGAATTGGGTCGCAATTGTCATGTCATACTCCTGGATTGTTTAGGCGCGGCCTAGAGAACAGCCGTTGAATGCCCTCTGAACTCCCCGGTTCCTCCGCATTCAGCTTGGGATTGCTCAGATTGGGTGACCGTCGGGGTCGATCAGGACTTCGCGGCGGCCGACATGGTCGGGCTGCCCGACCTTGCCCTCTTTCTCCATGCGCTCGATCAGGCGCGCCGCGCTGTTGTAGCCGACGCGGAGCTGGCGCTGGAGGTAGGAGGTCGAGGCCTTCTGGCTTTCCGCGACGATCTGCACGGCCTTGCGATACATCTGAGTCTCGGCGTCGTCGTCGGCGGTCGGTTGGCCGTCGAACAGATAGCCGCCGTCCTCCGGCTCCTCGGTAACCGCCTGGATATAGTCGGGCACGCCCTGCTTGCGCCAATGCTCGGCAACGAGACGCACTTCCTCGTCGCTGACGAAGGGGCCGTGGACGCGCAGGATCTGCTTGCCGCCCGGCATGTAGAGCATGTCGCCCTTGCCAAGCAGCTGTTCGGCGCCTTGCTCCCCGAGGATCGTGCGGCTGTCGATTTTACTGGTCACCTGGAAGCTGATGCGGGTGGGCAGGTTCGCCTTGATCACGCCGGTGATGACGTCGACCGACGGGCGCTGCGTCGCCATGATCAGGTGGATGCCGGCCGCGCGCGCCTTCTGGGCGAGGCGCTGGATCAGGAACTCGACCTCCTTGCCGGCGGTCATCATCAAATCGGCAAGTTCGTCCACGACGACCACGATCTGAGGCAAGACGTCATAGTCGAGCGCCTCGGTCTCGTAGATCGGCTGGCCGGTCTCGGCATTGTAGCCGGTCTGGACTCGGCGTCCGAGCTGCGTGCCCTTGGCCTTGGCTTCGCGTACCTTGGCATTGTAGCTGGCGAGCGCGCGGACGCCGAGGTTGGCCATCATGCGATAGCGCTCCTCCATCTGTTCGACGGTCCATTTGAGCGCGCGAATGGCCTTGCCCGGCTCGGTGACGACCGGCGC
>JBDSMG010000073.1:0-128070 GCA_039915925.1 Sphingomicrobium sp.
CGCCAAGCAGCGCCATGGTCCCACCGGGATTGTGCGCCTGTCGTTCGAAGGCTCGATCACCAAGTTCAGCGACCTGATCGACGACAATTATTTGCCCGAAATGCGCGGGTAGGAGGGGGGCGCCGCCCGTGCTTCGGTGCGGGCGGCGGCTGCTCCACGAACGGGACCCGCCATTCGGTCAGTCGGCCCAGCAATCTCTGAAGTCGACCCATTCCCGACATTCATCCGACTGCTAGTTTGTAGCCGACCGCGGGTTCGTTGACGATCAACCGCGGCTCGGCGGCATTCAATTCGAGTTTCTGTCGCAGTGCGCGAATCGCGACACGGAGATATTCCGTCTGCCCTTCCTGCGCCGGCCCCCACACGGTGCGGATCAAATGGGCGTGCGTGAGCACGCGGCCGGGGTGCTTGGCGAGTTCGGCGAACAGCGCGAACTCCTTGGGCGTCAGGTGGACCGGCTCGCCGTGCAGCGCGACACTTCGCTGGAACAGATCGAGTTCGACGTCGCCGAACCGCAGCGGGCCTTCGCTGCGATCCATCCCCAGAGTGATCATATTGGCCAGATAGCGTTGAAGCTTCGCGGCCTCCGAACGGATGCTCGACGCGAGCGGCCTGTCTTCGGCGTCGTCGCCCCGCCGAAGCTCGTCCGCCGCCCCGCTGATGGCGGCCACCGAAGGCTGCAGTTCCTCGCCGATTGATGCAAGCAGCGCCGAGCGCAGGCGGTCCCGCTCGCGCACGCGTTCGAACTCGCGGGCATCGGCCTCCAGGCGGCTCCGCTCCAGCGCGAGTGCGACCTGATCAAGAAGATTTTCGAGCAATTGCATTTGATCCGGGCGGACCGGCGGCACGCCGTTGTCATGGGCAAGACCGATGGCGGCGAGCACTTCGTTCGCGCTCGCGACCGGATGAAATTGCCATTCGGTGAGCACGGTCCTGGCGATTCCGCGTCCGCTTGCCTTGCCACTTTCAAGGACATGTGCCGCGACAGCGATGTCATTGGGCGCGAGCTGGCAAGGAGGCGTGCTCGCCCGGATGACCGGTTCGGGCCTGCCGGACAGGAGCAGGGTGTTGCAGCCGAAGATGCTGGCGAGCTCGCGCGTGACGATCGCCGCAATCTCCTGCTCCGAGGTGCAGCTGAGCAATTGGCGCGCGAGACCGGCAATAGTGGCGTTGCGCGCCGCATGGCTTTGCGCGAGGCGAGCCTGCGTGCGGATTGAGGCGGCCAGCTGACTGACGACCACGGCAACCGCAAACAGCACGACCATTGTAACGACGTCGTTCGGGCTGTGGATGCGGAAAGTCAGGCGCGGTGCTGTAAAGAAGTAATTGTATGAAAGTGCCGAGGTGAGCGCTGCCAGCAAAGCTGGCCTGAGTCCGGCCAGAACCGCCGTCGCAAGCACGGCCGGAAGGAAGAGCAGGTCGACCGCCGAGCTCCCCCAGCGTGGCGCAAGCACCAGGCCGATAAGGATCGAACCGGCCACGAACAGCAATCCCAGCGCATAGCCGAGCAGTCCGAATCCAGTCGTTGCATGATCGTATCGAGGCATGGGCATTAATTGCGCCTCCCGTCCGGGTTCGTCGAGACGCTTGGGAGCTTCTGAAGCCCGATCATGAAGAATCCACATGGAAACTTTACGCCGCTAAAGACCAGTGCAGGCAATGGCCACACAAGCACTTGCCCCCGAAGCGCAGCCGAGCGAGCCGCATTCACATTCCCTTCCCGCGCTGATGATCGGCGCCGTCGGCGTCGTCTTCGGCGACATCGGAACGTCGCCCCTTTACGCGATGAAGGAAAGCTTCATCGGGCCGCACCCGCTTGCGGTCGACAGGCTCCACATCTTCGGCGTGCTCAGCCTGGTGTTCTGGTCGCTGATGCTGGTGGTCACGCTGAAATATGTGTTGATCGCGATGCGGGCGGACAACAAGGGTGAGGGTGGATCCTTCTCGCTTCTGTCGCTCATCTCACGCACGCTCGGCGAGAGGAAGTGGACTGCCGGACTGGTGATGCTCGGCGTGCTCGCCGCGGCCCTCTTCTACGGCGATGCGATCATTACTCCGGCAATCTCCGTGCTTTCCGCCGTCGAAGGACTGATGGTCATCAACCCCGGCCTGGAGCCGCTGGTGATCCCCGTCGCGATTCTCATCCTGATCGGCCTTTTCCTGGTGCAGTCGCATGGCACCGCGCGCGTCGGGACATTTTTCGGACCGATCGTGCTGGTTTATTTCGCGGCGCTCGCGGCGCTCGGCATCGCGAATATCGTGCAGCAGCCCGGAATCATGGGCGCGCTCAGCCCAACGTGGGCCGTTCGCTTCTTCATCTATGACCCGCGCACCGCCTTTCTTGCGATGGGCTCGGTGTTCCTGGCCGTGACGGGAGCGGAAACGCTCTATGCCGACATGGGCCATTTCGGCCGCAAGGCGATCGGTCTGTCCTGGCTGACTTTGGTCTATCCCTGCCTGATCCTCAACTATTTCGGGCAAGGGGCGCTGCTGATCGGGAACCCCGCGGCTGTCGAAAACCCATTCTATCTTATGGCACCGGAGTGGGCGCGGCTGCCGCTTGTAGTCATCGCCACCGCCGCCACCATCATCGCCAGCCAGGCGGTGATCTCCGGCGCCTTCTCGGTCACCCACCAAGCGGTCCAGCTCGGGTTCCTGCCGCGACTTGCGACCAAGCACACCAGCGCAAGGGCGGCCGGCCAAATCTATATCCCGGCAGTCAATTGGGCGCTGCTGGTGATGGTCGTTTTGCTCGTCCTCGGGTTCCGCGAGTCGACCAAGCTTGCATCCGCCTACGGAATTTCGGTCAGCGGCACGATGATCAT
The DNA here is from genome assembly GCA_039915925.1 of Sphingomicrobium sp. Lineage (GTDB taxonomy): Bacteria > Pseudomonadota > Alphaproteobacteria > Sphingomonadales > Sphingomonadaceae > Sphingomicrobium. The sequence goes on from JBDSMG010000073.1 coordinate 2,826, forward strand.
CACCACACTGATGCTGTCCGTACTGATCGTCCGAGTTTGGAAGTGGAACCTCATTCTCTCGGCGCTGGTCCTCGGGCTGTTCGCCTTGGTCGACGGGATGTTCTTCGCCTCGAACATCACCAAGGTGATGGACGGCGGCTGGTTCCCGCTGTTGATCGCGGCGATCATCTTCACGGTGCTCACCACCTGGGCGCGAGGCCGGGCACTGATGCGCAACAGCCTGGAGGCGGACGCCGTGCCGCTTGCAGTGTTCATCAAATCAACGGCCAACGTTCACCGCGCCCGGGGGACGGCGGTGTTCCTGTCGACTTCGGCCGACGCGGTGCCCTCCGCTTTGCTCCACAACCTCAAGCATAATCAGGTGCTTCACGAGCGGGTACTGATCCTCAACGTCAAGGTTGAGGACGTGCCGCACGTGCCGGCCGAGAAGCGGCTCGAGGTGCATGAGGCGGCAGAGGGGTTCTACCGCGTAATCCTTCACTACGGCTTCATTGACGATGTCGACGTGCCCGCCGACTTGATGCGCATCAAGGCCTGTGGCGGCGGGTTCGACATGATGAGCACCAGCTTCTTCCTGGGCCGTCAGAAGCTGATTGCCGTCAAGGAAGCCGCGGGCATGGCTTTGTGGCGCGAGCGGCTGTTCGTATGGATGATGAAGAGCTCCGAAAGCGCCATGGAGTCCTTCAAGCTGCCGACGAACCGAGTGATCGAGCTTGGAAGTCAGTTGCGAATTTAACGAACGTTAGCGTTCGACCCATTGCAGACGTTCGCCGGGCCGGTAAGTTCGCCCTATGGCCTCGCAACGAACTGACCTGCGTCCAAAGCCTGTTGCGGATGCGAAAGGTCAGCGGCTGGTCTCGCTTGACCTGCTGCGCGGGCTGGCTGTCGCGGGCATGATCCTGGTCAATGAGATGGCGGGGATGGAGTCTCAGGGCCCGGTTTATCCGACGCTGCTGCATTCATCGTGGGCGGGTCTGACGCTTGCGGACTGGGTGTTTCCGGCGTTCCTGATGATGGTTGGAGTGTCGGTGCCGCTCTCGTTGGGGGATCGCGCGGCCGCGGGCCTTGCGGCGGGCGAGGCAAAGCGCATCGTCTGGCGCAGCTTGCGGTTGATCCTGCTTGGCTTCGTGCTGTCCAACCTCTGGTGGTTCTCGGATTTCAGCGCGACGACGTGGCGGCTGTTCGGGGTGCTTCAACGCATCGGGCTGGTGTATGGCGCATGCGCGTTCCTGTTCCTGCTGTGCGGACCGAGGACGCGGCTGCTGATCATTGCTGCGACGCTTCTGTTATATTGGCCCTTGTGCCTGATCCCGTCGCTTGACGGCATGCCGAACGATATATGGGTGCGCGGGCACAACTTCGTCGCCTCGGTCGATCGCGTGCTCCTTGGCAGCCACGTCTATGTGAAGGGACCGGACGGCTATGATCCGGAAGGCTTGCTCGGCACCTTGCCGGCGGTCGCCCACGGTTTGATCGGGGTTGCGATCGGTGAATTCCTGCAACGCCGGCAGCCGGCGTCGTTGCGGACGTTGGCTGTCGGCGGACTGGCGATGCTGGTGGCCGGGTGCCTGTGGTCGCTGCTGTTCCCCGTCGTGAAGGACATCTGGTCGAGCAGCTTCGTGCTTGTGAGCTGTGGAATCACGACGTTGCTGCTTGCCGGTCTGCATCTGGCTTTTGATGACGGCCGGGCGATCGCCGGTTGGCGGAAGATCGTTGCCGTCATCCTGTTGCCGTTCGGAGTGAATGCGATCGCCGCCTACGTCCTGCACGACATCGCCGGCGGCATGCTCGGCTGGGACCTGTTCCTCCAGCCCTATCGCGAGGCACGCGCACTTCTGACGCCCGAATTCGCGGCGTTGGTTCCGGTGACGCTTTTCATCGCCTTTATCTGGCTTTGTGTCGCCTACCTGTGGCGTCGGAACTGGGTCATCAAGATCTGACGCTTTGGTCCTCGATCAAGTGTTCGGATCGCGCAGGCCTTCGCCGATGGCGGCACGGGCGACTTCGGCTTCGCTGCTGGTGACCGGATAGGCGCTATAATCGGCGGCGTAGAAGGCGCTCGGGCGGTGGTTGCCGGAAAGGCCGACGCCTCCAAAGGGGGCGTTCGAGGGGGCGCCGTTCGTCGGCTTGTTCCAGTTGATGACGCCGGCGCGGACTCGCGACCAGAAGGTCTCGAACTGCTTGGGGGTGCCGCCGACCAGGCTGGCGGCGAGGCCGTAGCGGGTGTTGTTGGCCTCGGCGATCGCGGTTTCGAAGTCGGGCACGCGGACGACCTGGAGCACCGGGCCGAACATTTCCTCGTCGGGGCGGTCCTTGATGTCGGTGACGTCGATCAGCGCGGGCGTCAGATAGGGCCGCTCCTCGAACGGACGGTCGAGGCGGTTGAGTGGCTTGCCGCCCTTCATCATCAGCTCGAGCCATTGCTCCTGAAGATGATCGGCGGCGGCGATGTCGATGACCGGGCCCATGAACGGCTGCGGATCGGCGAAGGGATGGTCGACGATGATGCGGCCGATCAGGCGCTGGATCTCCTCGATCAGGGGCTCGTGCTTGCCGTCCTCGACGATCAGGCGGCGGGCGGCGGTGCAGCGCTGGCCGGCTGAAAGATAGGCGGACTGGATGGCGATTGTGGCGGCGGCGGGCAAATCCTTCGGGTGCCACACGACCAGCGGGTTATTGCCGCCAAGCTCGAGCGCGAGAATCTTGTGCGGCATGTCGGCGAAGGCACGATGGAGCGACATGCCGGCGCGGGCCGAACCAGTGAACAATAGTCCGTCGATGTCGGGCTCGGCGGCGAGCGCGCGGCCCTCGTCGGGACCGCCGATCAGCAGCCGGACGGCGCCCTTGGGAATGCCGGCTTCGTGCATGCAGTCGATGAGCATCGCGCCGGACGCGGGGGTCTTTTCCGATGGCTTGAACACCACGGTGTTACCGGCAAGCAGGGCAGGGACGATGTGCCCGTTCGGCAGGTGCGCCGGGAAGTTGTAGGGCCCGAGCACGGCAAGCACGCCATGCGGCTTGTGGCGAACGGCGACCTTGTTGCCGAGCGCCACCTCGAGCTTACGCTGCGGAGTGCGTTCGGCGTGGGCGTTGATCGAAATGTCGACCTTGTTGACGACCGCCGCGACCTCGGTGCGGGCTTCCCAATAGGGCTTGCCGGTTTCGCGGGCAATCAGTTCGGCGAAGTCCTGCTGGCGGGCGCGGACGGCGTTGGCGAAGCGGCGCAGCGCCTCGGCGCGGTAGGAGAAACTGTGCGCCGCCCAGGCCGGGAACGCCTTGCGCGCGGCGGCGACTTCGGCCGCGGCATCGCCGGTTTCGCCGCGCCACAATTCGGCACCGGTTGCGGGATCGGTCGAAATCAGCGGGCTGGGCATCGGCTCTCACCACCACGCGGCCGGTGCGCGGTCAAGCTGGCTCGGGGAGCAGGTCCGCCATCGCTTCGCCCATCCGGCGGATCGCGGCCACCTTGTCGTGAAGCGGCGACCAGTCGTCGCGCTCGGCAATTGCGGACCAGATCGCCTCGACCTCTTCGATATGCATCGAGCAGGGATCGGCGTCGGACCAGTAAGCGTGGGTGGGCGGGCGTTGTCGCCCTTCAAGCTGCGCGGCGAGGTCACGGAACGCGTCGGAGCCGTAGCGCTCGGCTCCAGGATCGCGACCGCCGCGCCAGTCGAAGAAGAAGCGGTCGATCTGAACTTCTTGGGTTTGGAGGCAGCGGATGATCGCGGCGACAAGCTTGCGGTCCTCGTCGTGCTCGCGCGGCACCACCCCGAGGCGTGCGCGGAGGGAGGTCACCAGCGCATCTTCGAAGCGGTCGCCCCATCGGTCGACTGTCTCGACGATTGCGGGGCTGTCGTTGACCAGCGTGAGTGCGCCTGCGAGCTGGGCCAAGTCCCACTGGATCGCTTCGGGCTGACGGCCGAATGCGTACAGTCCGTAGTGATCGAAATAGGCCGCCGTGAACTCCGGGTCCCAGTCGGGTGAGAACCGCCAGGGGCCGTAGTCGAAGCTCTCGCCGGTGATCGCGATATTATCGCTGTTAAGCACGCCATGGACGAAGCCGGCGGCGAGGTAGGAGGCAGCTAGGCCTGCAGTCGCGCCAGCGACGAGGGCGAGGAGGCGTTCGGCGCTTTCACCGTCCGACGACGAGGGTTGCTCGGCGTAGAGGTGCTCGAGGCAGTAGCGGGTGAGCTTCGCGATGTTGTCGCGCTCCTGGAAGTAAGCCAGGCGCTGGAAAGTGCCGATGCGGATGTGGCCGTGGCCGAGGCGGGTGAGGACGGCCGAGCGGGTGGGGGAGGGCTCGTCGCCGCGCATCAGCTGTTCGCCGGTTTCGAATACCGCGAAGGTCTTCGACGTGTTGACGCCCAGCGCTTCGAGCATTTCGGTGGCGAGGATTTCGCGGACCGCGCCCTTGAGGGTCAGGCGGCCGTCGGCGGTGCGGCTGTAGGGCGTCGTCCCCGAACCCTTGGTTCCGAAGTCGAGCAGGCGGCCGCGGTCGTCGCGCATCTGAGCGAACAGGAAGCCGCGGCCGTCGCCGATGTCCGGGTTGTACACGCGGAACTGGTGGCCGTGATAGCGCAGCGCCAGCGGCTCCGGCAGGTTGTCGGGCAATGGCGCGAAGCGGCAGAAATACGCGGCCTGCTGCGCTTCGTTGAGGCCGCCGAGGCCGATCCGATCGGCCCAGTGGTGGTTGAAAAAGCGCGGCGTGCATCGCGGGAAGTCCGCCGGCCTGACGGAATCGTAAAAATTACCGCCGAGCTCGAGGATGCGGGGGTCAGCGCGGTAGGCGGTCATCATTGGCTAAAGGTGGAGCATCGCCGCCGGTTCCGCTAGCGCCCGCTTCGATTTCGGGAGCCGGTCATGTCGAAGCAGGGGTGGGAAGATCGCTACTGGACGAGCAGGGACGGCCTGCGGCTCCACTATCGGGATTATGCGGGAAGCGGTGACCGGCCGCCGCTGATCTGCCTTCACGGACTGACCCGCAACGCTCGCGACTTTGGCGATCTCGCTGAGCGGTTCGCGGGCGACTGGCGACTGATCGTGCCGGATTTCCGGGGGCGCGGGCTCAGCGACTATGACCCTCTGCCCGTCCGCTATGCGCCTCCGACCTATGCGGGCGACATAATGCAGATGATGGACGTGCTGGGAGTTGAGCAAGCGGTGTTCGTAGGCACCTCGCTCGGCGGACTCGTCACGATGGCGATCGCCGCGATTGCGCAGCAGCGGATCGCCGCCGCGGTGCTCAACGACGTCGGCCCGGAGCTCGAGGAGACGGGGCTCCAGCGGATCCGTTCCTATGTCGGGAAGCCGGCGCTGTTTCACAGCTGGCGCGCCGCTGCCCGCTATATCGCGCGCGGAAATGCGGCGATGCACCCACGCTACGACGAGAGCGACTGGATCAAGATGGCGCAGCGGGTCTGCCGCAGCGCGAACGGCGAGATATTGTTCGACTATGACATGGCGGCTGCAGACAATGTGCTCGCCGGGGCAGGAGCGCCGCCGATCGACGCCTGGCCGTATTTCCGAGCGCTTGCGCATGCACCGCTGCTGATCGTGCGCGGCGAACTGAGCGATTTGCTGAGCGAGGAGAACGCGCGCCGGATGGCGGCGGAGCATCCGGATGCGGAGCTGGTCACCGTGCAGGGCGTGGGTCACGCCCCCGATCTCGATGAGCCCGAGGCGGTCGCGGGGATCGAACGGCTTCTTGCCAAAGCGGACGCGAGGTGAAGAATTGACCGGGAGCTATTTCGCAGTTGCACAATAAATTGTGCGCTGCGATATGAGCCTGGCCTTTTGACAGGCATCCTCTCCAAGCAAACTTGGGCCGGGCGGCGACGTCCGGCCCTTCTTTTTGTGCAAGGGGGGAATGTACGCTGAGGGGCAGTGGTTCACGTAGAAGTCAGCTACGAAGTGCTAGTTGATTTGTTCGCAAAAAATAGCGAGTTGGCGCCGCGCCTTGCGCAGGTCACGAGCTTTTGGGGAGAGAAGAAGATCATGATCAGTTTTCGTCTTATAGCGGTGGCCGCCACTTTGATCGCCGCTGCGGCAACTGCCACTCCGGCGTCGGCACAGGCCGCGCCCGGCGGGCCGGCTCCAGGCACCGGTAACGGTGCAGCCATGGTTGCGAACAGCCGCGACGAGAATTCGGCCTACAATCGCATAATCGGCAAAGTCGGCGCGGATCCGGTGAAGACCGAGCAGGCGCAGCGCGCGGCGAAACTTCGTGCGGTTCCGGCGAACCCGGCCGACGTAGTGCCGGGCGCGGCCGTGCGCGATATCAAGGGTGTTGCTCTGGGCCGGGTCGAAAAGATCGACGGCGACAGCGCCGTTCTGGCATTCAATAGCGGCAAGATTCGCTTTCCACTGATCGGCTTCGGCAAGGATGCCAATGGGCTGCTGATCAATCTGACGCGCGAGGACTTCCTCGCGCGCGTCGCCAAGTCGAAGGCCAGCAGCTAAGCCGTTGCTCTTGTTGAACTAGTGGAATAGGCTTGGTGAGCAGAAGTTCGCGGGCGCGTTCTTCAGTGTGACTGGGAGAGATGCGATGATCAAGTTTCGTTTTCTAGCGGCTGCCGCCCTCGTCGCCGGACTTGCTTATCCTGCCGCCGCACAACTGGCACCCGGCCAAGGAGCCGGACCTGCGCCCGGAACCGTCGATGCCGGGGCCTTTGCCAGCGGTACCCGTGGTGAGAATGAAAACTACAACCGCCTGATCGGCAAGGTCGGTGCCCAGCCGGTGAAACAGGATAAGGCCAAAGCTGCGGCCAGGTCGAAGCCGGTGCCAGCGAGCGCTGCCGATGTAGTTCCCGGGTCTGTGGTCCGCGATGTCAAGGGCGTCGCATTCGGCAAGGTCGAGTCGATCGACGGCGACAGCGCGATCTTGGCCTTTGGCACGGGCAAGATCCGCTATCCGATCATCGGCTTCGGCAAGGATGCCAACGGGCTTCTGATCAACCTGACGACCAAGGACTTCCTGGCCGCGGTCGCGAAAGCGAAGTCCGGCGGCTGATCCGGTTGCTCTAATTGTCCGACCTGAATAGACCCGGCTTGCCAATGGCACAGCCGGGTCTTTTCTTGTGGAGGATGTTCTGAGCCTGAAGATCACGCGCCGAGCGGCCATCGCCGCCGGACTCGCGGCGGGCGCATCGGCCCGCGCACTCACGCAAGCGGCCGGCGAGACCAGCTGGGAAAAGCTCGCGGCCGAATACCAGACGCCGGACTGGTTTCGCGACGCGAAGTTCGGAATCTGGGCGCACTGGGGCCCGCAATGCCAGCCTGAGCATGGCGACTGGTATGCGCGCATGATGTACATGCAGGGGAGGCAGTCTTGGGACCATGGCGAAACGGCCTATGAGCATCACCTCAAGACCTACGGGCACCCCAGCAAAACCGGGTTCATCGACATCATCGGCCGGTGGAAGGCCGAGCATTGGGACCCGGCCTATCTGCTGAGCCGCTATCGCAAAGCCGGCGCGAAATATTTCATGGCGATGGCCAATCACCATGACAATCTCGACATGTTCGACAGCTCTCACCACGGCTGGAACACCACCCGGGTCGGGCCGGGCAAGGACATCATCGGCACGTGGGAGAAGCTGGTCCGCCAGACCGACCTGAAGTTCGCCGTCTCGAACCATAGCAGCCATGCCTGGCATTGGTGGCAAACGGCTTACGGATATGACGCCGAAGGGCCGATGAAGGGCAGACGTTACGACGCTTACTGGATCCGCAAGCACCACGGCAAAGGCAAGTTCTGGGAAGGGCTCGATCCGCAGGATTTGTACACCGGTCCGACCTATGTCCCGCCTGCCGGGATCACTAGCGCTCAGGCGATGAACGACTGGCACGGAAAGCGCGACGGCCTGTGGCTCGAAAACGTCCCCGCTGACGCGATGCTGCAGCGCTTTGTCGACACCTGGGTCGCGCGGCAGAACGAGTTGGTCGACAAGTACAAGCCGGACATGGTTTATTTCGACGACACGGGCGTGCCGTTCGGCGCCCGGGGCCTCGCGACGGTCGATCATTTCTACCGACGCCAGGTCGAATGGCACGGAAGCAACCAGGGCGTAATCACGGCCAAATTGCTCAACCCGCTGCAGAAGCGAGCGATCGTTGCCGACGTTGAGCGTGGTTATGCGGCGGGGATCCAGCCGGTGCCGTGGCAGACCGACACCTGCATCGGCAACTGGCATTACGACCGGCCGCTGTACGAGCGTGACGGCTACAAGAAGCCTAAGGACGTGATCCAGCGGCTCGCAGACGTGATTTCGAAAAACGGCAATCTGATGCTTAACATCCCGGTGCGGGGCGATGGGACGATCGACGATAAAGAAGAGAAAGTACTGGACGGTATTACGGAGTGGTTCGCCGCCAATGGCCCGGCCGTTTATGGGACGCGGCCATGGCGGCGGTTCGGCGAAGGGCCCAACAAGCCTCCGACCGGCCTGATGGCGGAGGGCGAAGCGAAGCCGTTCGTTGCCGAGGACATCCGCTTCACGGCGAAGGGCGGCGACCTGTTTGCCTTCTTCATGGAATGGCCGGAGCGGGAGACTGCGGTCACGTCGCTCGGCGGTAACGCGCTTGGCGGAGCACGTGTCGAGCGGGTTGAGTTGCTCGGCGGCGGTGCCGTGCAGTTCCGGCACGACGGCGATGCGCTGCGATTGATGCTGCCGGCGAACGGGAATGGGAGCATCGTGCCTGTGATCCGCATCCAAGGGCAGGGGATCGCTTAATTCATAGCTCTGCGCGCCATTTTGAAAAACTAGGCGCGTGTCATGTTTTATTGACACATTGAGAGGTGAGGTATGACAGCTGCGCGCTATAGGTTGATGGGTTGGGGCGCGGTCTTCGTGGTCGCCGGTCTGGCGCTCAGGTGGATCTTCGGTGCAAACACTCTGGTGGGCGCAGTCCTTGGCGCACTGATCATGCTCGGCTTGCTGGTCTTCGCTTTTGTCGACTGGCGGCTGACGGATGAGGTTTCCCGAGAGGCTTACAAAATTTCGTTCTATTGGGGCACGGTAATAGCCATTAGCATCTGGGGCATTGCTCTCAGCTTCATCATGCTTCGGCTCGGTAACGCATACGTCCTTTCGATGTTTGGGTATCGGGGCTCCTTGGCCATCTTCGCACTCGGTGGCCTCTCTACGGTGGTTGTGCAGGTGCTCTGCGCATCGGTCGTAGGGGGCGCTTGGTGGCTCTCAAAACGTTGAGCGCCTCCTCGTGAAGAACCGCGTGCGCGAGCTGCGCAACGAGCGCGGCTGGAGCCAGGCGCTGCTCGGCGAGAAGGTCGGTGTGTCGCGTCAGGCCGTCAATGCGATCGAGAACGGGAAGTACGATCCGAGCCTGCCCCTCGCCTTCGCATTCTCCTACCTGTTCGAGGACAGTATAGAGAATATCTTTGGCCCGCCGGACCTGCCATATCGCGGCTGATCCGGCATGTGGACAGGGGAGGCAAGGTATGAGGATATTGGCACTCGCGACGCTGATGGTCGCGGCAGCAGCGCCGGCGCAAACGCTTCGGCCCGCGCTCACGCTCGATACGGCAGCGAGAATGCGGGACACCTGCATCGCCTGGGCGAAAGAGCGGAAGCTCAATGTCGCCGTTGCGGTATATGACGACAGCGGGCGCCTGCTCACCTTTGCGCGAATGGACGGGGTTTCGACCGCCGTGGGCGACATTGCAATGTGGAAGGGCAAGTCGGCGGCGACCTACCGCTCGGCAAGCGCCGACACTGCCAAGTGGAACAATCCGAGCTTTCCCGGCATCGCGACTGCAGGTGGCGGCACGGCGGTATTCACTCAGGACGGGCAACCGCTCGGGGGTATCGGTGTTTCAGGAGCGAAAACCGAAGAAGACATTGCTTGCGGGGAGGGTGCAATCAGTGCCGTGTCCCTGAAGCGGAGTGCGTCCTGAGGGCCATTATCACGCCCGACATGAGCCGGACTCGGCAACTTTCGATGGAGATGGTCAGCTCACCGCAGGGACGGGTGCTGAAGTCGCAGCGGAGACGGTGCGCAACTCGTAGAAAGCAGCGTCGGAGCCGCGGGCTTCGAACCGCACCCGGATGCTCGATTTGCCGGAGAGAAGCGTGGGCGACAGCGGATATTCGACCGCGACGAAGCCTTTGACCGGATCGGCCTTGTGGCGTTCGTGGGCGAGTTCGGTGCCGTCAACCAAGATGACGAAGTCCTTGTTCACGTCCTCGCCCCAGTAGAGGACGTGCAGGGCGGAAGCGGTCGGACGAATGGCCATCGAAGCTTCGACGAAATGGCCGGCGCCCCACCAGGCCTGGCGGACGCCGCGACCATTCCACTGCCAGAATTCGCTGAAATCGGTCGCGAGGCCGTGAGCGCGCTCCTGATCGAGCTCGCCGGGCTGGAGCAGGTCGATGGTGCGCCTATCGAGGATCGCTTTCTCCTCCAAGGCAAGCTGGTGCCGACGCAGCTCGTCGTCCCAGCTGGCCTGCGTGTAGCGCGGGAAATAGACGGCGGTGCGGCGATGATATTGGTTGAAGAAGGGCCGTAGCGTCAGCGCGCCGCCCGCTGCGGGCAGCTTGAAGAAGTGCTGGCGCGGGTCGATGGGGGCAATGGAGTTGAGTCCGCCGTTGCCTAACAGACCCGGAGTAGGGCCGTCCCACACCGGCGTGTCGGGACCGAGGTCGGCCGCGAGCACGACCGGGCCATGGGTGAATGCGATATTATTCTGATCGCCGGGAATTGCTTCCGCCTCAAGGCGCATTGGCAGCGTCAGTTCGATCGTGTCTCCGGCGCGCCAGCGGCGGGTAATGACAGCATAGCCGTCGCGACGATCAAAGGGCGCAGTCTTACCGTTGAGGCGCAAGCGGGGCTCGCGAGCCCAGGACGGCAGGCGCACAGCGATGGGCATCGCTCGGATGGGGGCCTTGCCGACGGAGAGTGTCACGGTGTCGCCGAACGGGAATGCGGTGTCGAGGTCGAGCTTCATCCCGCGCTGTTTCCAGTCGAGGGTCGAGGGGATGAACAGGTTGACGAAAAGCGTGCGGCCGTCTTCCCAGAAGATGGAATCGCCGTGCTTGGCGTGGCTTTCCATGCCGGTCCCGACGCAGCACCAGAAATTGTCGTGATGGGTCGAGAAGCTGCGTTTCGCTCCGGAAGCGAGCGGCATGTAATAGACGAACTGGCCGCTCGCCGGGTCCTGCGCCGCCATGACATGGTTGAGATGCGCGCGTTCGTAATAGTCGAACCAGCTCGCGTCCGGTGCCCAGCTGTAGAGATGGCGAGTGAGCTTGAGCATGTTGTAGGTGTTGCAATGCTCGCACGTGCGGTCGGTCAGGCGCGACGCAAGCTCGTCCGGCGGGCCGAAAAATTCACGCTCGCTGTTGCCGCCGATCGCATAGCTGTGGTGGCGCGTGACGGTCGAGTGGAAGAAGCGGGCGGCCTCGGCATCGGCCGGATTGCCGGCCAGTTCGTACAAGCGCGCAAGCCCGATGACTTTTGGGACCTGCATGTTCGCGTGGAGGCCGGGAAGCACGTCCTTGCCGCGGGTCAGCGGATCGAGCACCGCCCTGTGGCGGAGCCGCTCCGCCAGCTTGAGGTAGCGCGTGTTGCCGGTCAGAGCGTAGGTATCGGCATAGGTTTCGTTCAGCCCGCCATGTTCGCTGACGAGCAGTCGCTGCATCTGCTCGTCGGAGATGGCGTCGAGAACTCCGGCGAGATAGTCGCTCATGCCGACGAGGACGGGCTTTGCTTCGGCGACTTCACCCAGGCGGATCGCATCGATCAGGCCCGCCTGGACCTTGTGCCAGGTGTAGAGCGGCACCCAGCCGCCATTGAGATCGAACAGGTTGGTGCGGATGTCGCTGCGGCGGACTTCCTCGAAGACGATCTTGCCGTCGAGCCATTCACCGCCACGCTGAACCGTCGTCCCGCCGATGTAGCCGTCGCCGCGGGCGCGCTGGACCTGGGCAAACTCGGACACAATGTAGCGTAGCCTCGAGCGCGCGCGGTCGTCGCCAGTCTGCTGGTACATCAGCGACAGCGCGGACATGTAATGGCCGAGCGTGTGGCCTGCGATCCCCAGGCCTTCCCACCCGCCGTAGACTTCCGCCTTCGGCTCAAGCCCCGCATATTTGCGGAAGTTGTGGAGCAGCCGGTCGGCATCCAGCGACAGCAGATAGGCGCAGTTGGTCTCGACCGCGGTTGCCCAGATCGACGGCTTCAGGCGCACGGAGCCGAGCGGCAGCGGACGCGCCTTTGCGCGATCGCCTGTCGGGTTATTCGCTGCCAGCGGCCGGGCGAACGCCAGTGCGCTCACCGAGGCCAGGATCGATCGGCGGGTTAGCGGAAGCATCGGATCAGCGCATCTTCAGGCTGACCGACTGGCCCGTGTAGACGATGCTCGTGTCGGCCTTGGCGTCGGCCGCGAAGGCGCGCGGCTGACCGGCGCGGTACCAGCGGACGTTGATCCGGCGCTGTGCGGCCATGCCGGGATAGCTGCCCTCGCGCTTGCCGACGACGAGCGTCTTCGTCTGCTCGTCATAAGCGATCGGAATGCGGGAGAAGGCGCCGTTGAGGTACTGGCGGCTGGTGCCGTCGTCCTCGTAGAGCGAGAAGCCTCCGTCGGCGCCGGTGTAGACGTTGAGCGTCAGCGTGCCGTCGGTCTTATCCGCAGTTGATTGCACCGCCGGACCGGTCGGAACGATGGAGCCAGCGCGGACGAACAGCGGCATGCGTTCATATGGAGCCGCGGCGCTGACTGGCTTGCCGCCCGTCGTCGAGCGGCCGGTATAGAAGTCGTACCAGCTCGCGCCCGCGGGCAGATAGACGCTTCGGCTACGCGCGCCGAACTGCGTGACTGGAGCGACCAGGAAGGCGGGGCCGAACATATATTCGTCGTCGACGTTCCAGCCTTTGCGGTCGTCGGCGAAGTCCATCGCCAGACCGCGCATGATGGTGCCGTCCTTGTGGAAGGTGTCACCTCCAAGCGTGTAGATGTAGGGCATCAGGCGGTAGCGGAGCTTGTCGTAATATTCCATCGACCGGCGCATCGGCGAACCGGCCGGAGCGATCTCGTAGATCTCGCGCTTGGGAGTCTCGCCGTGGCTTCGGAACAAGGGCGAGAAGGCTCCGAATTGGAACCAGCGCAGGTTGAGCTCGCGCCATTCGGCGACGTGCTTGATTTCCTGCTTCGTGTAGCGGTCCTCGAGCGCGAAGCCGCCGATGTCGGTCGTCCAGTTGGGAATGCCCGACATCGAGAAGTTAACGCCCGCGGAGATCTGATCGCGGAGATTTTCCCAACGGGAGGCGACGTCACCCGACCAGATGGCGGCGCTGTCACGCTGAATGCCGGCGAACGCCGAGCGGGTCAGGATGAACGGGCGGACGTCGGGTTTGTATTCGACCAGATGCTTGGCGAAATTGTCGACATGCACCAACGGGAAGGTGTTGAAATATTGCGCGGCCGGGCCGGCATAGGTCGGGCCCATGCGCTGGATGCGCTCCTCGATCGACAGGTTGGAGTGGAAGTCCGGCTCGTCGGAATCGAGCCACCAAGCGTCGAATCCCTTGTTCGCAAGGCCGTCGCGGACCTGCCGCCAGAAGATGTCGCGAGCGCGCGGGTTGTAGGGATCGTAGAAGGCGTTCGCGTAGCCCCGGCCGACCCAGTCCCGGTAGTTCGCGTGGACCCACTTTTCGTCGGTCGGTGCGCCGGGAGGCGGCGTGTCCATGCCCTTGAGGATACCGCCGACGGCGTCCAGTTCCTTGTAATTGGCGGTGTTCGGATAGAATTTCGCCCACACCGAAATCATGATCCGCGCATTGTCGGCGTGGACCTTGTCGACCATCGCCTGCGCGTTGGGGAAGCGCTTGGTGTCGAAGCACTGGCAACCCCACTGGTCCTCCGGCCAGTAGAACCAGTCTTGCACGATATTGTCGAGCGGGAGCTTCAGCTTGCGGTATTGCTCAACGACGCCGGTGACTTCGTCCTGCGTGTTGTAGCGCTGGCGGCTCTGCCAGAAACCGTAAGCCCATTTCGGCATCATCGCCGACTTGCCGGTCAGCTGGCGGTAGCCGGAGATGACGCCGTCGAGATTGCCGGCGCCGACGTAATAATAGTCGACCGCCTTGCCGACGTCGGACGCGAAGCTGATCGAGTGGCGGTCGGGCTCCGGGAGCGGGTCGTTCTGGACCAAGGCGATGTAGCCGGCGTTCGGTTCCCATTCGATGCGGATGTCGGCGGGCTTTCCGGCGGTCATCGGCACGTCGAAATTATGATACCAGGGGTTCCAGTTCTGGCGCCATTTCTCGAGCACTTCCTTGCCGTCGACGAACAGCTTCGCGTAGCTCGACGAATAGAGCCGGAAGCGGTTGAGGCCGGTGACGCCGGGAGTCACCCGGCCGGTCCAGACGACGCGCTGGGTCTGCACGGCATTGCCGGCGGTGTTCTGGCCCGAGGTCGCAGCGACGGTCTGCGCCTTGGCCTCGACCGGCCATTTCAGCTGGTCGCGGATATATTGATAATTGACGGTCGGCTCGTTGCGGCGGACCGCGAGCCGCGTGCCGAGATAGTAGCTGGCGGTCCAGCCCGGATGACCGGTCTCGTCGGTGACAGTCATACTGGTCTTGCCTTCGCCGACCAGGCTGTACGGCTTTGGATTGCCGAAGCGGGTAATCGAATAATTGTCCCACAGGATGCCGTAGTTGCGAGTCGACACCAGGAACGGGACGGCCACGTCCATATTGTGCTGGGCGAGTTCGACGTCTTCGCCGTTATAATTCATCTGCGCGTTCTGGTGCTGGCCGAGGCCGAACAGGCCTTCGTCGGTGCCGCGGTTGAACTGCTGGCGGGTGGCGAAGAAGTTCTTCCCATCGATGGTGACGGGGGCGAAGCTTGCGGGGCCGGCCTCTTCGAGGTCGATCTGTCCGGTCGCATCGGAGAAGCGGACATTGCCGTCGTCCAGCCGCACGGCCGCCGTCACCGTCCCGGTGGAAAGCAGTACCTCGCCCGGGCGTTCGGTGACGGTGAAGCCGGCCTTGAGTGGATTGGCGGTCACGACGAGGCTCGGCGTCGGGTCGAACTGCCCACCGGGAATCGAGGTCACGCGGATGATCCGGTCGCCATAAACCTGCAGCCGAACAGCCTTTTCAGGGCCATGATCGGGAGTGACGATGATTCCTGTGTCGATCTTGCGGTAGCTGCCGGCGGCAAGTGCGGCGCTGCTGGTGCCGAGCAACAAGGCGGCGGCGAGGAATCGTGCGGCGGGCATGGAACGGGTCACCTGTCTCTCCCTGGTATATGCTAGCGGTATGTGCCTAGCCGGACCTTGAGCAAGGTCGGCTGCGTCAAATTCAATCCGTAGTCGGTCTGGTCGCCGTTCCAGCGCCGGCTCATCACCCAGCGGCCGTCCCGGAAGCTGCCTTCCTCGACGTTGAGGAATTGCACATTTTCATTGGCGCCCGGCTTGTCGAGGCCGAAGCGCACCCGGACGTGGTCGCCGACGAGCAGGAATTCATCCGGGCCAAGCTGGATCGCGGCGGCGCCGCCGACCGGCTGATCCTTCCACGGCGGAGGCGGCGTGTCCTTCGGAAGCCATCGGGACTCGCCGAACTGCCAGCCGCCAAATTGCGTGGTCAGCTTCCACCGCCCGAGCACTCCGCTGCGGTCGGCTCCGTCGTTGGGCTTGGCGGCGCCCCAGGTCGGATGTTCGAATGCCAGCCTGGCCCAGTCGCGGGCGATCGGGCGGAGCAGCCGGTACTTGGAGGCAAAGGTCTCGATCACCTCGTCGGTGAGAACCGGCGCACCCAATGGGAAATTGCCATAATCGAACGCGTCCATTCCAAACGGCGAGAAGCCGAATGCGCCCTTCCCGAGCACTAGCCAAAGGAAGCGGGCGTGGTCCTTGTCGTTGCCGGTTTCCGGCACGAACAATGCATTGTCGGGCCGCGCATAATGGTCGAGGTAGGCCGCATAGTCCTTCTCCTGGCGGCTGTAGATGTCCGGGGCCTCGGCGGTGATGTGCGGAGCGCCGATTTTCCAGATGTCGATCACCGGCCAGTCCGGGCCGCCATTGCCTTCGCCGGTGTCGGCGAAGGCGCCGCCAAGCGCCGCATTGACGTACATCGGCAGGTTGAGGACCGACTGGCCAGCAGCCGCGATCTCGTCGACGTAGCGGGAAATATACCAGGCCGTGAATGCGCGGTTGGCGCCCTTGCCGAAGGCCTGGGTCCAGGTTCCACGCTTGCCCAGGCGGCGCGCAAGCTCGGTCGGGACCGGTCCAGCGAACAGGCGGTTGGCTTCGGGTGAGAAATCGCGCGGGCTGTCGTAGGTCCCGGTCTCATTTTCCGGCTGGACCATGATGATCGTGTGCTGCGGATCGATGTCGCGAATGTGCGTCATCAACGCGATGAAGGCGCGCTTGTCCGCCTCCAGCGTCGAGCGGGAGAGGGGGGACAGCACGTAATGCGTCTTGCCCTCCTTGGTCATCATCCGCGGGAAGCGCCTGGTGTCGCCCTTGACCCACTGCGGTGTGTAGCCCGGGTTGGTGTTCTTGGAGGTTCCGAACCACAGAAGCACCAGCCGCACGTCATTCTGCCGCGCCTGTTGAACGAGCGTGTCGAGGAAGGAGAAATCGAACTTGCCCTCGACAGGCTCGATCTGTTCCCAGGCCATCGGCACTTCGACGGTGTTGGCGCCAAGCTTCTTGATGACCGGCCAGACCATCGGAAGCGCGCCGGGATAATTACTCGAATTATGGACCTGCCCGCCGAGCATCAGGTAGGGGGCGCCATCGACGAGCAAGGCGTGGCGGCCGTCCTTCGAGACCACGCGGGGAAGTTCGGCAGCAAAGCTGGTCGTGGATATGGCAAGCGCGGCCAACCCGGCCATCAGCCCCTTCAAGCGCATCCTCGTCCCCGTTCTTGTCTTACTATTGAAAACTGCTTTCGCCGCTCCCCGGCCCTAACGCAAGGGGGGTCAGGGTTTCGGGTCGCCGTAGAGGATGCCACGGCCGTCGGTAGCAATGTAGACGCGCCCGAAGGTCTTGGGATCGCCGATGACGGCGCGGAAACGCAGGCCCCACTGGTGGGCATCGTCGTTGATGCGGGCCCAAGACTTGCCGCCGTCGAGCGAACGGTAAATGCCGGGCAGGCCACGCTTTTCGCCGGCCGCGTAGAGTGCAGGGGCCGATGCTCCCGGCGCCGCCTTGCCGAGCCCGAACAGTTCGATTCCGAGATCGTCGGGGCTGGCGAGGGAAAAACTATTGCCCGCGTCGGTGCTGCGATAGAGCCGGTGGCCACTCAGGAACCAGATTTGGCCGCGTGAGCCGGGCGTTGCGACCAGCGCGGGTTGGGCCTCACGGTCCTTGCGGCCGACCCGTTCAAAGGTCTTGGGAAGACCGGTCGCCGCCGCCGGTGCGAAATTATGTCCGCCGTCGCGGCTGACGAGGATCTGGTCGATCTCATAGTCGACCGCGTAGAAGAGGTTGGGATCGACCTTGTCGGCGATGGCGCGAGCACCATCGAGACCTTCGGCGGGCTGCCAACTCTTTCCGCGGTCGCGGGTCGTGACGACGATCGGCGTGGAGACGATGAACGTGCTGCCGTCGGCGGAGACATTGATCGGAGCATCCCCGGTCGTGTCATAGCGTTGCACCGGCCCGCCCGTGACGCCCATCGGCGGCACGCGCAGCGGCTGCCAGTGATGCCCGCCGTCGTCCGACCATGCCAAGGTCGTTTCATTCGGTGCGCGCGACTGGATCGACCCGCTGCGCACGACGATGTTCGGAGCGAGCCCGGCATAATCGAGATTGTTGGTGTTCGGCAGGCGTGGGTTGACGTGCATGGACTCGGGCGAGACGTCGAGGCGATCGTGCACGAAGCCGGAGACGTCGCCGAAGCCCGAGATCAGCGGAGCACCGCCGGTCGGGCTGGTGATGGTGATGACCGCGGTCTGCTCGATGCCTTTTACCCAGGGCGTCCAAATGAGCTTTCCCTTATTCGCGGCGCGGGATTGATAGACGGTCGCGCCGGTTGCGTAGCTCAGGGTGTTGCCGTCGAACGGGTCGAAGGCCAGCGCCGCGAGCCAGTGGCCGAACTCGGCTTCCTTGTTGCCGAACGCCAGGTACGGCGAGATGCGGATGTCGCGCTCGCTGCGTTCGCGCAGGCTGGTCCAGTGCGCGCCATAGTCGTTGCTGAGCCAGATGGTGTCGCCGGGATACCAGCGATTCATCGTTGCAACGGCAAGACGTCCCGGGCGCGTGCGGTCGACCGTGATGCCCATATAGCCGTTCTGCGCGCCGGCAGGCTCCTTGGGCGTGATGTTGGTCCAGCGGTCGCTCGCGGTTTCAAGCCGCCAGACCGATCCGCCTTTCACCTGGTTCGGCCCGATCGACGTGGAGTAAGCGATGAAGAGATTGCCGCCGACGTCGAGGGCGGCCTTGGCCGGAAGCATGTCGGCGGATGGCTCGCCCGGCACAGCTGTCCAGCTCTCCCCGCCGTCGCGAGAGCGGTAGAGGTGATGGTCGGACGGGTCGGCGAGGCCCACGTAAATCGTGCTGGGGTTCGGGCCGGACTTCGGATCGAATAGCACAAAGCTGAGGCCGGCATGCTTGACCCGCCAATTCGGCGGAGCACCCAGCCCCTTGTGCGGAAAACTTTCGACCTTGCGCCATGTCGCGCCGCTGTCGTCGCTGCGCTGCAGGCCATCGTGGCGGGAACCGAACAGCACGGTCGATGTGCGGTCGGGATCGACGGCGAGCCGTTCGCCGAGACCGCGTCCATCCTCGTTGCCGCCCATCTTGAACGGCACCGGGGTGATCTGCCAGGTCGTGCCGCGGTCGGTGCTGCGCAGGATCGCGGACTCGCCTCCATAATACATGCCGGCGGCGACATAGACTTTGTTCGGGTCCTTGGGATCGGGCGCGATGCTTTCGATGCCCAAGTAACTGCCGATCCGCATGCCGTCCTGCAGCGGGATCCAGTTCTTCGCGCGCTCGTCCCAGCGGTACGCGCCGCCCATGTCGGTGCGCAGATATGCCAGGCCTTTTTCGACGGGACTGTAGACGATGTTGGGAGCGAAGCCGCCGGCGCCGACTGTAACGCTGTGCCACTGGTAGGGCGCGTTCTGGGCAGCCACCGAAACTGTCGCGGTGAGAGAACAGGCCACCGCCAACGCAAACCTGAGAATCAAAACCGTATCTCCCGAGCAACGCACATGTTAGCGCGTTCATAAAGTCAGACAAGACGAGGGAGAGAATCGTGGAGGGTAAATCGATCTTGATGGCCGCGGCGTGCCTATTCGCTGCGCAGAATGCATGGGCCGGTGACACCACGCAGCAGGTGGTGAACAAGGCTCCGAACGGTTTGGCACAGACTCCACCGATGGGCTGGAACAGCTGGAACAAGTTCGCGTGCAACATCACCGAACAAACGCTTCGCGCGACGGCGGATGCGATGGTGTCGAGCGGCATGAAGGACGCCGGTTACGAATTCCTCGTCGTCGACGATTGCTGGCACGGCCCGCGCGATGCCAACGGCTTCATCACCGCCGATCCGCTCAAATTCCCGTCGGGGATCAAGGTGATTGCCGATTATGTGCATTCGAAGGGACTGAAGTTCGGCATCTACTCCGACGCCGGGCGGCAGACCTGCGGGGGACGTCCGGGCAGCCAGGGCCACGAATATCAGGACGCGCTGACCTATGCGCGGTGGGGCGTCGATTATCTGAAGTATGACTGGTGCGACACGGGCTCGCGCAATGCCGAAGAGGCCTATGCCGTAATGTCGGATGCGCTGCGCTCGACCGGGCGGCCGATCGTCTTCTCGCTGTGCGAATGGGGCAACAACAAGCCGTGGCTGTGGGCGCGCAATACCGGCAATCTGTGGCGCACGACCGGCGACATCTGGGACAGTTTCAACAAGCAGGACGACAAGCACAGCTGGGCCAATCCGATGTTGAAGATCGTCGATCTCAACGAGCCGCTCTGGCCGTTTGCGGGACCGGGTCACTGGAACGACCCCGACATGCTGGAGATCGGTAATGGCGGGATGACTCCAGCCGAGTATCGCGCGCACTTCTCGCTGTGGGCGATCATGGCGGCGCCGCTGATGGCCGGCAACGACATTGCCAACATGGACGAGAGCACGCGCTCGATCTTGCTCAACAAGGACGTGATCGCGGTCGATCAGGATAAGCTGGGCGTTCAGGGCCGCCGCGTCGTCAAGGACGGCGACAAGGAGGTCTGGGTAAAGCCGCTCGCGAGCGGCGAATGGGCGGTGCTTCTGTTCAACCGCGGGGAGGCACCGGTCACGATCGAAGCGACGACGGAGCAGATCGGCATGTCACCCATCGTCGCGGGCCTACGTCCGCGAGTTCGCGATCTGTGGAAACACAAAGATCTCGGTCCTTGGAAATTAGGCCTGTCCGCGAACGTCGCTCCACACGACGTCGCGATGTTCCGGATCGGTCGCTAAGGCGCCAAAGGCTAGGCGGCGGTGGCTCCTACCGCCGCCGCATGGGCCCGGACGATTGCCTGGGTCGACGCATCACTGTCGAACACGCCGTACCAGCCTTGCGGCTCATGCGGCGGGTCGGCGACGTAGCTGGTGTCGCCGCGGACGAAATGGAAGTCGGGATGCTGCGCGCGGCCTTCCCCGCTCCAGCCCCAGAAGTTCGAGCCCTGGAGCGGACCGCCTGAGCGGACGCTGTTTTCGACGGCGTCGTAGATCGCGCGGTAGTAGAGGTCCTTGTAGGTCGTTTGCGCGGCGGGGTCGAAGCTCCCGCCCTCGCGGCCAAGACCGAATTCCTCAATCACAAGCGGCTTGTTCAGCGACTGCGCGATGGTGACGTGCTGGGCGATGTAATCGCGGACCTTGGTCTGCGCAGCAGGCCATGTTCCGGCAAGATCGTCGGCCTTCACCCAGCTCCAATTCTGCGGCCAAATGTGCGCGGTCAGATAGTCGATGTCCAGGCCGCTATGTTCGTGCGTGACGCAGTCGGCATTGCCGCCGCAGCCCATCGTGCCTTCGCTGCCGGTTGACACCAGATGGTTGGGGTCGAGCGACTTGATGAGGCGCGCGGTCGAATTCACCCAGGCAAGGAACGCGGGCATCATCTGCGCGATCTTCGCATCGCTTCCCGCCGGGCGCGGCTCGTTGGCGAGCTGCCAGCTCATGATCGCCGGATCATCGACGTAGAGTTTGCCAGTGACGGTGTTGCGGCGGGTGACCACGGCGCGGACATAGTCATGGTACATGCGGACCGCGGACGCATTGGCGTAAAAGCCCGAGTTGTAGTCCGGGAACTCCGGCCAGGGATGGGCCGGGTCGTTCATGTTGATATAATTGCCGCCGTTGTTCCAGAAGAGATAGGTCATCATCCCGCCCGACCATTCCCAGAAGTTGGTCAGGTAGATGACGGCCTTCATGTTGCGGCTGCCGAGCTCGGCAAGCGCATGGTCGAGGCCGCGGAGGAGCGTTTCGTTATAGTTGGAGCTCCGGTCGCGGAAGCCCGGAGTAACACTGTTCTTGAGCGGCGACAGTTCGGCCGATCCGGCAATGCGGACATTGTTGACGCCAAGCGCGGTCAGCCGGTCGAACTCGCGGCCCAGCCGCGCGCGGTCGCCGATCGGAGCGTCGGCGCCGAGGAAGGCCGCGTACCACATGTTCGTGCCGGCATAATGATAGGGCCGGCCGCCGATGCGGAACTGCGTGCCTTCCCGCCGGACGAAGCCGAGCGGGGAAGGGGTGGCTCCGGGAACGACGCCCGGAGCCGCGCAGGCCCCGAGCAAAGCCGATCCGCCTGCAATTACGCCGCGGCGTGTGAACATGTTTCTCTCCCCAAGATTCAGTAGCTCACCACCATGTGGCGTAGAGCGCGATCAGGATCAGGATAACCCCGGCACCGGCCGCGTTGAAGATCGCCGGAGTGCGGAAGCTGACGCCTTCCATGGTGACCCGATTGGGATCGGCGCGGCCGCGCAGCGTCAAGGAGACGATCACCGCCAATGCCAGGGACGCCAGAAACACGATCTCCATCCGGTGCATGAAGGGGATCGCGTTCAACTGAGCGCTTCCGCCATATTGGGCGGGCAGCCAAAAGATGAAGCTGACAATGACCGAACAAAGGGCAGCGGCGATCGCACCCAGTTCCGTCGCCCGCTTCCAGAACAGTCCGAGCAGGAAGATGACGGTAATGCCCGGCGTGAAAAAGCCGGAGAATTCCTGGATGAACTGGAACGCCTGTTCCGACTTGCCGATCAGCGGGCGCGCAGCGAGCAGCGCAATGACGACGGCAATGGCGGCCACGCTGCGGCCGATCAACACCAGATGCTTTTCTTCGGCACCGCTCTCGGCTTCACCGTCCTCCGCACGAGTCCGTTCGCCTCTGAACTTGGCGTAGAGGTCGAGCGTGAAGATGGTCGCGATCGAATTGATCTTGGATGCCGTCGAGGCAATGATCGCCGCGACCAGCGCCGCGAACACCAGGCCAAGCAGCCCCGGCGGAAGCAGACGCATCATGGTTGGATACGCTTCGTCGGGCTTGGCGAGGCCCGGCGCGAGAATGACGGCGGCGATGCCGGGGAGAACGATGATCACTGGCATGAGCAGCTTCAGGTAAGCGGCCAGCACCACGCCCTTCTGCGCTTCGCCGATGTTCTTTGCGGCGAGCGCGCGCTGGATGATATATTGGTTGAAGCCCCAATAGCTGAGGTTCGCGATCCACATGCCGCCGACGAGAACGGCAATGCCCGGCAAGTCCTTGAAGTGCGGATTGCTGGTGTCGAGGATCATGTCGAAATGGTCGGGGACCTTTGCCGTGAGCGTTGCAAAGCCGGCAAGCACGCCATGGCCGCCGCCGATCTGATCGAGCGTGAGATAGGAAACGACCAAGCCGCCGAGCACAAGCAGGGTCACCTGCACGAAGTCTGTCAGAGCGACCGCCTTCAGGCCGCCATAGAGCTGGTAGAGCAGGGCGAATGCACCAAGGCCGATGAGCGCGATATTCTGATCGACGCCCGCGACCTTGTTCACGGCAATCGAGCCAAGCCAGATGATCGAGGTCAGGTTCACGAACACGTAAAGTAGCAGCCAGAAGATCGCCATGATCACCGGAAGCACCTTGCCGTACCTTTGCTCGAGGAACTGCGGCATGGTGTAGATGTGGTTGCGCAGGAAGATCGGCAGGAAGAATTTTCCGACGATCAGCAACGTCGCGGCGGCCATCCATTCGTAGGACGCGATCGCAAGCCCCATTGCGTAGCCTGAACCCGACATGCCGACGATCTGCTCGGCGGAGATGTTGGCTGCGATGAGCGAGGTGCCGATCGCCCACCACGGGAGCGACTTTGACGCGAGGAAATAGTCGGAGGTGTCCTTGGTATGGCCGGCTTTCTCGCGGCTGACATATTGCGCAAGCGCGAAGATCGCGATCGCGTAGATGACGACGACAATTGCGTCGATGGTCGACAGTGACATCCCCCGGCTCCCGTTTCTTGTCTGCGTTTTAGCACGTGGGTAACCGGCCCAGTGGGATGCGGCAAGTCACCGACGAGGCGACCTGCTAAGGAAAAAATACGAGCCGTTGAGTAAGCCGAGGGTTTCTGAACCGCTCGTCGCTCTTGATCCAGTCTCCGCTGATTTCTCCGGAATGAGGCACGAAGCCGGGGTAGATGGCAAGCCGGTTGAAGGCGGCCTCAATGCGAGCGCGAAGTCTGAAACTAGAATCGTTGCTAGTCATATATCCTTCCGCGGGTCTCGCATGAAGCGGGCCGGGCACTTGCTCGAAGAACAGAGTTCCCCCGCGGTCCTCCCGGTTCAGGTAGATCAGTCCGAACACAGGCACCGGGTCCGTGTGCGGTATCCGTTGCTTCTGTGACAGGTCGTCAGGGTGCACATCGACGATGCCGAAGTCGGTATGAAGGTTGCGGAAGGCCGCGATCGATTGCCCGTTGTAGATGATCGATGGGACCCGTGGGAGGAACTGGTCGGTCACGAGAGCTAGAGCCCAGGCGATCAGATTCGTCAGTGAAGGATTTGGTGGCGGGATCGCGAGTTTGCCTGGGTAAGGGTAAGGCGGCCTCGTATAGGTTAGCTGGAGGGCCATCTCACGAATTTCATCCGGCCGCTCGTAGACATTGTCCACGATGATTGCTGGCACGACGCCCCCAAGCATCTCGAACGAGAATCGTTGTTTCGTCGACAATTCGAACAATCGGTCGTCTATCTGCATCAGAGCCCTTTACGCGAGCTCGCCCGCAGCACGCAAAGTGCACTGTCCGAACATCCCCGCGCCGGCCAACGAATGTTGTGGCTGGCGGGCAACAGGTGCTGCGCGCGAATGCGCGCGTCCATCCAGCGCAATTGACTGACTTGGAAAACTCAATAGGAACAAGCATCAAAGCTCGGACAAAAGAGCGGAGAGGGTGCACTACCGACGACCGGGTTGCTGGAATAATAACAAAAATATCCAGCAACTTAGTCGATCGATCACCGTTGGTAGCGGTATCATTCTCCAGCGATTCGCCGGGTTTCGGTTTTGGTTCGCCGCAAGGCGTGCCCGGTGCGTAATCCGGGAAGTTGGGGAGAAAATTTAATGACTGCACGGTCCTTCACTGCGTCTCGCGCGCTGCGCGGTGGTGCATCCACGATGGTCTTGGGAGCGATGCTTTTCGCGCCTGCCGCTTACGCGCAGACCACGACGCCGGCCGAGACGGAGGCGACCAAGCCGCTCTCCGCGCAGACGGATCCGGCAGTTGCCGCAGCCCCGAAGGACGATCCGGGAGCGATTGTCGTCACGGGTCAGCGCCGCGCGCTGCGCAACGCTCAGCAGATCAAGCGGAACGCCGACACGGTCGTTGACTCGATCACGGCCACCGACATCGGCGCCTTCCCCGACAAGTCGATCGCCGAAGCGCTGCAGCGCGTTCCGGGCATCACCGTCAATCGCTTCGCGGCGACCGGCGACACCGCCCACTTCTCGGCCGAGCCGTCGGGCGTCATTGTCCGCGGTCTTCCGCAGGTCCGTTCCGAATTCAACGGCCGCGACACGTTCTCGGCGAACTCCTCACGCGGCTTGAGCTGGAGCGACATCACCCCCGAACTCATGGCGGGGGTCGACACGTACAAGAACCAGACTGCAGAACTGATCGAGGGCGGGATCGCCGGCTCGATCAATATGCGCACCCGGGTTCCGTTCGATGCCACCGGACAATTGTTCCAGGTGGGCGCGAACATGAACTACAACGACCTCGCCAAGAAGTGGTCGCCTGATGCCAACGTCTTCTACAGCAACCGCTGGAGCACCGGCCTCGGCGAAATCGGCATCATGGCCAATGGCGCTTATTCGAAGGTCAATACCGCGTCGCAGGGCATCCAATATGGTCGCGCCGGGGTGTTCGACAATGTTTTCCCGGCATCGGGCATGACGACCGTCTATGCGCCTTCGGGCGTGTCGTTCCGCGACAACCTTTATGAGCGGACGAGGACCGGCATCGCCGCCGCCGTTCAGTGGAAGAGCCTCGACGACAGGCTGCTCTTCACGACCCAGTACAATCGCTCGGTTTACAAGAGCGGCTGGGACGAGCGCGTGGTGTCCGCGAACTTCTTCGGCCTGTTCGGACAGAATGCGACATACCGTTTCAACCCGACCAATGACCCGCTCAGCGGCGGCGTCCGGCAGAACCCGCGCCAAGCGCCCGGGTCTAGTCCGTTCACGTTCGACGACGACGGTTGGCTGAACGGCGGTACGTTTTCGCAATACAACGGCTGGTTCGGTCCTCCCGGCGAACAGGCCGGGTTTGGCGTACTCAGCTCCGGCCAGCCGATTTTCCAGGCCTGTTACACGTGGGGTTGCCCGACCGGCGGTCAACCGGGCACCTATGGCGCGGGCGCAAACACCGCCAGCCGCTCCAACAGCAACCGCAACATGACCCAGGACATCTCAGCGAACCTGAAGTTCGAGGCGACCGATCGTCTGCGCTTCAACGTTGATGCTCAACGGGTGAATTCGACGATAGACAATTATGACATCGAGGTCGACTTCAACTCCTTCGCGAACGTCCAGGCGGAGTTCAATGGCCGGCCGACAGTCGCGTTCCTGCCTCCGACGCACGTCAATCAATCGCCGGGCGGACTGGCTAACCCGAACAATTATTACATCAATGCGGTCATGGATCACCTCGAGGACAGCGCGGGGCGCGAATACGCGCTCCGGGGTGACGGCGAGTACGATCTGAACACGAACTGGTTCGATTCGATCAAGTTCGGTGCCCGCATGGCGGACCGGAAGCAGAAGGTTCAGTGGAGCACCTACAATTGGCACAACGTCGCCAATACCTGGACAGACTACAGCCCATGTCCGCACCCGTATTTCAACCTCGACAGTACTCCAAAGACGTGCGTGAGGCCCGGTCAGCCAACGGTGAACTTCCAAGGCTATCCGAGCGGATTTTACGAGACTGCGCCGTTCGGGACGGCGTACCATGGCGGCAATCTCGGCGACTTCGTATTCGTGCCGCGCGACTTCCTGAGGGAGGGTCGGGCAAGCGAATTCAGTCAGACCCAAACGGGCGTCGGAAGCTTCGAGCCGATCTGTAATCGCAATGGTCAGAGGACGCAGGGCGGCGATGTCATCGCCGTTGAGCTACCCGACAGCTGTTTCACGGCCGATGAGATTTCCGATGTTTCGGAAAAGACCAAAGCGGTCTATGCAATGCTTCGCTTCGGCGGGCCTAACGCGTCGATCGGCGGGATCGGGGTTAGTGGCAACCTTGGCGTTCGCTACGTCGGCACCACCAACGAGAGCCGCGGTTTCACCCGGTGGCCCGGCCAAGTGACGAATAGCAACTGTCCGACCGTTGCGCTCGTTCCAGGTGGTCTGACAGGAACGAGGACGACGCCGCCGACAGGGGCACCCGGTGCGTTCGCTCCTTGGCCGGTGGAATGCTACCTGAGCGGGGCGGACCTGGCCTTCGATACTGGCGGCGGTGCCGAGTCGACCGTTAAGGTGAAGCATCATCATCTGCTTCCGAGCTTCAACATTCGCTTCGATCTCAGCCCCAAATGGCTGTTGCGCTTCGCGGCATCGAAAGCCATGTCGCGGCCAGATATCGGCCAGTTGAAGAACTTCGTGGCAATTAGCCAAGGGCGGCCGTCCAACGTTTCGACCGATCCTCGATGGATCCTAAACGCGGCGGGCCAGCCGATCGGTGTGAACCCGACTTACACAGCCACGGCGTTTAATCCTTATCTGAAGCCGATCACCGCCTTGCAGTTCGACCTTTCGCTGGAGAATTATTTCGCCAATGTCGGGTCGTTCAGCTTCGCTTTGTTCCACAAGCGCTTCAAGAACTACATCCAGACGGGTTCGTTCGGTGTTGACTACACGAACGGCGGCACCACGCGTACAGTGACGGTACAGGGCCCCGCGAACGGCAAGGGTGCGAAGATCTCGGGCTTCGAAGTGGCCTACACGCGCTTCTTCGACTTCCTGCCGGATCCGCTGAATGGTCTGGGCATCCAAACCAACGCCACTTACGTGAAGAATACGGGCATTCCGAACTCTGGTCTTTCGAGCGTGGGCTCTCCGCTGGCAAACGGCGGCAGCTTCACGAACGGAACGGTTCTGAACCCGGGTTCGCTCGAGGGCCTGTCGAAGTGGTCGTACAACGTCATCGGAATGTACGAGAAGAACGGCCTCTACCTGCGTCTGGCCTACAACTGGGCGTCGAAGAAGCTGGTCACTGCGGTGGATTGCTGCGTCGCTCTGCCGGTTTGGCAGAAGCCGGCGGGCTACCTCGACGGCTCCGTCCGTTACGACGTCAACCAGTCAGTTCAGCTGAGCTTCCAGGTTAGCAACCTGCTCAACACGCAGACTAAGCTGATGCAGCAGGTGGCGGATGAGGACAGCCCCGAGGGCAAGCGCATCCTGGTCCCGAACGCGTTCTTCCAGCAGGACCGCCGTTACACGATCGGTGCTCGCCTGAAACTCGGCAAGTAAGCTCTAATCGGGGCCGGGCGCTGCACCGTGCAGCGCCCGGCCCTTTTTTGTGCCCGCCGCACGTGCGGTCGGCATGACTTGGGCTTGCATCGCCCGCTCAAAGAGGCATGACGCCGCGGGGAGTCCGGCCGGTGAATGATCCAGTCGAAGTAGTGATCCTGGGCGGTGGAACGGCCGGCTGGATGGCCGCGGCCGCGCTTTCGGCCTTGCTGCCGCGCAGCCGGTGCAACGTCCGTCTGGTGGAATCTGAAGAGATCGGAATCGTCGGCGTGGGTGAAGCGACCCTGCCGCACATGAAGAATTTCAACGACGCGGTCGGGATCGACGAAGCGGAGATGATCCGCGCCACCAAGGCGACCTTCAAGCTTGGTATCGAGTTCCGCGACTGGGGTTTTCTGGGATCGTCCTATGTGCATCCGTTCGGAATTCACGGAGCTTCAGAAACCAGCCTCGGCTTCCACCACAAATGGCTGCGCGCGGCGCAGACTGGGCATGAGTCCAATCTCGAGGATTTCTCATTTGCGATCGTCGCCAGCCGCCAAAACCGCTTCGACTTCCCGGCCGCGACCGGCAAACCCGGGATCGCCTCTACCTACAGCTACGCCTATCATTTCGACGCGAGCCTCTACGCTGCATTCCTGCGAAAGTTCGTCGAGGCGAGGGGCGTCACACGGATCGAGGGCATGGTGCGCGCGGTCAACAAGACCCCCGGTGGGGATATAGCCTCGCTAACACTCGAGTCCGGCGAAGTGGTGAGCGGCAATTTTTTCATCGACTGCTCCGGTTTCCGCTCGATCATCCTCGGCGAAGCGCTTGGGGCGGAGTGGGAGGATTGGAGCAATTGGCTTCCGTGCGATCGCGCCTGGGCCGTGCCGTCCGCGAACGTTGGTGAGTTGACGCCTTATACGCGCTCAACCGCGCTTGACGCTGGCTGGCAATGGCGCATCCCGCTGCAGCATCGCACCGGCAACGGTCATGTTTTCTCGACCGGTTTCACGACGGAGGAGCAAGCGCGCGAGACCCTGCTTGCTAATCTCGATGGCCAGGCGCTTGCCGAGCCGCGCTTGCTGCGCTTCCAGGCAGGCCGACGCCTCGGTTCATGGCACCGCAACTGCCTCGCGCTCGGGCTCGCGAGCGGTTTCCTGGAGCCGCTTGAATCGACGAGCATCTATCTCGTGCAGATCGCGCTGATGCACCTGCTGCCGCTGTTCCCGGGACGGCAGACCGAGCCCGCGCTTCGCGACGAGTTCAACCGCCGGATGGAGGTCGAATATGAACGCATCCGCGACTTCCTGATCCTCCACTACCATCTGACCAACCGCGACGATTCCGAGTTGTGGCGCTATTGCCGGGCGATGGACGTTCCGGAGAGTTTGACCTTCAAGATCGAGCGCTTTCGGCGCCGCGGCTACATCGAGCGGTACCGCGAAGGGTTGTTCACGCCGCCGAGCTGGCTCAGCGTCCTAGTCGGGCAAGGACTGAAGCCCGAGCATTATCATCCGACCATGGACAATGTCCCGGCCGAGGAGGTCGCGCGCGAACTCGAGGAACTTCGCACCGACATCCTCGACCGCGTTGAAGAAATGCCGAAGCAC
The DNA here is from genome assembly GCA_039915925.1 of Sphingomicrobium sp. GTDB lineage: Bacteria > Pseudomonadota > Alphaproteobacteria > Sphingomonadales > Sphingomonadaceae > Sphingomicrobium. The sequence goes on from JBDSMG010000073.1 coordinate 32,391, forward strand.
GAAGCAGTGATGGCCCGCTACACGCGCGACGGATTCGCCTCCGACCCATTTGCATTCGGGCTCAATGCATGATGCAGCCGGTTCGCAAGGTCGTGGTCGTCGGGCGCGACGGTCCGGCGTGGATGGCGGCATTGTCGCTGCAGCGCGCACTCGGCCGCGCGGGCCTTGAGGTCTCGGTCGTCGAACTGCCGTCGCTGTTGCGCGGCGCGGATGTGTATGCGGCGCTGCCGTCCTTGCGGTCGCTGCACGACTTGCTCGGTCTTGATGAAGCGGCGGTGCTCACCGCTGCGCGAGGCGTTCCGATGGTTGCGCAACGCTATTCGGAATGGACCCCGGGCGCGGCCTTTCTGCAGGGCTATGACAGCGTCGAGGCACCCGGCGCTTTCCTCAGCTTTGTGCAGCTCTGGGCGAAGGCGCGGATCAAAGGCCTGCCGGTTCCATTCGAGGAGTTTTCCTACGGCGCAATGGCTGCGCGGCTCGGCCGCGTCCCTTCCGAAAGCGATGACCCGGAGGCGCTCGGCGCCACCTATGGCTATCATCTCGACGCGAACGCTTATTCCTTGCTGTTACGCACGCTCTCCGAACGACGCGGCATAAAGGTGCGTTCGACGCCGATCGCCGATGTGGAGATCAGCGAAGATCGAATTTTGGCGATCGAGCTTGCCGACGGTCAGCGCATCGAGGCCGATCTGTTCGTCGATGCCTCGGGTGCGGAGGCGGTGCTGATCTCACGCCTGCCGCAGAGTGCGTTCGAGGCGTGGGATGCCTTTCTTCCGTGCGACCGCTTGCTCGCGGCATCGGCGCCCAGACTTAGCCCATTGCCCGCCTTCAGTCAGGTCACCGCCTTCGACGCGGGCTGGGCCGGCATGTTTCCGCTGCAGGAACGCACTGCGGTGGTTGCGGCGTACCGATCGACCGAAATCGGCGACGACGAATTGCTTCACAAGCTGAAAGCGGATGTTGGGATGCCGGTCGAGGGCGACGCCGTGGTGAGCACGATCGCTCCAGGTGTGCGCAAATCGCCGTGGATCGGCAATTGCGTTGCCGTCGCAGATGCGGCGGCGTTCCTGGAGCCGCTAGACTCGCTTCAGTTGCACATGGCGCATGTGTGCGTGACTCAGTTGATCAATTTCTTCCCGGTGGATTCCGACACGAGGATTGAAGCGACAGATTACAACGCCGCAGTGCGGCTGCACGCGTCGAACCTGCGCGACTTCCAGCAGTCACATTACAAGCTCAACCGAAGGACCGGGCAACGCCTGTGGGACGAAGCACGCTCGGCCGAGGTCTCCGACGGACTTGCCCAGAAGCTTCGTGTGTTCCAAGCCCGCAGCGAGGCGGTGCTCTATGACGAAGAAACGTTCGAAGCAGGCAGCTGGGCATCGATGTTTATCGGTCACGGGCTCACGCCCGAAGGATATGATCCGCGAGCCGACCTGATCGAGGAGCAGGATCACATCGAGCGGATTCAGGCCCGCCTACGCGAAATCGCAGGAAGCATTCCGGCCCTGCCCACGATAGAAGCCTTCCTGACCGCAACCCAGATTCCTGTGAAAGCACCGGCACCAGCATCATGACCGCTAACCCCGTCCGCAATATCGTCATCGTCGGAGGCGGAACCGCCGGCTGGATGGCGGCTGCCGCAATGGCGAAGATTCTGGGCACCGAGACACGCAATATCACCTTGGTGGAGTCCGAAGAGATCGGCACGGTCGGCGTTGGCGAAGCGACGATTCCCGCGATCATGCTGTTCAACCAGATGCTGGAGATCGACGAGGACGAGTTCGTCCGCGCAACCCATGCGACGTTCAAGCTCGGCATCGATTTCGTCAACTGGCGCAAGCTCAACCATCGCTATTTCCACCAGTTCGGGCTGATCGGTGCGGAGCTGAAGAACGGTGTGTCCTTCACCCATTATTGGACGCGCTGGCGGGACCTGGGTGGAAGCCCCGATCCGATGGAGTTCAGCGCGGAGGCCACCGCCGCAAAAGAGGGCCGGTTCGGCAAAGCGAGCCCAAAGGCCGGCCGAAACGTTCCGAACGTCAATTATGCCTACCAATTCGATGCATCGACCTACGCCGCATATCTTCGTCGCTATTCCGAGGCCCGTGGCATCATTCGCAAGGAAGGCCGGATCGTTGATGTCGAGGTGAATGGTGAAAGCGGGTTCATCGAAGCCTTGAAGCTTAACGACGGTAGCCGGATCGAAGGCGATCTGTTCGTTGATTGTTCGGGTTTCCGCGGACTGCTCATCGAGCAGCAGCTGGAGTCTGGCTTTCAGGACTGGAGCCATTGGCTGCCGAACGACCGAGCGGTGGCCGTGCCATGCGCGAAGATCGCGGATCCCACGCCCTTCACCGGTTCGACAGCGCAGGAGTCCGGATGGCAATGGCGCATTCCGCTGCAGCACCGCACGGGCAATGGATATGTTTTCTCAACCGAGTTCATCTCGGAGGACGAGGCGACAGCGAAGCTGCTCGAACGCCTCGACGGCGAACCGATTGCCGATCCGAAAGTGGTTCGTTTCAAGGCCGGAAAGCGCAAGCAGGCCTGGGTTAAAAACTGCATCGCCCTTGGGCTGTCGAGCGGATTCCTGGAGCCGCTGGAGTCGACGAGCATCCATCTGATCCAGGTCGGCATCATGCGGATGTTCGCATTCTTTCCCGAGATGGATTTCGATCCGCTGCTGGCCAAGCGCTACAACGATGAGATGGACCTGCTCTACGACGGCATCCGCGACTTTATCGTGGCGCACTTCAAGGTTACCGAGCGCGACGACACGCCGTACTGGGAGTATTGCCGCACGATGTCGGTTCCCGACAGTTTGCAGGCGAAGCTCGACCTGTTTGCAATGCGCGGCGAAGTCGTCCCCGATCCGCGCATGCTCTTTACCGAACACAGCTGGTTCGCGGTGCTCTACGGACAGGGCCTCGAGCCGCGCGGCTATCATCCGCTCGCGGACGCGCTCCCGGCCGATCAGCTCAACGCACACCTGACGCAAATCCGCTCATTGATCCGGCAGCGGGTCAGCGAACTTCCGTCGCACGGCGATTATCTCCGGCACGTCGCGGCGGGTGCGCGCGCGACGGCTTTCGCCTAGGGGGCCGCGTGAGGAACGATCGCTACGCCGGCGTCGAGCTTGGCGGGACCAAATGCGTGTTAACTCTTGCCGCAAGCAAGGATGACATCCTTGCGCAGGAGGTCGTCGCGACCACTACGCCGGAAGAGACCATCGGCGCGATCGAACGCGTGTTGCTGAAGTGGCAGACGGAGCGACCGTTCCGCTCGCTCGGTATTGCCAGCTTCGGGCCGGTGGATCTCAACCGCGCGTCCCCGACCTTCGGCGATATTACAACCACTTCGAAGCCCGGTTGGAGCGGGACGGACGTCGGTCGGCGGCTTCAGACGCGGCTGGGCGTTCCGATGAGTTTCGATACGGATGTCAACGGAGCAGCGTTCGCGGAAATGCGCTGGGGTGCCGGGCGTGGGATGCAGGACTTCGCTTACATCACGGTTGGCACCGGCGTCGGTGTCGGGTTGATCGCCAACGGGCAGTCGATGGCCGGTTTCCTCCATTGCGAGATGGGCCACAGCCGCGTCGCCCGGCTGCCGGGCGACGAATGGGCTGGTGCGTGCCCGTTCCATGGCGATTGCGTCGAGGGGCTTGCATCCGGAAGCGCATTGAAGGCGCGCTTCAACGGCCAGTCGCTTGACGCCCTGTCTGAAGATCACCCCGTTTGGGACGCGGTCGCGTGGACGCTTGCGCAATTGTGCCACAACATCGCTTGCACCGCGGCTCCGCTGGCGATCGCCATCGGTGGCGGCGTCCTCGAGCGGCAGCCGCATCTGCTGGCCCGCATCCAGCCGCTGCTGGAGAAGAGTCTCAACGGGTATTTCGACCTTCCGGACAATTACGTGCGAGTGCCCGGGCTCGGCGCGAAGGCTGGGCCGCTCGGTTCGATCGCCCTCGCGATGGATGCTGCGGCCTAGGCCCCGATCAGCATTCGGCCGCCGTCGCTTTCGAGCGGCTCATCCGGTTCCAGCAACAGGCACTCCCCTGGCCCGGCCTCGTCTCCGCCGGAGCGGATGATGCCTTCAAGTGGCATCACCCAACGGCGCTGCGTCGGGAAAACGCGTGGCGCTTCATTGCCTTCGGAAACGTGGACAAGGCTGAAGTGCGGGTCCTGAACCAGCACGCGGGTGTTCACCGGGTCGACCTGCTGCGCGAGGTGCGCGGGGTAGGGGAAAGGCTCGGAGACCTCCAGACCGTCGTCGAGATGGAGTTCGCGCGGGCGGCCATAGTCATAGAGGCGGTAGGTGACGCCTTCGTTCTGCTGGAATTCAAGGAGCGAAATGCCGGCGCCGACAGCGTGGATCGTTCCAGCCGGCACGAACAAAAAATCGCCCGCGCTGACCGGCCGCCAGTTCATCAACTGTTCGATCGAGCCATCGAGCGCGGCCTCGCGCAGTTCATCCTTGCCTACCTCGCGGTTGAGGCCGAGGCCGAGAGTCGCGCCTGGCGCGGCATCGAGGATGTACCAGCATTCAGTTTTGCCGTTCGCGACGCCGCGCTCGCGCGCCTGCTTGTCGTTGGGGTGCACCTGGATCGATAAGCGCTCGCTCGTGAAGAGGTACTTTACGAGCAAGGGGAGCGGCTCGGGCGAGGTGAACCATATCTCGCCGATTTTTTGCCCGCTCGACGGGAATGGCGGCGGCAGCTGAGTCCTCCCCCACGGTTTTTCGATGAATTGGCGTTCGAGCTTCATGCAATTCCCGAGGCTTAGATACGATCGCTGAGCCGGCAGATTTCCGGCCGCAACCGTCCTAGCGCAGTTACACCCTTTGCGTCGAACAGCACATGCTGCTGGGCGTTGGGGGTGAATTGCGGCCAAGCGGGCAGGCCATCGCCGTTCGGATCGCCGGACTTCACGAAGTTGAGCCAGTAAGGCTTCATGGACAGGCCCGGCGCGAACGTCTGGTCCCAAAATGCATAAGGGATCTCGGCCGCGTGCCGCGTCTGACCGCCGCCCGGCGCATGGTCAAATTCATACTGGAATACGCGTGCGCCGTTTGCGGAAAGCAGCTTTGCCATGTTGACCGCGGGACAACGGAAGATGACGTCGGTGCCGATTTGGTCGTCCAGGCTACCGAGGCGTGGGTCGGCCGCCGGATCGGGCTGGTCCATCCTGTAAAAGGCCCGCGCCTGCGCCTCGCGGCTTTCGAACGCCTTCGCAACCAGCGCGTCGCGGTGCTGGCGTTCGACGCCGAATTCGATCTTGTTGGTGCCGAGGATGACGGAGCGGGGCGGGGCCTGTCGCAGGAGCCCTCCGGGACTGGCCGGAAATGCCTTCCCGTCGATCGTCGTCCGCAGCCACAGGAATGAATCGGACTCGAGCGTATCATCGTGCAGTTTCGTATCGACAGCCAGCAGGGCCGGGACCGACATTCGCCGCAGCTTGGCTATGTCGCCACCGGTGCCGAGCAGGGAATCGGCCTGGTCGCCGATCCGCTCGGCCTCGGTCAGGCTCCGGAATGGAAAGCCAAAGCCCGGCGTGCCGCTTTCCATGATGGCCTTCTGGAACAGGGTGCGGGCGGCGGGCGCGGCAAGCAGCAGGCTGACGTCCTGCGAGCCCGCGGATTCGCCGGCGATGGTGACGTTGCCGGGATCGCCGCCAAACTTTGCGATGTTGCGCTGGATCCATTGCAGCGCCGCCACCTGGTCCATGATTCCGTAATTGCCGGACCCGCCTTGTTCGGCGGTCAGCTGGCGGTGCGACAGGAAGCCGAAAATACCGAGGCGGTAGCGGATGCCGACCAGGACGACTTGCTTGCCGACGTCGCTCAGGATGATGTCGTTGGGCCCGCCAGCGCGGTTGCTGCCGCCGTGGATCCACACCAGCACCGGCTTCTTGCCGGTCATCGACGGTGTGCGGACGTCTAGCGTCAGGCAGTCTTCCCGGCCGATATTATAGTCGCCCTTGTTCCAGCCCTGGTCGTTCTGGACGCAGGACGGCGGTTGATCGACGGAGTCGCGAACGCCTTTCCAGGCGAGAACCGCTTGCGGCGGCTTCCAGCGAAGATTTTCAACGGGAGGCGCCGCGAATGGGATGCCGCGGAACAGGGTTCCGCCAGCTTCGAACGGCTTGCCGCGAACCGCGCCGCCGTCGACGCCTACCACCTGTGAAGAGGCCGGTGCGGCCGACATTAGCAGCAGTGCGGCGAGAGTGGTGGTGATCGCTTTCATCGGGTCCGGCTCCGTGCAGGTTCGCAATACTTGTTAGCGCTAAAAAGCCGCCTTGTGCGAGCCCGCTTTCGCTGCCAGTTTGCCGCCATCTTAGGGGAGATGCCTGGACATGCAGCAAGAGCGACAATCGGCCGGAACCACAAGCGCTTACGCGCTCGTCACATGCTTGTTCTTCGCCTGGGGGTTCATCACGTCGTTGATCGATCCGTTGGTCGCGGCGGTGAAGGGTATTTTCAGCCTTAGCGATCTTCAGGCGCAGTTGAGCGCGTCCGCTTTCTTCATTGCATACGGCGTCATGAGCTTCCCGGCGGCCGTTCTCCTTTCCCGCCGCAAGGCGGTTCCGACCGTCATTATCGCACTTGGAATGATGGTGGCCGGCTGCATGCTGATGCTTTGGGCGGCGAACATCGCCAACTACAGCATTGTTCTTGCCGGCCTGTTCGTACTCGCCAGCGGAATCACCATCCTGCAGGTTGCGGCGAACCCACTCGCCGCTGCATTAGGCTCCCCTGAAAAAAGCCATTTCCGCCTCACGTTCAGTCAGGCATTCAACAGTTTCGGCACCTTCATCGGCCCCTATCTCGGGGCGGTCCTCTTCCTGAAGGGCGTCGAGGTCAAACATGGCACCACCATTACGGGTGAGGTCCGCAACGCTTCCCTGGCAGGCATCGACCGTGCCTTCTTCTGGATTGCCGGCCTCATCATCCTGATCGGCGTGCTGATCTGGGCTGGTCGCAAGCTGATCACCGCTGCGGCGGCCCATGATGAGAATGCCAAGCCGCTTGGGATGGGCGCCGCCTTTGCTGACGCTTTCTCTTCGCCATGGGCCTTGTTCGGTGGCTTGGCCATTTTCCTTTACGTAGGTGCTGAAGTTGCGATCGGCACGCAGATGGCCCTGTTCCTCAACAGCGATGCAGTGTGGGGCATTCCGCTGCAGGATGCCGGCAAGTGGGTCAGCATGTATTGGGGCGGCGCGATGGTCGGCCGGCTTGTCGGGTCTGCCTTACTCACCAAGGTCGACGCGCCGAAGCTTCTGGCCGCGTTCACCGGGCTTGCGTGCGCGATGTGTCTATATGTGTTCGCGGTCGGCGGGATCGGCGGCGGCTACGTCGCGCTAGCGATCGGCCTGTTCAATTCGATCATGTTCCCGGTGATCTTCACGATCACGCTGGAACGATCGACCGCTTCGGAGGAGGCGACATCGGGCTTCCTCTGCTTCTCGATTGTGGGCGGCGCGGCGCTGCCTCCGATCGTCGGGCTCGTGTCTGGTCACAGCAGCTATGTGACCGCGTTCATCGTTCCCGCGCTTTGCTATGCAGTCCTTTGCGCGTTCGCGATCGCATCGCGGGGAGCCAAGCTGCATCACCGAGAGGACGGAACCGCGGCGGTTTTCCACTAAGCGGAGGCGATCAGCCTTTCGAGATAGGCGGCGTGGGTCGGGAGCGACCCCGCCGCTTTTTCGTAAGCGGTGTGGAGCTCGGCCAAGGCTCCGAGCGCCTGCGCGTCGGAGTAATTCGACAGCATCGGCTCGGCCGCTTCCGGGAAAATCTCCTGCCCGATCATCACCGCGGCCCAGCTCGCAACGTCGAATAGCTCGTCATTGTAGCGGAAGATGCGGCCATGTTCGCGGAACAGGTCGAACTTGTGCTGCAGGCTGTCGGGGATCGCCATCTCGCGGACGTGATCCCAGAAGGGGCCGGAGCGGCGCGTCGCCTTGTAGTGAAGGATGATGAAGTCGCGGATCGGGTCGTAGCTTTCGGCCAGCAGGCGATTGTATTCGGCGCGCTCGACCGGGTTGATACCGCTGCTCGGGAACAGGCTGATTAGTTTCTGGATGCCGCGCTGGATCAGGTGGATGCTGGTCGATTCCAGCGGTTCGAGGAAGCCGGCAGCCAGGCCGATCGCAACGACATTGCCTTCCCATGAGCGCACGCGCCGGCCGGCCGTGAAGCGCAACTTGTTGGTGGCCGCGAGCTGCGCGCCGTCGAGATTGTCGAGCAGTAGTTGCTCCGCCTCATCCTCGCCCATGTGCGCGCTGCAATAGACATGGCCGTTGCCGGTGCGGTGCTGGAGGGGAATGCGCCATTGCCATCCGGCTGGTCGGGCAGTCGAACGGGTGAAAGGAGTCAGAGGCTCCACGCGCTCGCAGGGGACCGCAATAGCGCGGTCGCAGGGGAGCCAGTGGCTCCAATCTTCGAACGGGACCTCCATCGTCTGGCCGAGCAGAAGTGAGCGGAAGCCCGAGCAGTCGACGAACAAATCGCCCTTGACGACGCGATCGCCTTCGAGGCGGACGGCGGTTACGTCGCCGCTCTCCCCGTCGCGATCGACGCTGACGATCTTGCCTTCAATACGCTCCGCTCCGCGCGCTTCGGCGTAGCGACGGAGGAACTGGCCGTAGAGGCTGGCGTCAAAATGATAGGCGTAGGCCAGGCCCGAGAGTGGGGAGGAGGGGTCCTGGTTCGGGCGTGAGAAGCGGAACTGGCCGGCGGTCACGGCCGAGATCGAGTAATTCGAAAGTGGGCCGACCCCGCTGGAGCGGCGATGTTTCAGCCAGAGTTGATATAGCGGGACACCGTCGACGGCACGGCCGATGTCGCCGAACTGGTGGAAGTATCGCTGCCCGTCCTCGACCCAGTTCACGAAGTCGATTCCCAGCTTGTAGCTCGCCTTGGTCGCGCGCACGAATTCGGCTTCGGGAATGCCGAGCTGAATGTTGAATTCGTTGACCGGAGGGATCGTGCCTTCTCCGACACCGACCGTGCCGATCGCTTCGGATTCGACCACGACGATGCGGCGTCCGGCGCCAACGAAGCGGGCGAGCGCCGCGGCCGCCATCCAGCCGGCGGTGCCGCCTCCGACGATAACGATGCGGCGGATCGGTCCTGCTTCGCTCATTGCTTCTCCCCGGCTTCGCTGCGTCCTAGTGGCGCTGAGCGGAGAGGGAAAGAGCGGCTAGCGCTTGTAGGCGGTCCAGTCGCCGAGGAAGCAGGTCGGCCCCGGGATGATCGCGCCCGGCTCAAGCCCGCGAATGTGATCGCCGCGGCAATATTGGCCGCCCTGACTCTCGATGATCAGCGTGTTGAACGGGTCGAGCGCGGGGCAGGCGGAGGTCAGGTGGTTGATGTAGACGGTGCTGCCCTGACCGTAGGCGACCGTGCTGCGATTGACGACCCGCACATTCTGACTGCCGAAGGTGGAAATGCAGGACGAGGTGCCGGCCTGTGTGCGGCCGGCAAGTTCCTGCGCGAGAGCGTCACGCGATCCGGGCTGGACGGCTTGCGGGGCGCAGCCGGCCAAAGGAAGCAGCAACAGCAGCAGGGATGATCGCATCGCAAGTCTCCTCGTCCAGCTAACGCTCGTGTGGCTCTTTGTCTCCGGCTTAGGGTGCTCCGGGCAGTTTCTCCGACTGGAGAGCTTGATAATAACCAAGTGGATGAGCGGGCGCTGAATGGCCCTTCGGAAGCGGCAGTTGATTGACGCTTTGCCAATAGGCGATCGAAGCGTCGCGCCACCAGATTGCTTCGTCGAGCTGTTTCGCGAGCTTCGCAGCGACGGCCGCGTGCCGCTCGGGATCGACGAATGGCCGGAGCGCGATCCACTGAGCATTCATTTCCCGGACGTCGGCGACGCCGGCGTCGTAGCGTTCGACCATCGCGTTCCACAGACTCTGGCCTGACCGTACTCGATAGCTCCAGGGCAGGTGGTGGAACCACAACAGATAGTCTTCGGATGCAAGCAGGCGCGACCGCACCTGCGGCGCATATTGGACGATCGCATTGCTGCCGGTCGCCGTGCGGTCGAAGCCGATTCCGTTGGCGTCGGAGCGATGGTAATATGTCGGGTTCCACGCCGGGGTCGATTGATCGGAAACCCACGGCGCCGGGCCGTGATGATGGTTCGTTCCCATCAAATGGGCGAGGCCGAGCGGGGTCATGTAGTTCACAACCGCCTGCCGCGAGCGCATCATCATCGCGACCACCGGTGACACCAGGCGCGGATCATTGCTCCAGGTCTGCCGCGCCCATTCTTCCGCGACGGTTCGAGGGTCCGCGTCCGGGTTCCAAGCAAGCCGCCCGAAAGCATACCAGTTGGCCTGGTCGAAATCGGACCCGCTCCAGTTGCGGTCCGTGCCGGTGTTGGCGACGCCCGCCATCGCGGAGATCGTGTCCGCGACCTCGGAGGTCGGGCGTGGGCGAGCCGTGCGGCTGCGCAGCACTTCGGACCACAGCGGCCCGAGGTAGGCGAGATGGGTCGAGAAGCCGAGATATTCCTTGGTGATCTGTGCTTCGAGGGCGAGCCGAGTGTTGGGCATGGCCCCGAAGATCGGGCTGAACGGCTCGCGCGGCTGGAAGTCGAGCGGGCCGTTCTTGACCTGCAGGATCACATTGCGCCGGAACTTGCCGTCGAACGGCACAAACTCGTCATAGGCCGCGCGGATACGGTCCTGATTGCGGTCCAGCGAGTAGACGAACGCCCGCCACAGCACGACGCCGCCATGCGGGGCGAGCGTGTCGGCAAGCATGTTGGCGCCGTCGGCATGGCTGCGGCCGTAATTCTGCGGTCCCGGCTGGCCTTCGGAATTGGCCTTGACCAGGAAGCCGCCGAAGTCCGGGATCAGGCGGTAGATTTCGTCAGCTTTCGCTTTCCACCAGGCGCGCACCGCCGGCTGGGTAGGATCAGAACTGGTCAGCCCGCCGATCTCCTGGGGGGCGGAGAAGCGGGCGGTGAGGTAGACGCGGATGCCGTAGGGGCGGAATGCATTCGCGAGCGCGGCCGCCTTGCGCAGGTACGCGTCGGTTAGCACCTGCGCGTTGGCATTGACGTTGGTAAGTGCCGTGCCGTTAATTCCGATCGAGGCGTTGGCGCGGGCATAGTCGATGTAGCGCTGATCGATGCGGGTCAGGGTCGCCCAGTTCCACAATGATTTGCCGGCATAACCGCGCTCGACGCTGCCATCGAGATTGTCCCAATGGTTCAGCATCCGCAGCTTGAGGCGCGGAGTATCGGAGATGTTGAGCGCCGCAAGCGGCTGGCGAATCTGCATCCGGCGCAGCAGCGCGAAACTGCCGTAGAGCACGCCGATGTCGCTGTTCGCGGCAACGACGGTGACTGGATGACCGGCGACGCGGCTGTTGCGTATGAGATAACCTTCTAGGCCCAGCTCGGCGAGCGGCAGTTTCAGCGCGGCAATCACGCGCGAGTTACCCGGGGTGCCGATGAGGATGGCGCCGTCGCGAAGTCCGACTGCGGGCGCGACGCCGACCATCGCAACTATGCCGCGGCGCAGTTCCGCTGCCGCGGCGTCGAGCGTCCGGCTATGCGATTGTTGCACCACGGCCGTCGCCTGAGGACGATATTGCTGCAGCCGGGCAGCCTCGACGGGGCGGTAGCGAAGCCACAGGTCGTAGCTGTCTTCGGCGTAGGCGGGGCCGCCGCAGATTAGGACTATTGCGCAGACAATTTGTGCAATCGGCAACAGGCGCAACATATTCGACATCGATCCTCACCAGCCCGCGTTGACAATCGCAACGGCGTAGCACTGATAGCGCTATCAAGGGGAGAGAGAATGAACGTCAGCAGGCGAGATTGCCTGGTCGCTGGCGGGGCGCTTGCTGCGTCCGCCTGCACACAGGTTCGGCCGGCATCGATCGGCCTATCACCATCATCATTGAACGCACTCGCGAAGCGGAGTGGACGCCTGTTCGGATCGGCCGTTGCCTGGGGTCTGCCGGGCGCCGACCGCGGCAGTTTCGCCAATCCGGCATATGCCGCGATCCTCGAGCGCGAATGCGGCGTGTTGGTGCCGGAAAACGAGCTGAAATGGCAGTTCACCCGCCGCACGCAGGCGTTCGACTTCCGGGCATTCGACCAGATCGCCGATTATGCGACGACCCACGGCTTCAAGCTGCGCGGGCATACGCTCTTCTGGTTTCCCGAGAAGTGGTTCCCGCAATGGTTGGTGAAGCATGACTTCGGCAGCCCGCCCGCGACGGCCGCGGCCAACCTGCTCACCGAACATGTGCGGACAGTTACGCGTCGCTACGGCACCAGGATCTCCTCCTACGACGTGGTCAACGAAGCGATCGAGCCCGCCACGGGCCAGATCCGCGACACGGTGATGAGCCGTGCGATGGGCGGCGAAGCGCTGCTGGACCTGATGTTCCACACTGCGCGAACCGAGGCTCCGCACGCCCAGCTGGTCTACAACGATTATATGGGCTGGGAGCGGAACCCGGAGGATGAGACGCACATCCGTGGCGTGCTCAAGCTGCTCGAGGGTTTCAGGAAGCGCGGCACGCCGGTCGACGCCCTCGGCGTCCAGTCGCACATCCGGCTGATCAAGAATGCGCCGGTAGCGGACATTATTCGCGAGTCCACCGGCCCATGGCGGCGCTTCCTCGATGAAGTGGTGGCCATGGGCTACGACCTCGTCGTCACCGAGTTCGACGTGAACGACAAGCAGGCGCCCGACGATATACTCGTGCGCGACCGCATGGTGGCCGATTATGCGCGCGCATATCTCGACATCATGCTGAGCTATAAGCAGCTCGGCGACGTACTCGCCTGGGGTATGGTCGACCGTTACAACTGGCTGACCGGATTCGATCCGCGTGCTGACAAGTCGATCAAGCGCGGCACGCCCTATGACGCGAATTTCCGGCCCAAGCTATTGCGGCAGGCGATCGCCGATGCGTTCGCCAATGCTTCTTCCACCCAGGTAGCCCGGAGCGCCGCGTGAAGATCATCGCTGCCTTGTTGGCCTCGGCGGTCATCGCCGCGCCGGTTGCAGCCCAGGACCTGACGTTGAACGCCAAGGGCTATTTCGCAAAGCCCGGCCTGAACGTGATGGTCTTCAACGATTATTATCCGGAAGGACATCAGACCGGAGTGACGATCGTCCAGCATGGCACGCGGGTGGCGGCCAATGGGGATCTCAGGCTCGATCCATCGCCGGGCCAGTGGTCGCCGATGCCGATGACGGTGACGCGGACCGTCGATCCAAAGACGAATATGATCAGCCAGACGCTGACCTACCCCAATCCGGAAACCAACCGCCACGGCTTCAATCCGGTTTTCTATCCTGACCTCAAGCTCGATTACCGCGTGTCCGTGACACCGCTCGCGGGCAACAGCTTCCGAATTTCAGTCGATCTCGACAAGCCGCTGCCGGCAAAATGGGTGGGCCGCGTCGGCTTCAACCTGGAGCTTTTCCCCGGCCTTCTGTTCGGCAAGAGTTGGCTGATCGACGGCAAAAGCGGGATCTTCCCGCAGCAGCCCAATGGTCCGGTCGTTCTGACCGGCACCGGATCGCCGGTCGAGGTGCCCCTCCATGCGCAGGCGAATGGGCCCGCGCCGTCGCCGAACAATGAGCCGCTGACGGCGCCGCTTGGCACCGGCCGCGTGCTGGTCGTGGCTCCGGACGACGACAAGCAGCGGATGCGGATCGAGAGCCGCAGCGGCGAAGTTCAGCTGATCGACGGGCGGTCGAACCACAACAACGGCTGGTTTATCGTGCGCGGGACCGTTCCGGCTGGAGCGACAAAGAATGCCGTCGAGTGGATCGTGACGCCGAACGTCGTGCCCGGATGGAAATATGACCCGGTGATCCAGATTTCGCAGCTCGGCTATGCGCCGTCGCAGCCGAAGCAGGCGGTGATCGAGACCGATCCGTCGGACAGGTCGCTGCGGCAGGTCAGCCTTGTGAGGATGACAGCGGACGGCCCCAAGCCCGTACTTTCCGGAACGCCGACCCGCTGGGGCGATTGGCTCCGCTACAATTATTACACATTCGATTTCTCGCAGGTTCGCGAACCGGGAATGTACGCGGTCCGCTACGGGGACAAGCAATCCGAACCGTTCAAAATCTCTTCCGACGTCTATTCGCGCGGCGCGTGGCAGCCGACGCTAGAATATTTCCTGCCGATCCAGATGTGCCACATGCGCGTGAACGAGAAGTACCGTGTCTGGCACGGCCTTGATCATATGGACGACGCGCTGATGGCCCCCATCAACCTCAACCATTTCGACGGCTGGAAGCAGGGCCCAACCACACTCACCAGGTTTAAGCCGGGCGAGCATATCCCCGGTATGAACGCCGGCGGTTGGCACGATGCGGGCGACTTCGACATTGTCCTGCGCTCGCAGATCGGCACGATCTGGCTGCTGTCGAAAATGGTCGAGGAATTCGGCCTCGATTACGACGCGACCACGATCGACCAGAAGCGGCACCTGGTCGAAATCCACACGCCGGACGGCAGGAACGACGCGGTCCAGCAGATTGAGCACGGGCTTCTGACAGTGCTCGGTGGCTATCGTTCGATGGATCGCTTCGCGTCGGACATCATCGACGTCAGCATGCGGCAATATGTGATGCTCGGCGACGCGGTGAACCAGACCGACGGTAAAATCCTCGCTCCGGCGGAGAATATGGGTCGCAACAATAAAGGCGATCCGATCCGCACCGACGACCGGCTCGTGTTCGTGGATGATAATCCGGACCTCGAGCTGACCGCGGCGGCCGGCCTTGCCGCGGCGTCAAGAGCGATAAAATCGAGCAATCCTTCGCTTTCGGCAGAGGCGCTTGCTGCATCGCGAAAGGTGTTCGAACGGTCGTTCGAAGCGGCCAAGGCCGTTCCGGTGCGCGTTTCCGTGCTCGCGGAGTTGGTCGCATCGACCGGCGACCCGGCGTTGGTTGCGAAACTTGTGGCGATGGAGCCCGAAATCCTCGCCAATGTCGAGCAAAGCGCGTGGAGGATTGCGCCGATCCTTGACCGCATCCCCGACGCCGGCTTCAAGCAGCGGCTGGCGGCGGCCGTGAAGGCCTATCAGGCGACGGTGACCGAGAGCGCGCGCACGGATTCTCCCTACGGCGTGCCTTACAAGCCCGACATCTGGGGCGCCGGCTGGACCATTCAGGAGCGGGGCGTCCGCCAATATTTCTTCCATAAGGGTTGGCCCGAGGCGACCTCAAGCGATAGCTATATCAACGCGCTGAACTTCGTGCTTGGCGTCCACCCGGGTGAGAACAATGCGAGTTTTGCGAGCGGCGTGGGGTCGAAATCGGCGACGGTCGCGTACGGTTTCAACCGCGCCGACTGGAGCTACATCCCGGGCGGCGTGGTTTCCGGCACCGCGCTTATCCGTCCCGACTTGCCAGAACTGAAGGAATGGCCATTCTTCTGGCAGCAGACGGAATATGTAATGGGCGGCGGAGAGACGAATTACATGTTTCTCGCACTGGCGGCCGACCAGCTCTACGGCAAGGGAGGGAAGACAAAATGAGGATGGCAATTGCGGCGCTTGCGTTGCTGACGGGCGCGGGGCCAGCGCTTGCCGGGAGCGCAACGCAGGCCCCCTACGGCAAGCTTAGCGACGGAACGCCGATCAGCCAGACCATCCTTCGCAACGACAATGGGATGGAAGTGCGCTTCATCAGCTATGGCGCGACCATCACCGACATTGTCGTCCCCGACCGCAACGGCAAAATGGCCAATGTGGCGCTCGGCTTCGGCAACATCGCCGACTGGGAAGCCAAGAACAAGAATTACGGCATGGGCGCGGTCATGGGCCGCTATTCGGGCCGGATCGCGGGGGCGAAGTTCACCATCGACGGCAAGACCTATCCGCTTGCGCAGAACGACGGGAAGAACACGCTTCACGGTGGTCCGGGCGGGTTCGACAGCCGCGTGTGGACCGTTCGTCCGTTTCAAATCGGCAAAGCCGTCGGTGCGGTCCTCAGCCTCAACAGTCCGGCCGGATCGCAGGGCTTCCCCGGCAATCTTGGCGTTCATGTGATCTACACACTACGCAACGATAACGGGCTCGAGATCGACTATGACGCGCGCAGCGACGCGCCGACGGTCATCAACTTCACCAACCACACCTATTTCAACCTGGCCGGCGCGGGCAGCGGAAGCGTGCTCGGCCAGCAGTTGCAGATCTTCGCCGACCGTCGGGTCGACACCGATGCGGGCGGGATCCCCTCCGGCAATTACGTGCCGGTTGCCGGAACGCCGTTCGACTTCCGGAAGCCGACAACGATCGGCGCGAACATGAAGAATGCTGCGGTCGGCGAGCGCGGCTGGAATCACACCTGGTGGCTGAACGGCCAGCGCGGCGACCTCGCCAAGCTCGCGGGGCGTTTGATCGACCCGGTTTCCGGGCGGACGATGGACATTGTCACGACCGAGCCGTCGCTGGTGGCCTATGCCGCCGGTTATTTCAGCGGCGAGGACAAGGGTGCGCAGGGGACGCTGCTCAAGCGCCACGACGGGATCGCACTGGAGACGCAGCATCTGTCCAACGCACCGAACAATCCCAGACTTCCGTCGACCCTGCTTCGGCCGGGCGAAGTGTTTCGCTCGACCACCATCTACCGCTTCGGAGTAGCGCGTTGATCAACCCGGCCTATGTTCCGTCTGAAACCCGCTACGATGGCCGAATGCCGTACCGCCGCTGCGGACGCAGTGGGCTCGACCTGCCGGCGATCTCCCTCGGACTTTGGCAGAATTTTGGCGGAGTCGACGTGTTCGAAACCGGGCGCGCGATCCTCCGGCGCGCCTTCGATCTCGGTGTGACGCACTTCGACCTGGCCAATAATTACGGACCTCCATACGGCTCGGCGGAAGAGAATTTCGGCCGCTGGATGGATATGGATTTCCGTGCCTATCGCGACCAGCTGATCATCTCGACGAAGGCCGGTTACGACATGTGGGACGGCCCCTACGGGATCGGCGGATCGCGCAAATATCTGATTGCCAGCCTCGACCAGAGTCTCAAGCGCTTGGGGCTCGACTATGTCGACATCTTTTATTCGCACCGGGTCGATCCCTCGACTCCGCTGGAAGAGACGATGGGCGCGCTTGCGCAGGTGCATCGGCAGGGCAAGGCCCTCTACGTCGGCATTTCATCCTATTCGCCGGAACTGACCCGCAAGGCCGAGGCGATCCTCAGAGCGGACGGCGTGCCGCTACTGATCCATCAGCCGAGCTACTCGATGTTGAACCGTTGGGTCGAACGCGGATTGCTCGACACGCTGGAAGAGCTCGGCGCTGGCTGCATCGCTTTCTCTCCGCTGGCGCAGGGGCTGCTGACCCGGAAATATCTCCGGGGCGTTCCGCAGGATGCGCGCGCCGCCAAGGCGAGCTCGTTCACTCCTGACATGGTTACGCCGGAGAATGTCGAGCGCATTCGCGCGCTCAATTCTATTGCTGAGTCCCGCGGACAGACTCTTGCGCAAATGGCCATCGCATGGGTGCTGCGAGATTCGCGCATTACCTCCGCGCTGATCGGTGCGCGCACCGTGGAGCAGTTGGAGGATTCGCTCGGTGCGCTTCAGCGGCTCGACTTCAACGCGGACGAGTTGGCGCGTATCGACCAGCATGCGCAAGAGGGGGGGATCGACCTGTGGGAGCGTTCGTCAAGTATCGGCTGAGCGCGCTTGCGCTGACATTGCTCCTCGCCGGCTGCGCGACCGTGCCGCCGCTGGCGAGCGGGCCGGCCGTCGCGATCACCATCGACGACCTTCCGGTGCACGGTCCGATTCCCAAGGGTATGACGGCCTTGGACGTCAATCGCGAGATGGTCGGCGCGATCAGCCGCGCGCGAGTTCGCGGAGTGATGGGCTTCGTCAATGGCCGCTGGACCGAGGACGATCCGACCGGAACGGCCGCGCTCGAGATCTGGCGGAATGCCGGCATTCCGCTTGGCAATCACACCTGGTCGCACAAGAACATCAACGATCTCCCGGTCGCCGACTATGAAACCGAGATCAGGCGGAACGAACCGGTTCTGAGTGGCCTTGCAGGCGCAAGCGACTGGCGGTGGTTCCGCTATCCCTATCTCGCGGAAGGGCAGGACCCGGCTAAACGCGACGCGATCCGCGCCTTCCTTGCTGCCCGCGGCTACAAGATCGCGGGCGTGACGATGAGCTTCAGCGACTGGCAGTTCACGGCGCCCTACGCGCGCTGCAAGGATGCCGGGAACGCTGCTGCAATTGCCGAGATGGAGCGCCTGTATCTCGATGCTGCGCGCGACCATCTTCGGTACAGCCGGGCGGTGATGCGCAGCGCCTACGGGCGCGAAGTGCCACTGGTGTTGTTGATGCACGTCGGTGCGATGAGCGCGCACATGATGCCGCGCGTGATCTATCTCTACCGATCGATGGGGGTCCGCTTCATCCCGCTTGCGGAAGCCCAGGCCGACCCCGCTTATGCGGAAGAATTGAGCCCGGCGCTTGCAGCACGTACGCAGTCGCCGCCCGCACTCGCGCAGCGCAATGGACTTACCGCCCAGCCCCCGGCAGATAACCAGGCGCGGCTCGACGCGATGTGTCAGACTATTCGGTAACGGTCAGCTTCGCGCTCTTGAGCTGCGCGGAGGTGGGGCCGGCCGAGACGGTGAAGGTACCGGGCTCGACCACGCGCTTCATCTGCAGGTTCCACAACGACAGTTCGTCGGGTCCAAGCGCGAAGGTTAGTGTGCGGCGCTCACCAGGCTGAAGGGTCACGCGCTGGAAGCCCTTCAGCTCGATCACCGGTCGGGTGACCGACGCTGCATCGTCGCGAACGTAGAGCTGCACGACTTCATCGCCGGCCCGGTCCCCGGTGTTCGTCACGTCCACGCTGACCTGAGCCGTCTGGTTCTTGCGGATCGAGGCTTTGGCGAACCGTGGAGCACCGATGTCAAAGCTGGTGTAGCTCAGGCCGTAGCCGAACGGGTAAAGCGGCGCGTTGGTATCGAACAAATAACCCCGGCGTGCCGTCGGCTTGCGGTTGTAGAACATCGGCAGCTGGCCGACGTTGCGCGCGATCGACACCGGCAGCTTTCCGCCCGGATTATAAGCTCCGAAGAGGACGTCGGCGATCGCATTGCCGGTCTCCTGACCGAGGTACCAGCCCTCGACGATCGCCGGCGCGTTTTCGCTCAGATAGTTGATCGAAAGCGGCCGTCCGTTGAGCAGCACGAACACCGTCGGCTTGCGCAGCGCGAGCACTGCTTGCGCGAGTTCGTTCTGCTCGCCGATCAGATCGAGCGAGGTGCGGTCACCGAGGTGATTGTCGGACCAGGCCTCGCGGCTGGTTTCCTCGTTATCGCCAAGCACGACGATAATGGCGTCCGCACGGCGTGCCGTTGCAACCGCGTCGGCGATGAGCTTGCGGTTGACCTCGGCGGGAATGAGCTTGACCTCATTCTTCGACCAGATTCGGTCTTCGGTAATTCGAACGCCTTCGGAATAATCGACGGCGAAGCGTCCGGCGGCTGCGTTCTGAATCCCCTCGAGCACGCTGACGACATGGCGCGGCACGTCGCTATAGCCGCCGATCGGCGTGTCGCGGGCGTGGGTGCCGAGGACGGCAATGCGCTTGAGTGCGGCCGGGTTGAGCGGAAGAAGGCGGTTCTCGTTCTTCAGCAGCACGACGCTCTCGCGGGCCGCTTGCCGGGCAAGGGCAACCGCGTCTGGCGTGGCTTCCTTGGAAAGCGCGCCAGCGGCATCGACATAGGGATGTTCAAACAGCCCGGCCTGGAACTTCAGTCGAAGGATGCGCCGCACGGCATCATCGACCTGCTTTTGCGGAATTCGGCCGGACTGGACCAGTTTCGGCAGCAGGATATAGGCTTCGCCGTCCGGCGTCTCGGAATCGACTCCTGCATTCATCGCGACGACCGCCGCGTCATCCACGCTCGCGAACATGGCATGGCGCCGCGACAATTCGGGTATCGCGAAATAGTCACTGACCGTCGCGCCCTTGAACCCCCATTCGCGGCGGAGGACGTCAGTCAGGAGCCAGCGGTTGGCGTGGCTCGGGACGCCGTCGATCTCGTTGTAAGACGGCATGACGCTCATCGCGTTTCCGTGCTTCACCGCCTTTTCGAACGGCGGGAAGAAGTTGGTGCGAAGCTCGCGCTCGCCCAGGTTCGCGGGGCCGACATTTGTGCCGCTTTCAGGCTGGCCGTGGCCGGTCATGTGCTTGAGCGTGACGAACACCTTGTCCGGCGCGAGCGGAAGGGTTCGCCCCTGGAAGCCGTGGATCGCGGCGAGCCCCATCTCGGCGACGAGATAGGGGTCTTCGCCGTAGGTTTCCTCGATGCGGCCCCAACGCGGGTCGCGGGCGACATCCACTACGGGTGCCAAAGCCAGTGTTGCGCCGCGCGCACGCATCTCGCGCGCGGCAACGCTGAATACTCGCTCCATCAGTCCGCGGTCCCAACTGCTTGCGAGGCCGATCGCCTGTGGGAAGCTGGTTGCGCCCCGCGCGACATAACCGTGCAGCGATTCCTCGTGCATCAGGATCGGAATGCCGAGGCGGGTGCGCTCGACGGCCCAGTGCTGAGCGGCATTCACATATTCGGCGGTGTTGCGGGCATCGCGCCCGACCGATCCGGCGGCGGCTCCCGCTGCGCTGTTGCTTGCGGTGATTCCGCGGCTGTCGGAGGGGCGGGCGATCTGGCCGAGGCCGTTGGGGAAAGCGGCTGAAGCCTTGTCGGGGGAAAAGGTGCCGTCCGCCGTTTGGATTTTGCCCTTCTGTTCCCAGGCCGTGATCAGCTGGGCCGCCTTTTCCTCGAGGGTCATCCGCGACAGCAGGTCCTCGACGCGCCGCTCGAGAGGCTGCTTAGCATCCTTGTAGATCGGTGCCTTTTGGGTCGGAGCCGCCGCCGTGGCGGCAAGCGTGATCGTTGCCAGACCAGCAAGTTTGAGCAACCGGCGCATCGCGGCGATCTTCGTCATGATTCAGGCATCTCCCCATGCCGGTTGCAGCCTGCATTTCAGCTTTCTGTCGAGGCTTTCAGTACGCGGCTTGGTAAGCTCGTCAACGGCTCGTTTGCAATCGTGACGCACGCGCAATAGGCTCCCAGGCGTGGCAAGCAGGGGAGCCAGCCGCCGAGGTCGCGGCACCATAACGATCGAGGACGTTGCACGCGCCGCCGGCGTGTCCGCGATGACCGTCTCGCGCGTGGTCAACGGCGGCAAGAATGTCCGCGACGCGACCCGCATCAAGGTCATGGAAGCGGTTGAAAAGCTGAAATATTCGCCCAACTCGGCCGCCCGGAGCCTCGCGGCCGGCCAGCCGCTGCACGTCGGCCTGCTCTATGCCAACCCGAGCGCCGGTTATCTCAGCCAGTTTCTTGTCGGTGCACTGCACGCGGCGCGTCATGCCGGCGCTCAGATCACGATCGAGGCTTGCGAATCCGAAGATCCGGGTGACCAGGCGGAGGCTGCGCGTCGCTTCGCGCAAGGCGATGTCGACGGAGTGCTGCTTCCGCCGCCACTGTCGGAATCGCGCCCGATCCTCGCCGAGCTGGCCAGCATCCGTATGCCGTTCGTCACAGTGGCGATGCCCGACCCGAAGCCGCAAAGCCTAAACGTCCGCATCGACGACCGCTCGGCGGCCGAGGAAATGACGCGGTACCTGCTCGGCCTCGGTCACCGCCACATCGGCTTCATCAAGGGGCACCCCAACCACGTCGCGAGCGGCGACCGGTTCAAGGGCTTCTCGGACGCGGTGAAGGAGGCCGGGCTTAACGTCGGCGACATGCCGGTTGAGCAGGGCTATTTCAGCTATCGGTCGGGGTTGATCGCGGCCGAGCGGCTGCTCGACCGTCCGAAGCGCCCCACCGCCATTTTCGCGAGCAACGACGATATGGGCGCGGCCGCGATCAGCGTTGCGCATCGCCGCGGGCTTGATGTGCCGGGCGACGTCAGCGTCGTCGGCTTCGACGACACGATGCTGGCAACGAGCGTCTGGCCCGAGTTGACTACGGTAAAGCAGCCGATCTCGGCGATGGCCGAGGCCGCGCTGGAATTGCTGATCGCCGACCTGCGCTCGCGTCAGGCCAAGACCCCGCGCAGGGTTCATGAGCGCGTGCTTGCCCATGCGCTGATCATCCGCGAATCGACCGGCGCGCCACCTGGCGGCAAGACATCGAAACCGAAGCGCAAAACCAAGATTGCGCCGTCGTGAAAACGTGTTACCGCTAACAACAAACACCGAGTAACGGTGACGAGGAGAGGCGAATGACCGAGGCAAGTCCCCAGCGGGCAAATATGGGATTCATCGGCGCTATTGTCGCGGTCGCGACGATCGGCGGCTTTCTGTTCGGCTATGACAGCGGGGCGGTAAACGGGACGCAGGACGGGCTCAGGGCCACCTTCGGGTTGAGCGACGCGGGCCTGGGTTTCACCGTTGGCTCGCTGCTCATCGGCTGTTTCATCGGCGCCTTTTTTGCTGGCCGGCTCGCCGACCTGATGGGCCGGCGGAACACGATGATGCTCGCTGCACTGCTTTTCCTGATCGGAGCGATTGTTCAGGGCATTGCGCATGAGCAGCTGGTCTTTGTGCTTGCCCGAATAATGGGCGGAATGGCCGTCGGCGCTGCAAGCGTGCTCTCGCCGGCCTATATCTCGGAAGTCGCACCGGCGAACATTCGCGGGCGCATGACCACCGTGCAGCAGGTGATGATCATCACCGGTCTCACGGCCGCCTTCCTGGTGAACTACTTCCTTGCCGCAAAAGCGGGGACGTCCACCGCCACGTTCTGGGCCGGGATCGAAGCATGGCGCTGGATGTATTTGATGCAGGCGCTGCCCGCCGCCGTCTTCCTGGGCGCGCTTTTCCTGATTCCGGAAAGCCCGCGCTACCTCGTTTCGAAGGGCCGCAACGACGAAGCCAGTACCGTGCTTACCAGCCTGTTCGGATCGGACGTCGCGCGCTCGAAGCTTGAAGAAATTCGCGGTAGCTTCAGCGCCGATCACCGCCCGCGGCTCAGTGACGTACTCGCCCGCAACGGCGGCGGCTTCCTCGGAATGCGCTCGATTGTATGGGTCGGGATCATGCTCGCAGTGTTCCAGCAGCTGGTCGGCATCAACGTCATCTTCTATTATGGCGCGACGCTGTGGCAGCTGGCCGGCTTCAACGAGAATGACTCGCTCCTGATCAACATCGGTTCGGGCGCAGTGTCGATCGCCGCTTGTTTCGTGACGATCGCACTTGTGGACAAGATCGGCCGCAAGCCGCTGTTGTTAATTGGTTCGGCCGGCATGGCCGTGACCCTGTTCGTGATGGTCTATGCGTTCAGCCAGGGGTCGCTCGACCCGGCCGGCAAACTGGTGCTGACGCCAGGCCTGGGCAAGGTCGCGGTCGTTGCAGCGAACCTGTATGTGATCTTCTTCAACGTCAGCTGGGGCCCGATCATGTGGGTCATGCTGGGCGAGATGTTCCCGAACCAGATCCGCGGATCGGCGCTGGCCGTGTGCGGCTTCTTCCAATGGTTCGCCAACTATCTGATCGCGCAGAGCTTCCCGGTTATGGCGGCCAAGCTCGGCCTCGCCGCCAGCTACACTTTCTACGGCGTGTCGGCGGTGGTCAGCTTCTTCCTCGTGCAGAAGTTCATTCACGAGACGAAGGGCAAGGAGCTGGAGCAGATGGAGGGCTGATGCTCTTCACCTTTTGACCTCAAGGGCGGTCGCGCTATGCGTTGGCCGCCCTTTCTTTTTGGGCTGGGAGGACGTTTGGAATGGCGACAGTGGGCGAAGGCGATCTGTTCGAAGGCACGGAGAAGGGCCAGCATCCGGCGCTGGTGATCGCGGCCGCGTCGCTCGGTACTATTTTCGAATGGTACGACTTTTACCTCT
Source organism: Sphingomicrobium sp. (assembly GCA_039915925.1). Lineage (GTDB taxonomy): Bacteria > Pseudomonadota > Alphaproteobacteria > Sphingomonadales > Sphingomonadaceae > Sphingomicrobium. Next base: position 56,270 of record JBDSMG010000073.1, read on the forward strand.
ACGGCCTGATGATCACGGTCCTCACGTCCAAGTTCTTCGCTGGCGTGAACGAGACCACCGGTTTCATCCTGGCGCTCGCAGCGTTTGGCGCAGGATTCCTTGTCCGCCCGTTCGGTGCCATAGTTTTTGGCCGGATTGGTGATTTGGTCGGACGGAAACAGACGTTCCTAGTGGCGATGGGCATGATGGGCTTCTCAACGTTCGCCGTTGGTCTGCTTCCGACTTACGCCAGCGTCGGAGTGCTAGCCCCAGTTCTGCTTGTCACCTTGCGATTGTTGCAGGGCCTTGCCCTTGGCGGACAATATGGCGGCGCTGCGACCTATGTCGCCGAGCACGCGCCCGACAACAAGCGCGGGTTCTACACCAGCTGGATTCAGACCACCGCAACACTCGGCCTGTTTGTGTGCCTGCTGGTTGTGATCGGGACGCGCACCGCAATCGGGGAAGACGCTTTCGCAGCCTGGGGCTGGCGATTGCCGTTCCTCGTTTCGGTCGTGCTGTTGCTTGTGTCCTTGTGGGTTCGACAGCAACTCGACGAGAGCCCGGTCTACAAAAGGATGAAGGACGCCGGAGCGACGTCCAAGGCGCCGCTCACGGAAGCGTTCGCCAAGTGGCCCAACCTTCGCATCGTGGTGATAGCCTTGTTTGGCGCCGTCGCGGGTCAGGCGGTCGTTTGGTACACTGGGCAATTTTACGCACTGTTGTTTCTCGAAAAAACCCTGAAGCTCGACGGTGCCACTACGAACATCATGGTCGCCACGGCGCTCGCGCTGGGAACGCCCTTCTTCGTCTTCTTCGGCTGGCTGTCCGACCGAATTGGCCGCAAGCCGATTATCCTGACGGGGTGCCTGCTTGCGGCGCTCACATACATGCCCTTGTTCCATGCGCTCGCGAATGCCGTGAACCCGGCGCTCGCCCAAGCGCAGGCGAGTGCTCCGGCGACGATCGTTGCCGATCCAGCGGATTGCTCGGTGCAGTTCGATCCGATCGGCAAGAACAAGTTCGACCGCCGCTCGTGCGACGTGGTGAAGGCATTCGTGGCAAAGGCGGGCGTCAGTTACGCGAACCAGCAGGCACCGGCGGGATCACAAGCGCGCCTCGTGCTCGGCAGCCAGACAATTGCGGCTCCCGACTCCGCAACGCTCGCTGGCGCAGGGAAAGCTGACGCGATCAAGGCGTTCCAGGACAGCGCGGCCGCCGGTCTCAAATCCGCCGGCTATCCGGCCAAGGCCGACCCGGCGCAGATCAACAAGCCATTGGCGATTCTGATCCTGTTCGTCCTCGTCCTCTATGTGACGATGGTCTACGGGCCGATCGCGGCGTTGCTGGTGGAGGCGTTCCCGGCGCGGATCCGCTACACCAGCATGTCGCTGCCCTATCACGTCGGCAATGGCTGGTTCGGCGGCTTCCTGCCGACCATCGCCTTCGCGATCGTCGCCGCCAATGGGAATATCTATTCGGGCCTGTGGTACCCGATCATCATTGCCTTGCTGACGGTGGTCGTCGGGCTGCTGTTCCTGCGCGAACCGCGCAGACACTCGCTCGATCACTGAGCGATCGGCAGCTCGAACGGCGGTACCGGCAGCCGTTCCGGGCCGTAGACATTGACGATCGGATAGTCGGCCCACGCATAGCGCACCCGTGTGGCTGGCTTGCCGTCGCCGGCGACGATCATCGTCGAACCGTCGAGCTGCGCATTGGCATAGCGGCAGCTGTCCTGCGTTTCCGCGCATAGTTCGACGCCGACGGGGGCGCCGCTGTAACTGATGACGGGCTTGTCGAAGGTGACCACGACCGCCGACGCGTTCCGCGCAGCCCGGAGCGGTTTCGGTTCGAGCACTCCCTTGGGATCGCCATAAGCAAGCGTTTCGGCGGCTAGCGTCAGCCTGCGCCCAACCTCCTGCTTGTTGGTCGGGTGGATATCGGCCGGCACGCCGATGTCGATGGCACTTACCAAGGCGGAGCGCGGATCGGCGTCGGTGCCCTTGCGCTGCTCGTTGATGGTCGCGGCCCAGCCGCTGGCCGTGGGTTTGCTTGCCATGGGGCCGAAGCCGGCCAGCCCGACGATCAGGAACGACAACTGCGGTTCGCGGAACTGCCCGCGCCATGATTTCATCATTGCCAGCAGACGCTGGTCATAGCCCGAACGGCCCACATCGGCCTCGCCCTGATACCAGGCCGCTCCCTTGAGATGGATCGGACCGAGCGGCGCAATCATGCCATTGTAAAGGGTCGTCGCGGAAACGCCCTGGTCCCAGGGCGGTGTCGGCGGAACACCGACTTCGGCCGGAATGACCGAATATTGCCAGCCCTCGGCGAGCGGCTTGCTGCTGCCGTCCGCAAAGCTAAGCTTCAGCATCTCCGGCGGGCTCCAGAAGCCGCCGCCACCGCCCGTGTCGAGTACATAGACGACGACTTCGTTCCCGCCGGCTTTCAGGACGCCGGGCCGAAGCATGTAGTTGCGGGGCAGGTTATAACCGCTGGTTTGCCCGGCCACCTGGCCGTTGACGAAAGTGCGGTCGAGATCGTCGATCGCGCCGAGGCTGAGCGTTGCGCCCTGGGCGGCCTGCTCGGGCGTAAGCGTGAAGCGGACGCGCGCCCAGATGGCGCCGTTGAAATCGGCAAATTTCGGATCGCCCCACTGCTCCCACAGGCCGATCCTGAGCATCGGAGTCCAGGACAGGCGGTCGCTGGCGAGCCAGGGCGGCGCGCCGTTGGTGTGGGTCCGCCACCAATTCTCCCACAAGGAGTCGAACTTGCGGATCATTGCCTGGGGATCGCGGCGGTATTCCTGGAGCAGCGCGATCTCTTCCGCGCCGCCGGTGGACCGCACTGCGGCATCGTCCATCCACGCACGAATCTCGGTTCCGCCCCAGGTGGAATCGATCGCGCCGACCGGAACGCCGTGCGACTGGCGAAGCGCGCGAGCCATGAAATAGCAGGCCGCCGAAAACTGCTTGGCCGATTCCGGGGTTGTCGGCCGCCACTTCACATCTTGCGCGAGGAAAGTCTGCGGGGCCGTCTGACGATTTTGCGGCACCTTCATGAGGCGCAGCTGCGGGTCGTTGGCGTTGGCCACATCGCCTTCCGCGTTCATTGCGCGGTAGAGCGGATATTCCATGTTCGACTGGCCGGAGCACAGCCACACGTCGCCGGCGACGAGGTCGCCGGACGAGGTGGTCGAGCCGTCCTTGCCGTGCACTTCAAGCCGGTAGGTGGACCCTTCGGCTAGCGCCGGGAAGTCGGCAGCCCAAAGGCCGTCCTTGCCGGCCTTGGCGTTGCGGGTCTGGCCGGCCAATGCCACCGTCACCTGCTCTCCAGGATTTGCAGTGCCACGAACTCGGACGGGCGCTCCACGCTGGACAACGGCATGATCGCCAAATGCCGGATCGATCGTCGGACTAGCGGCCGCCGCAGTGGAGGCCAGCATCGACAGGATCAGTAGCGAACGAGTGGACATGGGACACCTGCAACTTCGACCTGGAAGGAAAAGAGATCGCCGGCTTGTTGCTGCTGCTCCAGTGCCTCGGCGCTCATCCCCTGACGGGCCGAGGTCGCGAACACGGTGCGCAGATCGGGACCACCGAACGCGATCTTGGTGATGTTGGCGGCGGGCAGGCGGACGCGCTGCACGATGTCGCCGGCGGGCGAGTAACGGCGCGTTTCCCAGCCGTCGTAAAGGGAGACCCAGAGATGGCCTTCGCTGTCGATCGTCGGTCCGTCGGGATAGCCTTCGCCATCCGCGATGGCGGCGAACAGGCGGTAATTGCTCAATGATCCATCATCGGCGATGTCGGCCGCGCGGATCGTCTTGGCGAGCGTGTCGATGTAATAAAGGATGCGTCCATCCGGCGAGACGGCGGGCCCATTGGTGATGCAAATGCCGGTGAGTTCGGTCGGCTCAACACGGCCATTCACGAACCGGTAGAAAGCGCCGCTGTCGGCCTTCTCGTCATTGTCCATCGATCCGAACCACATGGTTCCGGACGGATCGGTCACCGCGTCGTTCAGGCGGTTGGCGGGGAGGTCGGCTTCAAGTTCGGCGATGGGCGTGAAACTGCCGTCCGTTTCATCGAACTTATGCAGCCCGCTTTGCAGGCCGGCGACGAATCCGCCACTCTTCGCCGGCAGGATAAAGCCGACCATTTCCGGCGCGTCCCAACTACGCTTGTCGCCGCTTGCCGGATCGAGGCGGTGAATGTGCTTTTTCTTGATGTCGACGAACCACAGCGCCTGGTCCCGCTCTACCCAAACCGGGCCTTCGCCTAGCTCGCATTGCGTGTTCCAGACGTTCCGCGGTTCACTCGCCATCAGCGCCACCCTGCATCGACGAAATAATCGTGACCGGTGATCAGGCGGGCGTCATCGGATGCCAGGAACATCACCAAAGCGGCAACGTCTTCCGGCACCAGGCGGCCCTTCAGGCATTGCGCGTCGACGATTTCCTGCTCGCCCTCAGGCGTATACCATTTCAGCTGGCGCGGCGTCCGCACGTTACCCGGGATGACCGAGGTGACCCGGATATTGTCGGGCCCGAGATCGCGGGCGAGCGAGCGTGTAAGCCCTTCAATGGCCGCCTTGGCCGTTTGATAGAGCGGCATGTCTGGAAGGCCAAGATGCCAGCTGATCGAACCCAGGTTCACGATCACCCCGCCGCCCTTGGCCCTCATCGCCGGGATCACCGCCTGCGCGCAGAAGAAAAGGTGCTTGAGGTTCACGCTGAAGCGCTCGTCCCAATATTCCTCGGTGACGTCCTCGACCTTGTGGCGGTCGTCGTTCGCGGCATTGTTGACGAGGACGTCGAACGGGCCGTTGTCGGCGATCGCCTGCTTCACCGCGGCGATATTGGTCAGGTCCGTGTGCACGAACTTCGCGCCTGTCCGCCCGGCAACCGCAGGCGCGTCGCCGCAGATGTCGAAGAAGGCCACGTCCGAGCCCTGGCGAGCGAAGCCTTCGACCAGCCCTTCACCAATTCCGGAACCGCCGCCGGTGATGAGGACCTTTTTGCCCTTGAGGCTGGGGTAAATGGCGCGCTGGTCGCTCGCTTCGGTCACAGAGAATCCTTCGTTTACAGGAGGCCGCGAGCGGCGAGATTACGCATGAGCGCGCGAACCCCGAATTCCCACGGCCGGGCATCGCGCGAAGTAGTCACGGGGTTGACGAGTGTCCCGATGCGGGGCGCCGAGATGCGCACCACGTCGCCGACCTTGTGGGTGAATCCGCGGCCAGGCTCGTCACGGTCCTGGACCGGCGCAAACAGGGTGCCGAGGAACAAGGTGAAACCGTCGGGGAAATGATGCTCGCTCATCGCCTGGCTCACGAGATCTTCGGGATCGCGGCTGATCTCGGTCATTCGGTTGGTGCCTTCGAGCTTGTAGCCCTCCGGCCCGTCGATCACGAGCTCGACGATGGCATTACGCACATCGTCCATGGTGAAGCCGTCGTCGAACAGTCGGATGAACGGGCCGATCGCGCACGACGCATTATTGTCCTTGGCCTTTGACAGCAGCAGCGCGCTGCGTCCTTCAAAGTCGCGCAGGTTCACGTCATTGCCCAGCGTCGCGCCCATCGCGCGGCCGCGGCTGTTGACGATCAGCACGACCTCCGGCTCGGGATTGTTCCAGGTCGAGTCCGAGCGGACGCCAATCTCGGCGCCCCAGCCGACGGTGGAAAGGATTGCCGACTTGGTGAAGATTTCGGCGTCCGGCCCGATCGCGACCTCGAGATATTGCGACCACATGCCGGCGGCGATCAGCGCGTCCTTGAGCCGCATTGCCTCGGGCGTGCCGGGGACGACCGAGCGAATACCGGATCCGACGGTGGACTCTAGCGATTGGCGGATCTCCGCCGCTTTGTTGGAATCGCCGCGTGCACGTTCCTCGATCACGCGCTCGACCGCGGAGACGGCGAACGTCACGCCGGCCGCCTTCACCACCTGAAGATCGACAGGCGACAGCAGGAAAGATCCCGGCGCCGAGGCGGAGATGCGCTCCATCAGCTCCAGCGTCGAGCAGATGCGCGTGCCTTCCACGCGCGCCGCATCGTCGCGGTCCAGCAGGTCGGCAACGGTCGGTGCGTCGCGTGAAACGTCGAACACCTCTCCGCCGCGAATGATCACGGGCGTCGGTCCTTCATCGAGCAGGAGTCGCCCGGCGAGCACCGACGCATCAAGATCCTCGGGCAGCATCGCCGCCGTAAATGTCTGTTCCAAAACCTCTCCGCCGCTAATGCTTTTCGTGTTGGTAGCGCTAACGCTTGCCGCGTGCGCCGCTCGAGTCAAGCGGCGAGGACAGGCTTTCCGTCGACCAGCCGGTCGAGGCCGCGCGGGTTGCTCTCCTTCACGTCGTCGGGGAGCAGCTCCTCGGGCAGATCCTGATAGCAGACCGGACGCAGGAAGCGCTGGATCGCCATCGTCCCGACCGAGGTCGAGCGCCCGTCGGCGGTGGACGGGTAGGGGCCGCCGTGAACCATCGCATGGCTCACTTCCACGCCGGTGCCGAAGCCATTGACGAGGATGCGCCCAACCTTCTTTTCGAGCAAGGGAAGCAGGTCCTTCGCCTGTCCGTAATCGGACGGGGCGATGTGCAGCGCCGCGGTCAGCTGGCCTTCAAGAGTCTCGATGACGTGGCGGAGCGCGGTCTTGTCCGGACAACGCACGACCAGCGAGCTCGACCCGAAAATCTCCTCCTGCAGGTGCGAGTCGCTGACGAAGGCGTCGGCCGAAGTGGCGAATAGACCGGCCTGGCCTTGGAAGTTGTGCCCGGCCTTGCCGCGGGCGATCGTCTCGACCCGCTCGTGCGCCGCAAGCCGCTCGACGCCTTCGCAATAGCTCTTGTGGATGCCCGGTGTGAGCATGGTTCCAGGGGCGGCTTCCTGAAGCGCTTCCGCGGCCGCGGAAAGGAAGCCATTCAATCCGTCGCCGTCCTCGGCCAGCAACAGGCCGGGGCTGGTGCAGAACTGACCGGCGCCCATCATCAGCGAGTTGACGAAGGCTTTCGCGATGGCCGGGCCGCGCTCTTCGAGCGCACCGGAGAAGAGGATCACGGGATTGATCGAGCTCATCTCGGCATAAACCGGAATCGGCTCAGGGCGGGCGGCCGCGATCTTTATCAGCGCGGTACCGCCGCCCCGCGAGCCAGTGAAACCTACGGCCTTGACGCGCGGATCCGCGACGAGGCCCTGGCCGATCTCGCGGCCGGTATCGATCAGGAGCGAGAAGACGCCCTCGGGCAAACCGGTGGCGGCGACTGCCTGCTGAATCGCGCGGCCGACCAGTTCGGACGTGCCCGGATGCGCTGAGTGGGCCTTGGCGATTGCGGGGCAGCCGGCCGCAAGCGCCGAAGCCGTGTCGCCACCGGCGACGGAGAACGCGAGCGGGAAGTTGGATGCGCCGAACACGGCGACAGGCCCGACCGGGATCATGCGCGAGCGGATGTCGGAACGGGGCAGGGGCTGGCGGTCGGGCATTGCCGGATCGACCCGAACGTCGAGATAGTGTCCGGCGCGAACGACCGAGGCGAACAGGCGCAACTGGCCGACGGTGCGGCCGCGTTCGCCCTCGATGCGGCCGCGGGGCAAGCCGCTTTCGGCCATGCAGCGCTCGATCAGTTCGTCACCGATGTCGAGGATGTTCTGGGCGATCGTCTCGAGGAGCTTCGCGCGAACTTCCGGACCCGCGTTGCGGTAGGGGTCGAAGGCTTCCCAGGCGAGGCGGCAGGCTTCGTCCAGCTGTTCCTTGCTCGCACCGCCGAAGCCGGGCTCCAGCTTCTCGCCGCTGTCCGCATTGATGCCGCGAAGCTCGCCGACACTACCCTTCACGGCGCGGCTGCCGATGAACATCTCTCCGTTGATCATGCTTTCACTCCTTTGCGCCGGCGGGGCGGCAATCATCGTGCGGCGCTATTGTCCGAAGCGGCGCGGTCGTCCAATATTTTCGAATGCTGGTAGCGCTACCATTTGGGGAGCCGACACGCTAGTGCCAAGGGCAAGCCGAACCGCTAAAGAGTGAGGCGTAAGAGAGGGAGCCTTACCAGTGACATTCAAGAACCGCCGTCGACTTGCCACCTTCGCGCTGCTGCTGGCGGCAGCATCGGCGCCGGCAATCGCACAGACTGCCGCGCGGCCGTGGCTGAACCTCGCACTTACCGCCGATGAGCGTGCTTCGCTCGCCGTCGCGCAAATGACGCGCGACGAAAAACTGTCGCTGGTGTTCGGCCTGTTCGCGACCAACGCGGAATATAAGAACGGCTACCGGGCGCCGAAGGAAAGCCGCTACGGCTCAGCCGGCTTTATCCCTGGCATTCCGCGCCTTGGCATTCCGCCGCAGTGGCAGACGGACGCCGGCGTCGGTGTCGCGACGCAGGGTGGCGCGGACAAGAAGCGTGAGCGCACGTCGCTTCCCTCAGGCATTGCGACCACCGCGACCTGGGATCCGGAAACAGCGTTCGCGGGCGGCCGGATGATCGGATCCGAAGCGCGCTCTTCGGGTTTCAACGTCATGCTTGCGGGCGGCGTCAACCTGCTTCGCGACCCGCGCAACGGCCGGAATTTCGAATATGGCGGCGAGGATCCGCTGCTTGCCGGCACTATGGTCGGCGCGCAAATCGCGGGCATCCAGTCGAACAACATCATTTCGACGATCAAGCATTATGCCCTCAACGATCTCGAAACCGGGCGCTTCGAGCATGATGCGCGGATCAACCGCGGCGCGGCACGCATGTCCGACATGCTGGCGTTTCAGTTCGGCTTCGAGCGCGGCAATCCCGGGTCGGTGATGTGCGCCTACAACCGCGTGAACAGCGAATATGCCTGCGAGAACAGCTGGCTTCTGACCGACCTGCTGCGCAACCAGTTCGGCTTTCAGGGCTATGTGATGTCCGACTGGGGCGCGACCCACAGCACGGAGAAAGCAGCGCTTGCGGGCCTCGACCAGGAGTCCGGCTGGCCGTTCGACGACAAGCCCTATTTCCGTGAACCACTGGCTGCGGCTGTTGCCGCCGGGCGTGTACCGGAAGCGCGGCTAAATCAGATGGCGGGTCGAATCCTTCGTTCGATGTTCGAACATGGCGTGATCGACAAGCCCGTGGCGGAGGGCCCGATCGACTTTGCGGCGCATGCGGGGGTGACTCGGCAGGACGCGGAGCAGGCGATCGTGCTGCTGCAAAACAGGAATAATGTGCTTCCGCTGGCGGCGTCAGCGAAGCGGATCGTCATCATCGGCGGTCATGCTGACAAGGGTGTTCTTGCCGGCGGCGGCTCGTCCCTGACCTATCCGGTCGGCGGTAATGCCGTGCCGGGAATTGCACCTACAGGCTGGCCGGGACCGGTACTCTATGATCCATCCTCGCCGATGAAGGCCATTCAGGCGCTCGCGCGGAACGCGACCGTGACCTACGTCGACGGTGCCGACCCGGCCGTGGCCGCGCGTGCCGCCGCTGGTGCCGACGTCGCTCTGCTGTTCCTGACTCGCTGGGAAGGAGAATCGTTCGACGTTCCGATGGGCCTGCCCGACAAGCAGGACGCCTTGGTGGACGCGGTTGCAGCGGCCAACCGCAACACTGTCGCGATTCTCGAAACCGGCGGGCCTGTGCTGATGCCGTGGTCCAATCGCGTGGCTTCGATCCTGGAGGCCTGGTACTCCGGTACATCCGGCGGTGAAGCGATCGCCAATGTGTTGTTCGGAAAGGTCAATCCGTCGGGGCACCTGCCAGTGACTTTCGCGGCGAGCGAAGCGCAGCTGCCACGCCCGGTTCGTCCCGGCACCGGGCTGCCCGAAAAGCAGATGTTCGCGATCGACTATAATGAGGGCGCCGCGGTCGGATACAAATGGTTCGACGCGCGCGGCATCCAGCCCCTGTTCCCGTTCGGGCACGGCCTCAGCTACACGAGCTTTGCGATGAGCCGGCTTAGCGCAGCGCCGACGCAGGATGGCGGAGCAACGGTCAGCTTCACGGTCCGCAACACCGGCAAGCGCCGTGGCGCCGAGGTCGCGCAGGTCTATGCCTCGCCCGTGAACGGCGGCTGGGAAGCGCCGAAGCGGCTGGCCGCCTTCAGCAAGGTCGATCTTGCGCCAGGGCAGTCGAAGCGGCTGACCCTCAGCGTCGATCCGCGCCTGCTCGCCACTTTCGACGAAGCGAGCAACAGCTGGGTAATCGGCGGCGGCGCCTACAAGCTGATGCTTGGCGCTTCGGCGCGGGAGCTTGGAAGCTCGACCACGATCCAGTTGCTGGCGAGGACTCTGCCCGGCAATTGGCGCCCGGGCGCTGCGGCCGCAACGGCACCGGCCGCCGGCTCGGTTGTGCCGGAGCGCGGCTAAACGGACTGAAGGGGCGGCAGCGACAAGCGCCGCCCCTCCCGAGCGCTCTCCTTTGCAAGCGCGATGAGGGCCATTACGTCCCGCGCGTCTCGCGCGCTCACCGGGACAGGAGCGCCGTCGAGGATCGCATCGGCGACGCCTTCATAGAAATCGAGGTAGCGGCCGCGCTCGCTCGGGACTGTGCGGCGATTTCCGTCGGCTCCCGTCAGGCTGCCATCATTTGCGTCACGGCCATAATCGGCAGCCAGCGGGTTGGCGCCGCCCTTCAACGCTTCCTCCTGTGTGTCCAGCCCGTATTTTACGAAGCTGCCGCGATCTCCGTGGATCGCGAAGCGGGGGCGCGCGTCGGCGACCAGGCTGGAGGAGCCGAGCACCGCGCGCATTTCGCCATAGTGCATGGTCAGTTCGAAATAATCGTCGACGCGGCTGCCGGTGCGTTGCGCCGCCACGTCGGCGCTGACCGATCCCGGCTTCCCGAACAGTTGCACGACCTGGTCGATCAGGTGTGGGCCGAGGTCGATCAGCACGCCGGTGACTCCGTCGGGCTGCTCCTTCCATCCTTCGCGTAAGGCTGGCCGAAAGCGGTCCCAATGGGCGGAGTAGAGTTTGACCTCGCCAAGTTCGGGCAGGACCTTGCGCACCGTGAGGAAGTCGCTGTCCCAACGCCGGTTGTGAAACACCGTCAGCTTCAACGCGCATTCGTCCGCCAGCGCGATCAGCTGATCGGCTTGTTCGACGGTCGCGGTGAAGGGCTTGTCGACCACCACATGCTTGCCAGCCTCGAGCGCCGCTTTCGTGATGTCGAAATGAGTCGCGTTCGGCGAGGCGACGACGATCAGGTCGGATCGCTGCAACAGAGCGTCGAGGCTCGGCACGGCGTCCGGTATGTCCCGCGAGGTCATGACGCCGCTGATCTGCATGCGGCCGCATGCCCGGATCAGCGGCGCGTGGAAGTTGGCGCCGGCGAGGCCGTAGCCGACCAGGCCGACGCGGATCATGTCCTTATTGCGCGCCGCACTGCGTCTGCGGCACGGTCGCGCTGATAACCCGGACGTCCGAGATGGCGAGCGCGAGTTGGCCTGCCGTTTCCATCAGAAGAGGGGTCGTTAGCTTCGCCGGGTCGAACGGGCTGCTGCCGGCCGGCTTCGGCGTGAAGCACCCAAGCGGCAGGGTCATTGTCTGCCACTGCCCGACGGGCGCCGAGCGAAGCACGCCCGTGATTGGAACCGAAACACCGCTGTCCGGGCCAGACTGCACGTTGAGGGTCACCGGAGCAGTCGGCTTTTTGTCGACGCGATAGTCGATGACCAGGCTCAACTGGCCGGTAAATTCGCGGCTGAGATCGACCGGCTGGCTCGACCGGATCGCCACCGCCGCCGGACGGTTGCCCGGCCAGGTGAACGCCCGTGAGTCTTCCTGCGCGCGCCGGTCGACACCGCGGACCTGCCCGCCGTCACCGACGAAGCCGAAGGTCGAGCCCTCCGAAGTCGCTCCGCGGCCGAACAGCACGCCTTCGGGCAATCCGCCACCGGCCGGCCGTTCCTCGGACAGCTGCGCCAACTCGTCGGACTGCCCATACCGAAGGCCATAGCCATAGGCGAATAGCGGGTCGTAGCCAGGATCGCCGACATTGAGCGGCGTCTGGTCCGCGCGCTTGGGCCAGGAAAAGCTGAGCTTGCCGTTGAAGTCGTAGTTGGTGCTACCGTCCGCCTTGCGGAACAGCACGTCGGCAATCCCGGCACCTTCGCTTCCGGGCAGGAAGGCCGCGACGAACGCGTCGGAGGCGTTGATCTCTGGGTTTACCCAGAGCGGTCTTCCCGAGAGAAATACGGACACGACCGGAATGCCCGCTTTCCGCAGGCGGCGAAGAAGGTCGAGATCCTTCTTGTCCGCTGGGCTGAACTCGAGCGAGCGCGGACGGTCGCCGACGAACTCGGCGTAGGGGTCCTCGCCGAACACGACAATCGCGACGTCGGGCTTCCGCCTGTACTTCCCATCGACGCTGAATGTCGTGCGTCCGCCGGCAGCGCGCGCGGCTTCCTGAATGCCCGAGTAGATGGTCTGCGCGTTGTGGAAGTCGGAATTCTTGAGCCCGGCGCCTTGCCAGGTGATCGTCCATCCGCCCGATTGTTTGCCGAGATTGTCGGCGCCATCACCCGCCACGAGGATATTCGCCTGCGGGCGAAGCGGGAGCAGCTGGTTGCTGTTCTTCAGCAGCACAAGCGACTTGCGAACCGCTTCGCGTGCCACGGCTCTGTGCTCGGGCGCACCGAGAAGCTGGAACTGCCCGCCGAATGGGCGCGCCGACGGCTTCGGCTTCTCGAACAGACCAGCCCGAAGCTTCACTCGAAGAATGCGCCGCACGGCGTCGTCGAGCCGCGTCTGCGGGATGACGCCGGATTGGACCTCGCGAAGCGTGTTCTCGTACAGGCCCTTCCAGCTGTCGGGGGCCATATACATGTCGAGGCCGGCATTGATGGACTGCGGGCAGTCGGTGTTGCTGCAGCCGGGAACCTGCCCGTGTGCGTTCCAGTCGCCGACGACGAATCCGTTAAAGCCCATGTCTTCCTTCAGCGCTCCGGTCAGCAGGTCGCGGTCGCCGTGGACCTTTACTCCACGAACGGAGGAGAAGCTCGCCATCACCGACTGCACGCCGGCCTCGATCGCCGGAGGATAACCCGCGCCGTGGATGTCGCGCAGCTGCTCGGGCGTGGACGGATTGTCGCCCTGGTCCTTGCCGTCCGCGGTTCCGCCATCGCCGACGAAATGCTTGACCGTGCCCACCACTCGGCCCGGCCCCATAAACTCCGGCGTTCCGGCACGGCCCTGCAAGCCTTCGATCATGCGCGGCGCATAGGCGCGCACGACTTCGGGGTTTTCAGAGAAGCTCTCATAGCTGCGGCCCCAGCGATCGTCGCGAGCAACGGCGATGGTGGGCGAGAAATCCCATTCGAGCCCGGTAACCGTCATCTCCTTGGCCGTGACTTCGCCGATCCGCCGGATCAGTTCGGGGTCACGCATCGCGCCAAGGCCGACGTTCTGCGGGAAGATGGTGGCGCCCGGTACGTTGGCGTGCCCGTGCACCGCGTCGATGCCGAAGATCGGCGGAATCTTCTCGCCGGCCCATTGCGCGCTGTTGGCCGCTTCCCAGAAGGCGTCGGCAAGCTTCAGCCAGTCGGCGCCGGTCGACTTGATGTCCTCGCCATTCGGCGCCGAATTGCCGCCCGCCAGGATCGAGCCGAACTTGTACTTCCGCATATCGTCGGGAGTGACTGCCGCGATGTCAGGCTGGATCGTCTGGGCGACCTTTTCCTCGACCGACATGCGCGAGATGATCTGCGTGATGCGCGCTTCCATCGCCGGATCGATCGCGACGCGGCTCTGCACGGCCGGCCAGCGGTCGGTACGCTCGGCAACCACTGGAGCGACCGGCACGGGCTCGGTCACCGCAACAGGTACAACCGGCGGCGGCGTCACCGCACAGCCGCTGGCGAGCAACCCGACGAGAATTACGTTCAAACGCTTCGGCGACATGCAACCTCTCCCGGAATACCCGTCATGCGGGCTTGACCGAATGCTTATTGGTAACGCTATCACCGCACAAGAAGGATAGAGGGAGAATCCTGATGGCTCGGTTCCGTTGGATCGCCGCGGTTGCGGCATTGATCGTCAGTGCATGCACTCCATTAGCACTCGAGCGCCCTGCGGCCTCAGCGACTGCGGTCAGCGCGATGCAGTTCAAGCGCGGCGTCAACGTGCTGGGGTACGATCCGTATTGGACCGATCCTTCGAAGGCGCGATTCCAGTGGCGGCACCTTGCCGAGATTAAGCGTGCCGGGTTCGACCACGTTCGGCTCGTGGTGTTCGCTTTCAAATTCATGGACGCGCAGAACCGGCTCGACACCAAGTGGCTCGAGCGGCTCGATGCGGCGGTGCGGGAAGCCCAGGCGGCTGGGCTCGGCGTGATCGTCGACGAACATGATTTCGACACCTGTGCCAAAGACGTGCCCGCGTGCCGCGTAAAGCTTCCGGCCTTCTGGCGGCAGATCGCGCCGCGCTATGCGAGTGCGCCCGACAGCATCGCGTTCGAGCTGCTCAACGAGCCGCACAAGGCGCTCGACCCGGTCTGGAACGACATGCTTGCGGAGCTTCTCGGAATCGTTCGCCAGTCGAACCCGACGCGCACGGTCGTCGTCGGCCCCACAAGCTGGAACAGCTTCCACAATCTTCCGACGCTCCGGTTGCCCGAAGGTGACCGCAATCTGCTCGTGACCTTCCATTATTACGATCCCTTCCGCTTTACCCACCAAGGGGCGAGCTGGACGGACATGGTTGGACTGCGCGGCGTGACCTTCGGAAGCGAGGCCGATCTGGCGCAGATCCGCAAGGACTTCGACGAAGTCGCCGCGTGGGCGCGGGCGAACAACCGTCCGATCCTGCTCGGTGAATTCGGCGCCTATGACAAGAGCGGAACGCCGATCGAGATGCGTGCGGCCTACGCGAACGCCGTCGCCCGCGAGGCGGAGCTCCACGGCTTCGGCTGGGACTATTGGCAGTTCGACAGCGATTTCATCGTCTGGGACATGCAGAAGAACGGCTGGAATGAGCCAATCCTGAAGGCTCTGATCCCCTAGCCGCGTTCGCCCCGCGAGAAGAACGTCGGGCGGTGCGCCGGCGTCCCGCGCGTCTTGGTCCGGACGGACGCGAGCATGTCGGACGAGGTCATGAAAAGCGTGTGCCCGTCGGGTCCGCCGAACGTCACGTTGGCGGTCGCCTTGCCTGTCGAGATGCGGCCGAGCTCCTTTCCCGAAGGCGCGAAGACGTGCACTCCGCCCGGACCGGTCGCGAAGATGTTGCCGTGCTGGTCGACGGTCATCCCGTCAGGCAGGCCAGGCAGACCTTGTGCGACCAGCTTCGTCATGTCCGAGAAGACGCGGGCTCGCGACACCGTGGCGCCGTTGACGTCATACGCCATGATGATCGCGCGCTTCGGGTCGGACACCGCAACATAGAGGGTCTTTCCGTCCGGCGAGAGCGCAAGGCCGTTGGGGAAGGTGAGGTCCGGAACAGCCAAGCTGATGCTGCCGTCGGGGGCGAGACGATAGACGCCGTTGACCGGCTGCTCCTTCAGCGGAGAGTCGTTGATGCCTTCGAGGCCGTAAGGCGGATCGGTGAACCAGATTGCGCCGTCCGCAGTGACCACAACGTCGTTCGGCGAGTTGAACCTTTTGCCGTTGAACCGGTCCGCGAGAATGCGCTTGGCCTTGGTCGCGAGATTGATGGCGACGACGGCGCGGCTGCCATGATCGGCCGCAAGGATCTCGCCCGAACCTCCCGGTTTCAGTCCATTGGTGCCTGGCTCGCGGAACCCGGGTTTCGCTGGCCCATTGCCCCCTGCAGGCTCCATCCACACCGAGAAACCGTCGCGTGCGCTCCATTTGTGGATCCTGTTGCCTGGGACGTCGCTCAGCAGCACATATTGCCCGTCGGCGATCCAAACCGGTCCCTCCGACCATTGCATGCCGCCGCCGAGCTTCTGGATCGGCGCATGTGCGTCGATCAGCCGGTCGAGCGCAGGCGCGGTTCGCACGATCTGGCTTCCCGGGATCGTGGTCACAATCGGTGCTGCTCCGGTGAGTGAAAGGAGGAGGGCGGCGGCGAGGATGCGGGTGCTTTTCATAGGCCGCGGAGAGTTGCCGCATTCGCCGCCAAGAGCAAGTCAGCTGTTCGTCGTAAGACGCTTCAGCTTGTCGAGTGCTGCTGAATCCGCTTCGTCGGGAGCGATGGTCGATTGGAAATCGCCATGCCGATCGAACAAGAGCACGGTCGCCGTGTGGTCCACCGTGTAGGCGCCGTTCTCGCCCGGATGCTTCTCGGAGAAGATGCCGAACTTTTTATTCACCTGCGCAATCTGCTGCGGACTTCCCGTAAGGCCGATCACGGGTGAACCGAACAGATCCACATAATTGCGCATCTCGGTCGGGCCGTCGCGCTCCGGATCGACCGTCACGAAAAGGATCGCGAACGGCTGCTTGCCTGCGAGTTGCTGCCGCAGCCGGACGAGGCGGGCGAGGGTGGTCGGGCAGACGTCCGGGCAATGGGTGAAGCCGAAGAAAATCGCATATGGTCGGCCGGCGAGGCTGCGGCTGTCGAACGGCAGTGCGTCCGTACCGACTAGCGTGAACGGCCCGCTCAGCTTGATCGCGGACGCCTGTTCTTGGTCCGGGAGTGGCTGCGAAAGCCGCTCGCGAAAGAGCAGCAATGCACCCGCGGCGATCAGCACCAGCGCGACCAAGATCCAAAGAACGAGCCTGAGGCGTTTCACAGCTTAGTGCCATGCGCGTGGCTGGACGCGTTCGCTTCGCCGACCTGGACTTGCACCTGCTGCTCGGGCGATTTCTCGAACCGAAGCGTGATCAGGAAGCTCGTTCCGGCCCGGAGTGGTGCACGAAGGCCCTCAAGCATGATGTGCGTGCCGTTTGGTTTCAGTTCGACGGTCGAATGCGGCGCAACGTCAAGCCCGCCGTCGAGCGAGCGCATCCGCATAACACCGCCCTCCATTGACGATTCGTGAAGCGAGGCCCGCGCGCCGTCGCCAGTGTGTACGGACAGCAGTCGATCGCTCGCCGCGCCGCGATTTACGATGTTCAGGTAGACCACGGCCGCCTGTTCGCGCGCTGCCGTCGGGCGGCTCCATGCCTTGTCGGCGCCGACATCTGGCTCGGACGGCGGGCTGCAGGAGGCGGCGAGAATCAGCAGAAGGAGAGAGGCTCGGCACTTCATGCGGCGCCGATAAAAGAAAAACCCCGGACGAGCCATGGTCTCGTCCGGGGTTAGTTTTCACTCCCTTGTGAGGAGTAGCTGTTTTATCCGCGCTCAGGCGCCGGCGGCGGCGGCGGCGGCGGCGGAGGCGGAACCGGGCACGCATCCGTTGCCAGGATCACCGAGCCGTCCGGGCACGTCTGCGTCGCAGGAGGCGGCGGAGGCGGCGGGGGCGGAGGCGGCGGCGGAGGCGGAGGAGGAGGCGGCGGCGGAGCGAAGTTGTAGATCAAGCTCGCCAGCAAGCTGTGCGACTTGAAGTTCGTCCGATAGTCGAAGCCGTGGCCCATCACGTCGTTCTTGAGCGTGCCGGCGGAGAAGTAGCGATACTTCACGCCTGCATCGAGAGTCGGCGTGATGGCGGTGCGGACGCCGGCGATTATCTGCCACGCGAGGCGATCAGTATCACGCAGGTGGTAAGCCGAGTCACCGATCTGATCGACGGTCTGGCTGACCCGTGCCGGACCAACGCCGCCACCAGCATAGAAGCTGGTGCCGTTTTCGTCGCCGAGATCAACCAGCGCGTTCACCATCAGACTCGTGACACTCGTGCGGCCACCGCCGTCGACGGTCACGCCTGGCCCCGTGCCTGCAGGAAACAGACCGGCAGCCTTCGGATCGATGTTATACTCTTTGTGACGCGAGCGCTTGCGAGCGAGTTCGCCTTCCAGACGGAACATGCCGAAGTCGTACCCGGCGATGAGGTCCGCGTCGTAACCGATCTTGTGATCGATCGACAGCCAATCGCCCCAATCCGGGTAGCGCGTTGTCGCCGTCAGCGGGAAGTTGCGACGGTCGACGTTTGAGTTCTTGGCGATCAGAGCGCCAAGCTCCGCGCCAACGTAACCGGAACCGTCGCGAGCCATTGCAGGTGAAGCAATGGCAGCGGCGGCTACGGCGGCGAGTAATAGTATTCGCATGTTAACCCCTTTATCTTTGCCGATGCACAGGCGGGTAAACCCAAAAGCCGCGAGTCCGATAGTTGTTCCGAGCAGTTGAAATGATCACAGCCCTTCTACTATCAAGTGCGCTTACGGTATTTACGAGGCCAGCCAGCCTCCCGCCGTTGCGCCGTCGTAATGCCCCAATCAAGCTTTGGTTTCACAACCCGCACCAAAATCGACGCGAACTGTTGTTCTCCGATGTAAAACTGCAACAGTATGGAGGCGTTACGAACCGCAATTTTCTGCGGGACGGTTCGGCCCCGAGACGATTGTTAATGCACGGTAAACACAGCGTACAGGTTTGTCGAACTAGAGTGCTGCCTCGCCTGACGCCTTTATCGCGCGATAGTTTGCTGGCTGAATACGGATTGGGTCATGTTGGTTCGACTGCGAAAATCTCGTCGGCGCGCAGTGCTGGTGCCTGCAGCCTGCTTAGTCTGCGCGTGGCCTGCAGAGGGCCAGGCGGTGCCGGCGCCGACGATTTTGCTTCCTGGCCCGGAAACGCTTCCGGCCGGCGACGATGAGCATTTTCGCAGCCACATGTTGTCATGGTCAGGCGCGAAGCTGGTACGCGGGCAAGTGAAGGAGGCATTCGAAACCACCCGGGCACAGCGCCTGTATATTTCATCGCCGTTCGGATGGCGGAGCGATCCTATCAAAGGGATTCGGCGACGGCACGACGGTGTCGACCTGCCCGGCCGGTTTGGAACGCGGGTCTATGCGACCGGAGCAGGAGTGGTAACGTTAGCACGCGTTGCGGGTGGTTACGGCAATTTGGTCCAAATTGATCATAGCGATGGAGTGAGAACGCGTTACGGCCATCTTTCTCGAATTCTCGTGAGCGAAGGTATGGTGCTTCGCCCCGGAAGTCTGATCGGCGAGGTGGGCTCTACCGGGCGGTCGACTGGACCGCACTTGCATTATGAGGTGCGGGTCGACGGCAGGCCGGTCGATCCGCTGCGTTTCATGGGTCAAACCGTGCCGCGCTACGAGACGACCTGGACTCCCGATCTGCCCGTGACGCGCAAGTGGGCGGGATGGGAAACAATCGGTACTGTGGCAAGTTTGCCTCAGGCACGGATTCGTTAACGACTTTTGAGTAGGATCATGGCGAAACCCGAATCGGGGCATTTGGACGGAGGCTGCCAAGTTGGTGGACGTACCGAAAGTTGATTTGAATGGGGAAGTTCTTGATCGTGTCGGCGTCGTAACGTCCCGGAGGCGATTTTGAGAACGTCCATTTCAACTAGAGTCTCAGGCTTGACGCAACGGTTTCTTACCGTCAGTAGAACAGCCGATTTTTTACCATAAAGTCGAGGTAACGCCGTGAACGCTGCGGAACGTAACATGTTGGATCTGCTCAAAAAAGGGCGGGACGAGCACGGCGTAGTTGCCGTCAAGGCGGAGTTCGAGGCCGAGGGCACGCGCCCGGACGAATTCCTGCGTCTCCTGGAGCTCGCGCAACGATGCGACTTGAAGGTTGCGCTGAAAATTGGCGGATGCGAGGCCGTTTCGGACCTGTTTGCATCCAAGCTTTACGGTATCGACTATATCATCGCTCCGATGGTCGAAACCTGCTACGCGCTGTCCAAATTTGTCGACGCCAAGACCAAAACTCATGGTTCCAATGAAGAACGCACTCAGTTCTTGTTCAACCTTGAGACTGAAACGACGCTTCGCAACCTTCATGACATCCTCCCGCTTGCGCGCTCAGGGGTCGACGGAATCGTTTTTGGTCGCGTCGACTTCACCCTTTCACGCGGGATGCCGCGTGATGCCGTGAATCACCGGTCGATCAGCGACGCGGTCCTGCAGGTTGCTCGCGCATGCGCGGAGGCGGATCTTGAACTGGTGGTCGGCGGGTCGGTATCGGCTGCGGCGATCCCGGCGCTGCGTGAGTTCCGCGCGGTGCGCCTCGACCGGTTCGAAACGCGGAAGGTAATTTTCGACGGCTCGGCTTGCACCCGCAGCTCGATCGAAGCAGGCATTGCCAATGCCGTCGACTTTGAGCTGGCGTGGCTGAAGAACAAGCGTGACTATTATGCAACCATCGCGCGCGAAGATGAGGCACGCATCCAGATGATGGAGGCGCGCATGCACAATGCGAAGCCAGCCTTGATGGCTCGCGTCGCCTGACAGCCCGGAGTCGACTGACAGACGGGGAGTGGTGGTTCCTTATCTAGCTCGGCCTTACACACCCCTGCTGCAGGGTTGTCCTCTGGTTTCAGTCGCCCCGGGTGCTCGCGGTCAACTCCTTGACGAATGCTATGGGCGCGTTACGGCGCTGCGATTGGCTGGGCCGGGGCTTTCATCCTGAGTGCCTGTCCGGGGAAAGTTTCAATGATGAACCGTTGGTCCTTCCGATTTGTGTTTCGGACGAGTGTACCGTTACTTGCCGCGCTTGCGTTTTCCACTGCGGGGACTTCCAACGCGCAGGTCAGCGGCTACCCGCTCGATCCTTACGCCCAAGACTCCGGTACCAGGGCAAATTCGCAGTATGGAACGCGGACGACCGCCGGGCAGACGGCGCGAAACGTGGCCGATACTCAGACCTCGATCTCCGTCACCGAACCCTCCAACCCCTATGAGCCCGACCAGATCCGCGCGGACCCCGATCGCGACACGACGCAGCAGCAGCGCGCGTACGACCTCGATGACGACACGCGCCAGCTGACTCCGGAGGAACGCGAACAGGTTCGGCAACAGCTCCGGAGCGCTGCTCGGCGTCCGGTCCAGCCAAGTGAGTTCGAGCAATATGTCTCGAAGATCGTCAACCGGCCGCTGCGCCGCTTCGGCGCCAATCTGCTGGTTCCTGAAGCGCGTAATTTTACTTCGCCGCCGACGACGACGGTCCCGACCGACTATCGGCTCAATCCGGGCGACGAACTTCGGGTCGGGCTTACCGGCTCGGTCCAGGCCAGCAACCTTCGACTGACGATCGACTCCGAAGGCCGGATTTTCATTCCCCGTGTCGGGCCGGTCGACGTCGCCGGCGTCCGCTATGGCGACGTCCAGGCCTTGATCGCGCGTCAAGTCGCTCGTGAATATCGCAATTTTCGAGTGGCCGTTTCGATCGGAAGGCTGCACGGCATCACGGTTTACGTGACCGGTTTTGCAGCGGTTCCGGGCTCATACACCGTCAGCAGCCTGTCGACCTTGGTCAATGCCGTACTGACTGCAGGTGGACCGTCGGCCGGCGGCAGCTTCCGCTCGATCCAGGTCCGTCGAAACGGGCAACTCATCTCGGACTTCGATCTCTACGACCTGCTGTTGAAGGGAGATAAGAGCGCGGATGTCATTCTTCAGAATGGGGATGTCATCTACATCGCTCCGGCCGGGCCTCAGGTGGCCGTCGTCGGCAGCGTCAACGTCGAAGCAATCTACGAGGCCCGCTCGAACGAGACGATTTACGACATGCTTCTCTACGCTGGCGGGATCAACACGGTTGCCGAAAGCGGCCGGCTTCTTCTGTTCGATTCCACGAAGCCGGGGGGCTGGCAGGAATTGGCCGCGGCCCAGGTCCAGTCGCGGCCCGCGGCGCGTGGCGAAGTCGTCCGCGTGCTCTCCGCCGTAGGGCTTGCGCAGCCGCTGTTCCGGCAGCCCGCGCTGGTTTCGGTCACCGGCGAGATCGTCAATCCGGGGCGCTATTATGTCCAGCCGGGAACTCCCGTGAGCACGGTTATTGCCCGCGCTGGTGGCCTTACTTCGCAGGCTTTCCCTTTCGGCACTGTGTTCACGCGGGAAAGCGTCCGTCAGACTCAACAGGATAGCTATGAGCGCGCGATGCGCGACGCGGAACTGTTGCTGACGACGGCGCCGCTGACTTCGTCATCCCAATCGCAGCAGCTGCAGCCCGCGAGGCTGGAGGCTGTACGCTCGGTGGTTCAGCAGTTGCGCGCGCGAAAGCCGGACGGGCGGCTCGTGCTCGACGTTCAGCCCTCCGACCGCGCATTGCCGGCCGACATGATCGTCGAGAATAACGACACCATCTACGTCCCGTCGCAGCCGGTAACGGTCGGCGTTTTCGGCGCCGTCCCGACCCCCGCTTCATTCCAGTATCGTCAGGGCCAGCGGGTCGCGGATTATCTTCGCCAGGCCGGAGGTATCCAGAAGATCGGCGACAAGTCGCAAATCTTCGTGATCCGCGCGAACGGCGTGGTCCTACCACGCCGCGACGCGCTCCGCGCGTATGCGCTTCCCGGCGATCTGATCTTCGTGCCGGTGAACGCCAATCGCGGAGAGTTCTGGGAGCATCTACGCGACGTATCTTCTGTGATTCTGCCGACGGTCCTGACCGGGGCGGCGCTCGCAAAATGAGGTCCGTCGAACGCGTCACGGTACTCGTCAAGAACGATGGCTACCGCAGGCTGGCTTACGCGCTGCTTGCGCTGCTTTTCGCGCTTTTGATATTTTTCCCGCGGCCGTTCGTCTCGCGTGCCAAGATCGTGCCGCAGGATACGAGCGCAAGTGCGGCGAGCACGACAGCCCTGATCGGAGCACTCGGCGGATCGACCCAAAGCATCGGCAGCCTGCTCACCGGCGGAAGACCGTCGAACGATCTTTATCTGATCATCGGACGAAGCGACAGCGTCAAGAGCGAGGTGATCCGGACGTTGAAGCTGGTCGGGCCGAACCGGCCGTTTGCAACGAATCGCAAGGCCATCCTTTGGCTGGATCGCCATGTTGACGTCCATCTGCTGCTGGGCGGCGTGATGGAGATCGAAACCAAATTATACGATCCCGATACCGCGAACCGCGTTACCACGGCTTATGGCGACGCCATCGGGCGCCACCTTGCTCGCTACGGGCGCCAGATCATCAACAACAAGCAACGAATCGTGCAGCAGCGTTTCGGTGACGCTGCCGAGCGTGTCCGCGAAGCTGAGTCGCAGGTGCAGGCTTTCCGCAGGGCGCATAATCTTGCCGAACCCGAACAACAGCTCAGCACGGCACTTTCACAGCGCGCCAATTTGGAGGCCCAGATGCAGGCGCGCCAGGTGCAGCTCCAGGCGCTGAGCCGGGTGCGCGGACCCGAGAATTCGGAAGTGATCGGACTGCAGACCGAAATCGCCGCGCTTCGAAATCAAATCTCGCAGACCGTCGACCCTTCCACCGGGCCGACGGGGCCGAACGTCGGCGGACTGACGGCAGTGTCGCTTCGCTATCTGGACCTGTTCAGGAACCTGCGTTTCCAGCAGTCGCTCTATGAAATCTATCAGCGGTCGGCAGAGCAAGTCGCGATCGAAGAGCTGGCATCGGAAAGCGCCTCCTACTTTCAGGTCGTCGATCCGCCGCACATCGATCCTGAACGGCAATACAACACCTGGGCAATTGGTGCGTTCGCCGGCATCGTGTTGCTTGCACTGTTCACCGAATGGTACGCGCCGAGTACCGGCCTCATGCGCTGGCGGCGAGTTCGTCGGACGAAATTAGCCGAGCAGGTCTGATGCCGGCTTCGTCTGCTGGCGCATCGTCAAAGGCTCCGATCGAGCTCTCGTTCGCCATCCCCTGCTATAATGAAGAAGCGAATATCGTCGCGCTGTACGAGGCCGTCACTGCCGAGGCAGAAAAGCATGTGTCGAGCCACGAGATCATCTTCATCGACAATCACTCGACGGACCGTACGCGCGAGCTGATCCGCGACATCTGCGCGCGGGACACGCGCGTTCGTGCGATCTTCAACAATCGCAACTACGGCCAGATGCGCTCGCCGACCCACGCGATCTTCCAGGCGGAAGCTGCGGCGGTCATTGCCATGTGCAGCGACCTTCAGGATCCGCCCGCCTTGATCGGCGAAATGGTCGCGCAATGGCGTGCGGGCGCGCAGATCGTTCTCGGACAGCGGCGCAACGAGAAAACCTCGCTGGTGCTGAGCCTAACCCGCAAGGCCGGCTACGCCTTCTTCAGGCGCTTCGCTGATTACCCGCTGATCCCGGGCGCTACCGGGTTCGGTTTGTTCGACCGGGAAGTCGTGGACATGCTCGCGACTTGGAATGAGCCAGAGCCGTTCTTCCGCGGGATGTTGATCGAAAGCGGTTATCGCGTCGCGGTCATTCCGTACGACCGTCCGCAGCGTGCGGGCGGGCAAAGCAGCAATACCTTTTGGGTGCTTCTCAATTTCGCGCTTTCCGGCATCGGCGGGTCGGCTAAGTCGCTGCTCCGATTGCAGCTCGTGTTCGGGATCTACCTGATCGTCGCAGCGGGCTTGCTGTCATTCGTCACCATCCTTCGCTTCCTGATCATCGGCTATTCACCGGTGCTGCTGATCCTGACGGTGATGTTCGCGCTGTTCGCTCTGCTCTTCCTTTTCCTCGGTGTGATTGGCGATCAGGTGCGATTGCTGTCGGAGCGTGTTCGCAACGTTCCGCTGGTCATCGAGGAAGAACGCGTGAACTTCCCACCTGAACGTGCGCTGCCGTCGGCCCGGACCATCAGCAGGCGCCGCATTGAGGGGCGTCCGTGAGAGTTTCGTCCCGGCTGATCCGGGTCGGCACAGAATATATCGCGATGGTGCTCGTGCTGTTGGGATTTGCCCGAGTCGTCGTCAACTTCTTCAAATTCGGCTACCTTCAAGCCCCGTTCGTGTTCGACATCGGCGACACGTTCATGGACTGGTTCAACACGGCTTACTGGGCTCACAACCCGGGCGCCTATTCTGTCTGGCGAACCATATATCTGCCCCTGTCGTTCGTAATCACCGGAGCCCTCGGCAATCCGCGCTGCTATGGCAACGCACCCTATGATGCACGCGACTGCGATGTGTTCGGAATCGTTGTCATCGTCCTGATGTATGTCGCTTGCTGCATCGTGGCGGCGGTGGCGATGTATCGCCGCGACCGTTCGACGGCCGTTGCTCGCTCGATCGCTCTGTGTTTGGGCGGCCCGATCCTGTTCGCTCTCGAGCGCGGAAATCTGATCCTTCCGGCATTGTTCGCCTTCATGCTGGCCTATGGCGGGTTGGTTCGAAGTCGGGGCTTCATCGCGGCTTCGGCGGTGATGGCCAATCTCAAGATTTACCTTCTGCTTCCGCTCGTCAGTCTGATGATCGAGCGCAGGTGGCGGCTATTCGAACTCTCGCTGATCGCAATCGTCGCCCTGTACCTGCTGACTTTGTTCTTCGTGGGCGCTGGCACTCCAACCGAATTTGTCGCCAATCTCCAGAACTGGTTCAACTTTCGGTCGGGCGTCGTGTGGGACGAAATTCTCTACACGACTACCTACAAGCCGTTTCTGCAGCTTGACGTCGGACAATATCCGGTCCGCGACTTCATCGAGCAGCCGGTGGTAGATATCGCGAAGCGCTTCATCGAGGTCGAAGTGATCGTATCGCGCACGCTGGCGCTCGCGTGCCTCGTGCTGGCCTGGGTCTATCCCACAGCCGTGTCGCGGTCGCGGGTCGTTTTCTTCGTGCTGATGCAATCCTTCATCATTCAGAATCCCGGCGGTTATGCGATCACTTTCGTCGTGTTCCTGGTTTTCATGGAACGGTGGAGGAATGTTCCCACGGCGCTCGCGATCGTCTGCGCCTTTCTCATCAGTGTTCCAGGCGACATGACGGTCACCACGATCTTTGAGGTGGAGCGGGAGTCGTGGCTTAGCGGACGCATCGTGCAATCGCCCTATATCCTGCCGCTCGGATCGTTCATACGTCCGGGCATGATCCTGCTGATTCTGTGGGCTCTCGCTTTCGATACGCTTAGGGATATTCACCGCGCCGCCAAGGCGGGGCCGCCCTCGTGGGGCTTCCGCAGGTGCGTCAAGGCGCGCGGCGAACCCGAGGCGGGAACTCCTCAAGCCCCGGCCGCCGGCTAGGAGGCGACGATTGCCTGACTGGACGTTCAAGCACGATCTCGAGCGGATGTCTGTATCGCTCGACCCGCTTTGGCCGCAGCTGGCGGGCAAGCGCATCTTCATGTCTGGCGGCACTGGCTTTATCGGGCGCTGGATGCTGGAGGCGCTTGCCGAGGCGGACCGTCGGCTCGACCTGGGCGTCGAAGTCGCGCTGCTGAGCCGCGATCCCGAAGCTTTCGCCGTCAGGGCACCGGGCCTTGCACAGCACCGCGGGTTCAAGTTCGTGAAGGGCGATGTGCTGACATTGGCGCCTGACGGGCAGCGTTATGATCATGTAATCCACGCGGCCACGGACGCCAGCGCGGACCTTAACGAAAACGATCCGCTCCGGATGTTCGATACGATCGTCACTGGAACGCGCGCGACCCTCGATTTCGCACGCGCGGCGGGCGCGACTCGCTACTTTTTTCTGTCCTCCGGCGCGGTTTACGGAGCGCAGCCGAGGGAGGTCGAACATGTCGCCGAGGACTATCGCGGCGGACCGGACCTTGGCACGCACCGGTCGGCTTATGCGGAAGGCAAGCGCGCCGCGGAGATGATCTGCACCATCTACGCCCGTCAGTTCGACATCGACATCGTCAACGCCCGGATTTTCGCCCTCCTCGGCCCACTCCTGTCCCTCGACATCCACTTCGCTGCGGGCAATTTCATCCGCGATGCAATGGCCGGTCGGACGATCACCGTGGAAGGGGCCGGAACCGCTGTCCGCTCGTATCTTTATGCAGCCGATCTGACCGTTTGGCTGTGGACTATCCTACTTCGCGGAGCCAAAGGAGGCGTCTACAATGTCGGCTCGGAGGAAGCTGTCTCCATAGCCCAGCTTGCGGAGCGCGTTTCAGCGGTTCTCGGTGGCGGCGGATTCGAAGTCCTCGGGAAACCCGATCCGGGCTGGAACCCGGGGCGCTATGTTCCTTCGACCTGCAAGATCAGGAATGAACTTGGAGTGGAGCCGATTGTCGGGCTCGACGAAGCTATTCGTCGGACAGCAATTTGGAATGGATGGAAGCAGTGACGAAGATCAAGTTATCGAACTGGATTGCCGACCAGCTGGTCCAGCGCGGAATCGGCGACGTGTTCATGTTGACCGGCGGCGGTGCGATGCACCTCAACCATTCGATCGGCACGCATCCGCAGCTCCAGACCACGTTCTGCCATCATGAACAGGCGCTCGCGATGGCGGCGGAAGCTTATTACCGGCTGACGAACCGGCTCGCCGTCGTCAACGTGACGTCGGGCCCGGGTGGCACCAACGCGATTACCGGAATCTACGGCGCCTATGTCGACTCCATTGGCGTGCTGGTTATTTCCGGCCAGGTGAAGATGGAAACCACTGTTCGCCACACCGGCCTGCCGCTGCGGCAATTCGGCGACCAGGAGCTGGACATCGAGCCGATCGTCAAGCCGATCACCAAATATGTCACGATGGTCACCGATCCGCTGTCGATCCGCTACCATCTCGAAAAGGCCATCTACATCGCCACCAGCGGCCGGCCGGGCCCGGTTTGGCTCGACATTCCGCTCGACGTGCAGGCGGCTATGATCGATCCGGACGATCTGCTTCCCGGCTTCGACCCGGCCGAACTGGACGAGTCCTGGAAAAAGACGGATCTTCCGGCGGCCGCGAAGTCCATCATCGAGCGCTTGCAGGAGGCGGAGCGGCCCGTGGTCTTCGCAGGCGGCGGCGTTCGGCTCAGCGGCGCACACGCGCAATTCCTCGAACTCGTCGACAAGCTCGGCATTCCCGTCGTGACCGGCTGGAATGCCCACGACGTGATCTGGAACGATCATCCGCTCTATTGCGGAAGGCCGGGCACGATCGGCGATCGCGGCGGCAATATGGTCACGCAGAGCGCGGACTTCCTGCTGGTTCTCGGCAGCCGGCTCAACATTCGCCAGGTCAGCTACAATTGGACGAGCTTCGCTCGTGCCGCGTTCAAGGCATGGATCGACGTCGATCCAGTCGAGCTTCAGAAGCCAACGGTCAAGGCGGAGCTCCCCATCTGCGCGGACCTCAAAGACATCATCCCGCGCCTGATCGCGGCAGCGCCCGACAAGCCGATGGCCGCGCATTCCGAATGGCTCGCCTGGGCCCGCGAGCGCGGCAAGAAATTTCCGGTCGTGCTGCCCGAATATGAGCAAAACGAAGTGTGCAATCCCTATGTCGCGATGCAGGCTCTATTCGACCAACTCGACGAAGATGACGTGGTCGTCACCGGCAACGGCAGCGCTTGCGTGGTCAGTTTCCAGACCGCCAACCTGAAGCGCGGTCAGAGGTTATGGACAAACAGCGGCTGCGCCACGATGGGCTACGACCTTCCGGCTTCGGTCGGAGTTTGCGCTGCGACCGGCAACAAGAAGCGCGTCATCTGCATCGCGGGCGACGGCAGCATCATGATGAACATTCAGGAGCTGCAGACGATTGCCGGAAACAACCTTCCGGTGAAGATCATCCTGCTTAACAACAACGGCTACGTGTCGATTTTCCAGACGCACCGGAACTTCTTCAACGGCGTCGAGGTCGGCGGTGGTCCAAAAAGCAACGTCACCTTCCCCGACTTCAGCAAGGTCGCGCCCGCATTCGGCCTGGCGTACACGCGCGCCGAGCGCCACGACCAGCTCAAGGACAGCATCGCTGAACTGCTTGCGTCAGACGGGCCGGCGCTTTGCGAGATCATCATTGACGAGACCGTTCCATTCGCTCCGAAGCTAGGCGCGAAGCAGCATCCAGACGGAAGGATCACGTCACCGCCCCTCGAAGATCTGTCACCCTTCCTCCCGCGCGAGGTGCTTCGCGAAAACATGCTGATCGACCTGATCGAGGAATGACACCTGAACCCGAAGTCCAGGCATCTCTGGCGCAATCCGGCCTGCGGAGCGTTGCAGGCAGGCCGCTTCGTTTCCTGATTGCCGGCGCGTTGAACACCGGCTTCGGGCTGGCGATATTCCCGCTGCTTCTGTGGAGCAGCGCGTGGCTCGCACACCATTACATGGTGGCGCTGATCATTGCGCAGGCGGCCGGGCTATTATTTGCCTTCACCACCTACAAGATCGGGGTGTTCCAGGCGCAGGGGCAGGTCGCCCGCCAGTTCGGAGTGTTTTCATCCTTTTACCTGTTTAATTATGCGGCAAATTGGGCGGTGCTGCCGGTGCTGGTCGAATATGGTCACGTGCGGCCAGTGTTCGCTCAACTCGGCTTTGTCATCGTCTTGATGATTGGAAGCTATTTTTGGCATAGCCGCGTCACTTTTCGAGAGCGGGAGCGAGTTCGTTGATCCAGCCGGAATATCTCGTCCGCCATTGCCCGGCTTGCGGTGCCGACCAGCCGCGCGACGAAGCCTTCAGTGAGCGCCGTGCCGAAGCCTTGCCGCTCGACGAGCTGCGTCCGTTCTGGGCCGGCCTGTTCAAGGAGAAAGTATTCTTCACCTACGCGCGCTGCGGTGCTTGCGGGCTGATGTATTCGCCATATTTTTTCACGCCCGAGCAGCTTGGCGATCTGTACGCAAACATGGCTCCGAACATGGAGGATGTGCCGGGGCCTGCGCTAGAGGCGACCCAGAAGGGATATTGGACCGCCGCCAAGAAGGGACTGAGGAAAGGAGGCGGCTTCCTCGAGATCGGCCCCGACGTCGGCTACATCGTTCGACACGCGACCGAGGAGGCCGAGTTCGATCATTTCTGGCTGTTCGAGCCGAACCGGGCCGTTCATGATACTCTCGCCAGGGCGACGGCCGCCCGCCCGCATACCATTTCAACGGCTATGGACGACCTTTCTGAAGTTCCTGACGGGAGCATCGAACTTGCGGTCATGATCCACGTGCTCGACCATCTGCTTGATCCGACGAACATCCTCCGGCAGATCCGCGCAAAGCTGCGGCCGGGCGGAACGCTCATGATCGTGACGCACAACGAGCAGTCGGTGCTGCGCAAGGTGATGGGCGTGAAGTTCCCCCCATTCTGCCTGCAGCATCCCGAACTTTACAATCCGAGCTCGATCACCCGTCTCCTGGAGCGGGCCGAGTATGACAAGGTCGAGGTTCGCCGAAGCAAGAACTATTTCCCGGTCTCGTTCATGGTTCGGCAGGCCGCATGGACTGCAGGGATCAATCTTTCGCGGCTCCCCTTGCCGGGCACTCCGCTAGGGCTCAAGCTCGGCAACATACTGACACTGGCAAGCGTCGCCGCCTGATGCCCCAGGCACTTGTTTTTGGCGGCGCCGGCCAGATCGGAGCTGCCTGTACCGAAGCGCTCAGAGGAGGCGGGTTCGACGTTCTCGCGACCGGAAGGCGGGCAGGCGAGGGGGGGATCGCCGTTTACGACCCGATCGAAGACGCTGCGAGCCTACCGGGCGAAGGAAGCTTCGAGGCGGTTGTTTGGGCGCAGGGAGCAAATCTCAACGACAGCGTTCTCGATTTCGATGCGGACCAGCATCGAAAGCTCTATGACGCCAATGTGCTGTTCGTTGCGACGAGCCTCCACGCCCTCTTGGAATCGGACCGCCTTGCCGAAGGTGCGCGGCTGTGCGTGATTGGATCGATCTGGCAGAGGGCGGCGCGCCCGCGCAAGCTTAGCTATATGGTGACGAAGGCGGCGATACAGGGACTCGTGATGTCCGCTGCGATCGATCTCGCGGACAAAGGCATATTGATCAACGCGGTCCTTCCCGGCGCCCTCGACACTCCAATGACGCGGCAGAACCTGACTCCGGACCAGATCGGGCGGCTGGCTGGAATGACTCCGTTCGGCCGACTGCCGAGCATCGACGATGTCGCGGCGCTCACCGCCTTCCTTTGTTCGAGCGCGAATACCAGCATCACAGGCCAGTTCGTCGCAGTCGACCTCGGATTCGAACATGCACGACTTGTTTGAAATCGCTTCGGCGAGCGGGTCGCATCCGGTCCGGATTGCAGCCGAGCCTTTGGCGAATCTGGCGGTCGGCCCGCAGCCGACGCTGATCCTCGCCGACTCCTTTTTCCGCGATCAGCTGCGGGATGTCAGCTGCCCGATCCTTTTCATCGAGGCTGTCGAGGAGTCTAAGGAACTCGCGGCATTGTCGCCGTTGATCGAGCAGTGCCGTGAAGCCGGGCTCGCCCGCAACGGACACATCCTCGCAGTAGGCGGCGGCGTGGTGCAGGATATCGCCTGCTTCATCGCCACGGTCTACATGCGGGGAGTCGACTGGACTTTCATGCCAACGACCTTGCTCGCTATGGTCGATAGCTGCATCGGCGGAAAGAGTTCCGTGAATGTCGGCGCGTTCAAGAATTTGGTCGGCTCATTCTATCCCCCAAAGGCGATCATAGTCCCCGTTACGGCGGTCGAAACCCTGCCGCCGGAGCACTTCGCCGCGGGCCAGTGCGAGGCCGCAAAGATCTGTTTCGCGCACGGCAATGGCGTTTTCGGAGAATATATTGCGCTTCCGCGGTCTGAGGGTCGGTGCGATCCCGAACACATGGTGCCGCTTAGCCTGAACGCTAAAAAGTGGTTCATCGAAGTTGACGAGTTCGATCAGAACGAGCGCTTGCTCCTTAATTTCGGACACAGTTTTGGCCATGCGCTGGAGAGCTGCACCGATTATCTCCTCACCCATGGTGTCGCGGTCGGGATCGGCTGCCTTGCGGCGGTTGAAATGAGCGCAAACGAGGATGCGCGGATCCGCGACGTCGCCCGCGTACAGGCGCTGGTCGACGACCTCACCGGCATCCTCTCGCAGGTGCCGGGAATCCCGGAAGCACTTGGTCGGGTCGAGCGAGGCGACTTCTTCCGCTTTTGGCAGAGTGACAAGAAGCATAATCCGCAGGCCTATCGGCCGATCCTGATCAATGATCAGGGCTATCTCTATCGCGCCACTCTAACGCGCGTGCCCGCCGTGGACGACGCAATCTGGCTTGCGTTCGAGCAGGCCCGCGACCGGGTCGTCGGTCAGGCCCTCGCGCGATAATCTTCCAGTTGGCGAAGGCTGATCTCACGCGCGTCACCGCCGTTGGCCACGTGCGCATGCCATTCGATGATGCTTGTCAGCGCTTCCTTCAGCCTAAGCCGTGGGCGCCAGCCGAGTTCTGATCGGGCCTTGCTGGTGTCGAGCTTGAGAAGCACCGCCTCGTGCGGCTGCGGGCCGTCCGGCTTGTCCCAGCCTTCGGCGCCCCAGGCCGAAAGCATTTGCTCGACGATCCAGCCGACCGGCTGCGTGTCCTCGTCCGACGGTCCAAAGTTGAATGCCGTCGCGAAGTTGCGTTCGCCTGCGAGCAGACGCTCGGCGATCATCAGATAGCCGCCCAATGCCTCGAGCACGTGCTGCCACGGGCGGATCGAAGCGCGGTTGCGGATGAGCGGCCGGTGTCCGGCCAGCAGCGCGCGAATAATATCCGGGACAAGGCGATCCAGTGCCCAGTCGCCCCCGCCGATTACATTGCCTGCGCGAACCGATGCGATGGCCGGTCCATCCGGGTACGAGCGGCGATAACCGGCGATCGCAAGCT
Source organism: Sphingomicrobium sp. (assembly GCA_039915925.1). Lineage (GTDB taxonomy): Bacteria > Pseudomonadota > Alphaproteobacteria > Sphingomonadales > Sphingomonadaceae > Sphingomicrobium. The sequence goes on from JBDSMG010000073.1 coordinate 88,675, forward strand.
CGGCCGCGCCCTTGCTGCTACTATAGGGGTCGTACCCGCCCATCGGGTCGTTTTCGCGATAGGGCCAGACCCACTCGCGGTTTTCGTAGCATTTGTCGGTGGTGATGCAGATCGCCGCCTTGACGCCGCCGACTTCGCGGCAGGCCTCCAACACATGGACGGTGCCCATCACGTTGGTCGCATAAGTTTCGACCGGATGGTCGTAGGAGTATCGGACGAGCGGTTGGGCCGCGAGGTGGAAGACGACCTCCGGCTCGGCAGCGCGGATGGCGTTACGGACTACGTCATAATCGCGGATGTCGCCTTCGGTATGGCTGACAAGTTCGCTGAGCCTCGTTTGCTCGAAGAAGCTGGGATCCGTCGGCGGCGGCAGCGACAGTCCGCTTACTCGAGCGCCGAGCTGGTCGAGCCAGAGCGACAGCCAGCCACCTTTGAAGCCGGTATGCCCGGTGACGAGAACCCGCCGTCCTTGCCAGGAAGACTCCGTCACCAGCATTTCCACGGTGCGGAGTCCGCCCACAATTCTTCGAGATAGGTCTTGTCTCGGAGCGTATCCATCGGCTGCCAGAAACCATCGTGGCGATAGGCAACCAGCTCTCCATTAGTAGCGAGGGTCTCGAGCGGACCCTGCTCCCACACCGTTTCGGGTCCATCGACCAGGTCGAGTACGGAGGGGTCGGCAACGAAGAAGCCGCCGTTGATCAGCCCGCCGTCGCCCGCCGGCTTTTCACGGAAGCTTCGGACGAGCTCGCCTTCGAACTCCAACGCCCCGAACCGCCCGGGAGGCGCAACCGCCGTGATGGTGGCCTTCTTGCCGTGGTTGCGATGGAAGGCGATCAGATCGGCAATGTCGATCGCCGCCACGCCATCGCCGTAGGTGAAGCAGAACGGCTCATCCTTGTTGAGATATTGCTGGACTGCCTTAAGGCGCCCGCCCGTCATGGTATCCGCGCCGGTTTCCACTAGAGTAATCCGCCATGGTTCGCTCCAGTTCTCGTGAACGTCCATCGCGTTCTTGCGCAGGTCGATCGTGACGTCCGCGGTGTGCAGGAAGTAATTCGCGAAATATTCTTTGATCAAATAGCCCTTGTATCCGAGGCAGACGATGAAGTCGTTCACTCCGGCAGCGGAATAAACCTTCATGATGTGCCACAGGATAGGCTTGCCGCCGATCTCGACCATGGGCTTGGGCCGCACCGACGTCTCTTCGCCCAGCCGAGTCCCCAGTCCACCCGCAAGAATGACAGCCTGCATTCTACCTCCGCAAATCCCCGCACGGACATTCGTGCGATGTTTTCAACCGGCCTATTCGAGGCGGTCAATCAACCGAATTGTTCCTGGGCTTAGCCTGAGCGGGCTGAACCTGTCCCCGTATATCGCCTTCAGTCCGGTCCATCATCCTCGTGGAATCGCGACGATGCGCACCACCGGCCCGCCCGAGTATCCTGGCCGCGGCGCGAATAGCGCAACGGTGCGGCCACCGGCAAGAATCTTGTCATAGGTCTCGATCTCGCGGGGAAAATGCTCGGCTTCTGCACGATAAAGGTCGTAATAGGTGAGGATTGCGTAGTCGGCCCGACACGTGTCAAGCCGAGCCGGGTCGATATTGCCCAAATCTATGATCGAGCTTCCACGACGAAGACCCTGGACTTTGCTATACTGGACCTGGCTGTTGAGCAGATGGACGGCGTCCACGCAGCCCGCGGCCCCCATCGGAAACAGGATTTTCCACGGTTGCCCGCGAAGATTCAGTTCGAGATGTTCGAGAACGACCGTCTTTCCTGGAGCTATATTCGTCTTCGCCCAGCGTACCGCCATCGCGCGTGTATCATTCGCGCGCTCCCTGGCTTCGCCGATCGCCCCGGCGACCGACGGGATGAGCATGGCGGCCGCAAGTCCGGTGGTCACGAGATAAGGGCTCCGCGACGGCCAAAGGGCTGCCAGTTTTTCGCCTGCCCGCACGACCGCGAAGCCCGCGAAAATGCACAGCAGTGGCAAGGCGGGCAGGACCCAGCGCGACCAGATCAGATGCTGGGCCGAGATCAGCACCATGAAGGTGACCGCGGTCGGGACCAGTGTGAACAGAGCGATGCGGCTTCGCAATCCGGACAGGATAAAGCCGGCCGCAATGGCAGCGAGCGCAACCATCCCCATTGTGCCGGCCACCTGGACGCGCAGATACCAGCCAAGGTTGAAAACGAGCCCGCCGCCCGTGTGCCCGAGGTGACGCGGGCGCATCTCCCCCGACAGGTTCGACACCACCGTAGGCCAGTCGAGGAACAGAAACGGCGAGGCAAGGAACATGCCGACAAGTACCGTCAAGCCGGCCAGGAAAAGGTTTCGAAGGTCGGTCCGCGCTGATCCGCTGCCCTGCACTCGGCGGTAAATGAAGGCGCCGATCACGGCCACGAACACGGCGGCCGATGGCCATTTTGTCGCAATTGCAAAGCCGGTGAGGAAACCCGCAAGCAGCCAATGTCTGAGCCGTCCGCTCTCCGCCACCTTGGCCGCAAATATCATGCTCGCAAGCATGAAGACGCTGGCATGGATGTCGGTCCGCACGACCTGCGACCAGGCGATGTGCAGGGCGTTGAACGTCAACAAGGCGGCGGCGACAAGCCCGGCTGCTGTTCCGTGCAGTCTGCGTCCGAGCACATAGGTGAGGCCGATGCTCGTGACGCCGAGCGCGACCATCGCGACGCGTGCGGGAATGAAGAAGATGGCGGGGTTCGCGTAGGCCGCGGTCGTGAGTTCGCCAAGGCTGCCATAGGCCCCGCCGAGCAGCGCAGTCGCCGCCACGATTACATCGACCAGCGCAACCAGATAGATGGTCGTTGACCCCGGGTGGCCGAACCATTGTGGGTTCAGTGTGCCCTTGAGCGGCAGTTTCAATGCCGTGAGCATGAACATCGGCTCGTCCGGGTCGTACATCCCCGGAAGCCCAAAGCCGATATTATGGATCCGGAGCGCGGCGGCGACCAGCAACAGGAGCAGGAGCGCGGCTCGCGCGGCACCGCGCTGGGTCATTGGTCTTAATGTGCTTCCATAATCCGGACTGAGGCGGCGCGAATAGAAGAGCGGTCCAAACCAATCAAGCAAGCTGTCAATGTTGCAGTTGAATAGCCGAAGGGGGCGGCACCAGCGACCAGGTGGTTGCGTCGGAGACTGTTCCGCCAGAGCTTCTTACTTCGAGTCTGTTCTCACCGGGGGTCAGCCGGATTTTCCAGCGAAGCACATGGTCGTCCGGAGCCAGCGTTGAAACGGGAACGCCGTTCAGGATCAGCGTCGCCGGCCCCGCATTGGTATAGGCTTTCACCTCCACATCCGGCTGCGCCCGCTGCGTGAAGCGGCGGCTGGTGATGTACAGCATCGGCTTGTCGGTCCAGTTGGCCTGGTACCAATAATAAGCGTCCTTGCGGGTCTGCCGGTCGTAGGTGACGAGGCCCTTGTCGTTGATCCCGCGCCGATCGCCCTCGTGGCGGCCGGCCGACGCGAAGTCGAATGCGACCCACACGAACGTCGCGAAGACGTAGGGCTTGTCGCGAAGCTCGCGCCAGTTTTTCTCGTGGTAGAGCGCCTGATATTGCTCCGGGTGCCAAGCGCTGGTCGGCTCGACCGGTCCGGGCGGGTCGGCCTGGTGCTGAATGCTCGCACCCGCGCCATATTCGCTGACGGCAAAGGCGCGCCTTGGCAGCAATTGGTGAAAGGCGCGGGCCCAGCTGTCCATCGTCCGATTGCCCTTGTCCGGGTACCAGCCGTAATAGCGGTTGAAGGCGACCACGTCGGTGACGAGCGCGCGCGGATCGTCGTCCGCCTGGCAGCAATGGGCGTAGACCGTTGGCCGGCTCGGATCGGCTTCTTTCGCGACCCCCTGCAGGAACTCAAGCACACGCGCCGCCTTCGGGCCGTCTGGATAGATTTCGTTGCCGATCCCCCACAGGAAGATGGATGGATGGTTGTAGGTCTGGGCGATCAGCTCGCGCAGTTGCTGGCCGGCGTTGGCGCGGAACTCGGGCGTGTCCTCGACATCGCTGTTGATCCCGATCTCCGTCCACAGCCCCAGTCCGAGCCGGTCGGCTTCGTCGTATGACTTCGCCGGGTGCTGGAAGTGGGCCAGCCGCAGGCCAGTCGCGCCCATTTCGCGCAGAATTGCGAAATCCTGAGCCACTTCGGCGTCCGACACGGCCGTGCCTTTGCCGGGACGCGCTGGGTGCTGGAGGTTGGCGCCGTGCAGATGATAGGGCCTGCCATTGAGGATGAACCCCTGCTCGGGATCAATGCGGAACGTGCGGATGCCGAGCGGCACCGTCACTTCGTCACCGTTCGCCCCGACCGTTGTGACGACGCGGTAGAGGTAGGGGTCGCGCACGCCGTCCCAAAGTCGGCGGTTCCGGACCAGCAGGCCGAAGTCGACGCTACTTACGCTGCGGGCGCCGAGCCGCACCCGTTTCAACGTTGCTGCTACTTCCCGACCGCTCGCGTCCAGAATTTTGACTGTCACCGGCACACGGCGCGCCGTTGGGCTATCGTTGGCGACGCGCGCGGTCACCTCGACCCCCTGAACGTTCAGATTGCCCTGCAGACCGCCTAAACGGACGTACACACCAGGCCCGGCGAAATCGTACAGGTCGAGGTGGACGCTGTCGGTCTCGATCAGCGACACCGGCCGGTACAGCCCGCCGAACAAGGTGAAATCGCCGCCCAATGGGGTGATGACCTTGGTCGGGCTGTTGTCGACGCGCACGGCCAGCAGGTTGCGGCCGGGGATGAGCGCATCCGTAATGTCGAAACGGAAGGCGGCGTGCCCGCCCTCGTGGCGCCCGATCTTCTTGCCGTTGAGATAGACGTCCGCAGCCGTCGCGGCGCCATCGAACTGGATTGCCAGCCGTCTGCCCGGCACGATCGCGCCAATCTCGATCGCCCGGCGGTACCAGGTTGGTCCGCGGTAATAGGTGCCGTCGTCGCCCTCCGAAGCGTTGAAGCTGTGCGGCAGGGTGACCTTGGTCCATTTGCTGTCGTCGAACGCGGGCTGCTCCGCGCCAGCGACATGCTCCTTGATGAAGCGCCAGTCCGCCGCGAGCACAATAGTCTGCCGGGATGCGGCGAGGGCGTGAGCCGGAACTGCCAACGCCAATATGAACAGCCACAGCCCGACGATTCGGTGCATATCTGAAAACCTCTCCAAGTCCGTTGCGCGCCGAGCACGGGCACGGCTAGGTAGTCTGACTAATCCAGAATCGCCAAGTCGCCACTGGGGAGAGGACGACGATGCTCCGCTATTTCCTTGCTGCCATTGTCAGTCTGCTTTCCGCCGCCCCGGCCGTCGCGGCGCCGCTCGCTCTCGCGTCTCAAGACGGGCGGGTCGTTGCGCAGGTTGCGCTCGATGCGCAGAACCGCCCGTCCTACGCCCTCAGCTTCCGCGGGCAGCCGGTGCTGACCCGGGCTGCGCTTGGCCTCGCCTTTGAACGGTATCAAACGCTTGCCTCCGGCATGGCGATCGAGAGCAGTAGCGTGCGCTCGGGCGTGGACACCTATCCGCTGATCGGGAAGGCGTCGGCCGTCCGCGATCCCTACAACGAACTGACGGTGCACTTCGCCGAGAGCGGCGGGCAGCGGCGCAAGCTCGACGTAATCTTCCGCGCCTACAACAGCGGCTTTGCCTTCCGCTATCATATCCCCGGCCAGCCCAATTTGCGGCAGCTGCGGCTAACCGGCGAAGTCACCGAATATGTCTTTCCGGCCGATTATGCCTGCCAGGCCTTCAACGTCGGACGCTACACCAGCAGTCACGAGGGCGAGTTCGATCCGGTTCGCGCGTCCCAGATGCGCAACCACAATCTGTTCGATCTGCCCGTAGTTTGCGAAACCCAGGCCGGCGGAACGGCCATGGCCTTCGCCGAGTCCGATCTTCGCAACTACGCCGGCCTCTACTTTAGCGGCCGGGAAACCGGCGAGCTGGGCCTGCAGGCGCGGCTTTCGCCTCGTCCGGACGATCCGCGGATTGCGGTCGGCGAGTGGATCGGCGACCAGGGCCTCGACACGCCGTGGCGCGTGATCATGCTCGGCGACGGCGTCGCGGATCTCCTTCAGAATACGCTCGTGACCAGTCTCGCCGCGCCCGCTGAGGGCGATTTCAGCTGGGTGAAGGCGGGCAAATATGCGTGGGACTGGTGGAACGGTCCGACGCTCGGCGGGAAGCCGGCGCCGATGACGGACGCGACGATCAGGGCCTACATCGACTTCGCCAGCCAGAGCGGGCTCGAATATATGCTGATCGACGACGGCTGGTACCTGAACAGCGGCGGCGGCGGCACCGTGCTTCCAGGCTCGAACAACCTCGAATCCATTCCCGAAGTGAACATCCCGGCGCTCGTCAAATATGCGGCCCAGCGCAAGGTCGGCCTGTGGCTGTGGGTCCATTGGAAAAACCTGGACGAGAATATGGATCAGGCGCTGCCGCTCTATGCCAAATGGGGCATCAAGGGGATCAAGGCCGACTTCATGGACCGCGACGATCAGCCGATGGTTGCTTATTACCAGCGGCTGCTCAAGGCGACCGCGGCAAACCATTTGTTGCTCGATCTCCACGGAGCCTTTCCGCCGCGCGGCCTGACCCGCACCTTCCCGCATTATCTGTCGCAGGAAGGGGTGTTCGGAGCCGAGTATAACAAGTGGACCAGGCGCGTGACGGCACGCCACAACGTCAACCTTGCGCTCACCCGCAACCTGCTGGGCCCGATGGACTACACTCCGGGCGGCTTCCGCAACGCCACGCCGCAGACCTTCACGCCGGAAGCGCAAACGCCGATGGTGCAGACCACGCGCGGCCAGGCGCTAGCCATGTATGTCGTCTTCGAAAGCCCGTTCCAGGGCGTGTCCGACAGCCCCGACAATTATCGCGGCCAAAGCGGCTTCGATTTCGTCCAGGCCGTGCCCGCCAGCTGGGACGAGACCCGCGGGATTTCCGCCGCGCTCGGCGATCATGTGGTAGTTGCCAGGCGGAAAGGGCGCGACTGGTACGTTGGCGCGATGACCAACGAGCAGGGGCGGACCGTCACGGTGCCGCTCTCGTTCCTTAGCGCTGGCCGGTGGACGGCGGCGACCTGGCAGGACGGAAGCTCACCGAGCGAAGTGGTCAAGGCAAATTCGACGGTTCGCGCGTCAGACACGATCCAACTGAGGCTTGCCCCGTCGGGCGGGGCCGCGGTCAGGATCAGCCCGGCGCGCTAGGCCTCAACCGCGTCACGCGGCCGGCGCGTGAAGGTTGCGAGCCGCCGCGCGGCCTGCGAGGGAAGGGCATGAACCCGCTCTACGAACGCATGCAGACTAGCGTGTTCGAGCGCATGTCGCTTGCCGCCGCGGCGCATGGCGCGATCAACCTCGGCCAGGGCTTTCCCGATTTCGGCTGGCCGGTGGAAATCCTCGAGGAAGCGGCGCGCGCCGTCGTGTACGAGTCCGGCCAATATGCGCCCTCGCGCGGGTTGCCGGTGCTGCGGGAAGCGGTGACCGACCATTATCGGCGGCATCACGGAATCGCGATCGATGCATCGCATGTGTGCGTGACCAGCGGCGCGACCGAGGCGCTTGCGGCAGCGATTTTCGCCACGGTCGTGCCGGGCGACGAGGTGATCCTGCTGACGCCCGCCTACGACGCCTACGCGCCCCTCGTGCGGCAGGCAGGGGGCCTTCCCCGCGAAGTCGCGCTGCGTCCTCCCGAGTGGCGGATCGATCGCGACGTGATCGAGGCTGCGGTGACCGAGAAGACGCGCGCGATCCTGTTCAACAATCCTCACAATCCGACCGGGCGCCTGTTCGATGCGGTCGAGCTGGAAGCGCTTGCCTCGGTCGCTCGCGAGCATGATTTGATCGTCATCGCCGACGAGGTGTGGGAGCATGTGCTGCTCGACGGCCAAAGCTTCCTTCCGATCGCATCGCTGCCCGGAATGGCGGAGCGCACGTTCAAATGCGGGTCGGCCGGCAAGATCTTCTCGCTGACCGGGTGGAAGATCGGCTGGCTGGTCGCGCCGCCGGAGCTCGCAACGCTCGCCGGCCGGGCGCACCAGTTCCTGACCTTCTCCTCCGCGCCGAGCCTGCAAAGGGCCGTCGCATTCGGCCTCGCCCAAGGAGATTCATGGCTCGAGCCGATGCGGCGCGGTTTCGCCCAGGCGCGGGACGATCTGACCAGCGGGCTGGGGGCTGCGGGCTATTGCGTGCTCGATAGCGCTGCCACTTATTTTACCTGCATCGACCTTGCCGCCTCGGGCATTGACGTCGACGACGAAACCTTCGCTGCTACAGCGGTAGAGAAGGCAGGCGTGGCGGTAGTCCCCTTATCCGCCTTCGCGGAGGTCACGCCAGAACAGCACTTCATTCGCTTGTGCTTCGCGAAGCGGCCCGAGACGATCGCGGCGGGGGTCGAGGCGCTCGCGCGGGCGCGGCGCCTGTTCGCCTGATCTCAGCCAGGCACCAGGCCCGGCTGATCCAGCAGCGTCGGCCAGCGCGTCTCGAATTCCTTCTGCCACGACAAGAGAGCGCCGGGCTCGAGCGGCTGGGCGACGAGATAACCCTGGACGAGGTCGCAGCCGAGATCGCGCATGATTCGGAGCTGGTCCGCGGTCTCGACGCCTTCCGCAGTCGTCGTCAGCCCTAGGCCATGGGCAAGCTCGACGATGCAACGCACAATCAGGCGGCAATCGCTTGATTCGGGGGCATCCTTCACGAACGCCCGATCGATCTTGACCTCGGTAAAGGGGAGGTGGCGCAATTGCAGGAGCGAGGAATAGCCAGTCCCGAAATCGTCGATCGCGAGGCCGATCCCCTTGATTCGGAACCGCGTTAGCGTGTCCATCAGCTTGATCAGCGGCTGGGTGGCGCCCTCGGTCAGCTCGAGCACCAGGCGATCGGCGGGCACGTCGAGCGAATGGCACATCCGCTCTACAAGGTCCGGGAAATCGAGCTTTTCCAGGCTGAGCGCGGAAATGTTGACCGCCACGCAAGTGTCGATCCCTTGCGCGCGCCAATCGTGCCACTGGCGCAGCGCGGTGCCTAATCCCCATTCGGTCAGTTCGCCGATCAGGCCATGACGCTCGGCAAGCGGCACGAAGCGGGAAGGGGCAACCAGGCCGTGATCGGGATCGTCCCAACGCACCAGCGCCTCGACGCGCACCAGACGCCCGTCCGCGAGCGAGACCTTGGGTTGGTAAACCATGTGCAGGCGCTGGTCGGCGAGAGCGCGCTCGAAGCCTGGAAGCAGGCCGGAGTCGGCCGCGACCTTCATGGCGTTAGCGTCGCCTTGAGACTGTTGAGCACGGTTTCGAGCTCTTCGAGGCGCGCGGGCTTTGCCACCGGTCCGGCCATGGTCAGGCCCAGGGCCTCACCGAGCCGAAAGGCCGATTCAAGCACCCGCCGGTCGAACCCGCTGATGATTAGTACCGGCGCGTCATAACCCTCGTCCGCCAGAAAGCGGAGAAGCTCAACGCCGTCCATTCCCGGCATTCCAAGGTCGAGCGCGACCATATCCGGGCGCTCCGTCCGGAATTCCTGCCGAAAACGTTCGTCATGGGAGGTCTGGATCGCTTCAAATCCGCACTCACGAGCCGCTTCAGCGAGGAGTTCGCCAAGCGCCGGTTCGTCATCGATTAGTAGCAAGCGCGGCAGCGCCATTCGCAGTCTTTCAATCCGAGGCATTGTAAACAGGTACGCGATGACAAGAGAAACGCTCTCTTAACCCAGCAGGGACTAAAACCCACTATTGAAACGAGTTCCCGTTGGGGACGGAGGGTCTATGTTCGCATCGCTCATTCGCAGAAAACCGCAGCACAGCGCGGAGGAGTTGGACAACGCGTTCGAATCCACCACCTTCACGCTCAGCACGGCCGTTCCCCGGCCGCCCGAGCGGCGCACCGACGAGCGCCTGACTCCGATTCTTCGCGTAGCGAAGCTGACCAGCGCGATCGGCGAACAATTGATTAGAGTCCGCAACATCTCCGCCGGCGGGCTGATGGGCGACATCGTCAATGCACCCGAAGTCGGCGAGCCGGTGTTCGTCGAGCTCTCCTCGCAGAAAATTCCGGGATCCGTCGTCTGGCTTCGCGACGGCATGATTGGGGTCAAGTTCGACCAGAACCTCGACATCGGGGAATTGCTCGCCGGCCGCAAGCCGCGCCACGGATTCCGCGCGCGCCCGCCGCGGCTGCAGGTCAATTGCAAGGCTTCGGTCAAGGTCGGCAAGGTCTATTATACGGTCGACGTTCACGACATTTCGCTCGCCGGTATCAAGGTCGTCCCGATTGAGGAATATTGCGTCGGCAAGAAGGTCACCGTGATCGTGGAAAGCTTCCGACCGGTTCTCGGGGAAGTCCGTTGGTATTCCGAGCGGGTGGCCGGGATCGTCTTCGACAAGCCGCTCGAGTTCGACGAGCTCGCCGAATGGGTTGGCAAGCGCCTCGAGCTGGCCAGCCTGAAGGCCGCTTACCAAAAGCACTGAGCCTTCCTATGTCCCCCTCCTGACCGAAGGAGCGTGGACATGGCGGAAGAAAATGCGGTGCTTGCGGGCGGTTGCTTTTGGTGCACCGAGGCGGTCTTCCTCGACATCGCCGGCGTCAAGTTGGTCGAAAGCGGCTATACCGGCGGCGAGACGGTCAATCCGACCTACCGCCAGGTGTGCGACGGCAACACCGGCCATGCCGAAGCGATCCGCATCACGTTTGACCCAGAAGTGATCGGGTACGACGATTTGCTCGACATCTTCTTCGCCACGCACGATCCAACCCAGCTGAATCGGCAGGGCAATGATGTCGGCACCCAGTACCGGTCGGCGATCTTCCCGCAGACTCCGGAACAGGAAGACAAAGCACAGGCAGCCATCGCACGCGCGAATGCTGAACTGGGCGGACGCGTCGTCACAACAGTCGAGCCCAGGGCGCATTGGTATCCGGCGGAAGATTATCACCAGGACTATTGGTCCGGCGAAGGCCAGCGCAATCCCTATTGTCTGGCAGTCATCCCGCCCAAGCTCCAGAAACTCCGCAAGAGCTTCCAGGCCAGGTTGAAGAGTGAAGCAGCGCAATAGTTACTCTCAATTAAACCGCGCTGGGTATTGGCAAATTCAACTTTGCGTGCGACCTTGAATGTCGCAGCCGGGGGGCTGCGTAGTTTCAGGGGAACATCATGCTTTCGAAGATCACTTGCGTGTCAGCGATTCTGATTGCGGCATCGGCCGGTGCACAAACCGTCGTGAACCCGCAGCCGCAGGCCGCGGCCCAGGCGCAGAATGTTGCCATCGTTCAGCAGCAGGCCTCTGGAAATGTCTTGCGTGCAGGTGCGCCCGTGCCTGTCGCGCTTTCCGAGTTTCTGACCACCAAGGGCAAGCATCTTCGAGTCGGTCAAAAAGTGCAGCTGGAAGTTGCGCAAGATGTCCTGCTCAACGGACGCGTGGCGATTCCTGCACGCAGTCCCGTCGAGGGCGTTCTGACGGAGATCCGCAACAAAGGTATGTGGGGCAAGTCGGGAGCGATCCATTTGCAGATCAGGTCCGTGACTATCAACGGCACAAACATCCGCCTCAAGGGCGACATGGACACGCGAGGCGAGACGGGCACAGCGGGCGTTGTCGGCGCGATCGTTGCACTCCCTGTTGCGGGCTTTTTCGTGACCGGCACAAGCGCAGAAATGCCGCTCAACATGCCCGGGCGGGCCTTCCTTGACCAGGATATCGCGCTCGCTCCCGCATCCTGATCTTCAGGGCAGCACGTAGCAAGCAAGAGTGAGAGAAGGGGCGGCTTCGACTGCCCCTTTTCACGCTATTTGAGCGGAGCGGCGGCTCTTCGAAGTCGGTCGTTAATCGCCGCTCCAAGGCTCTGCTCCGGCACAGACGCGACGGCGATTCGCGGATTGCGGGAGGCGTCTGCCTGATGCAGCAGGTCGAACAGCCGCGCGGCGGCTTCGGTGAGGTCGCCTGCCGCGCTCAAGTTTGCATCGCCGTCGATGTGCCCGAAGCCGATCAGGAACTCGTCACCGTCCGCACTCTCGGCATTCAGTCGCAGTGGTTTGGAGGGCGCATAGTGGCTTGCGAGCTGGCCGGGGGCTTCGATCTTGCCGCCGATCTCCTCGGCTGCATCTACCTCGATCGGACCTCGCCGAAGGAGCCGAAGCGGGCCGTCGGTGCTCGCGACGATGGTGGATTCGATGCCGCGCTCGCACGGGCCCGCGTCGATGATCAGTGGGATCTTGCCGCCCAGCGACTTCAGCACATGTTCGGCGCGCGTCGGGCTGATCGACCCGCTCGCATTGGCCGACGGCGCGGCGAGGGGTTTGCCCGTGGCGCGAAGTAGAGCCTGCATCGCGGGATGCGCAGGCACGCGAAGCGCGATGGTCGGCAGCCCTGCGGTAACGAGCGAACTGACGTTCGCGTCGGGCTTCAGCGGTACGACGAGCGTCAGCGGCCCCGGCCAATGCAGCGCGGCGAGTGCGGCAGCCTGCTCGTCGAATTCGCCGATGCGTTGCGCCGCCTTGAGGTCCGCGACGTGCACGATGAGCGGATTGAAGCTCGGTCTTCCCTTCGCCTCATAGATTCGCGCGACTGCCTCGCCATTGGTGGCGTCGGCGGCAAGGCCGTAGACAGTCTCCGTCGCGACCGCGACCGGGTGGCCGGAGCGGATGATTGCTGCGGCCTGCTCGACGGCGTCGGCGCTGAAAGGAAGGATGGTCGTCATGCTGAACTCGTTTCAGCATCCATTGCCGACATGCGCCACACCTCATCGAAAATGGACCCTGAAACAAGTTCAAGGTGACGGCTGTGGGAGTCAGGCGGTTTCGCGGTCGATCAGGGCCGCGGGTTCGATGCCGAGCCGCTTCATCCGCGCCCGAATTTCCGGCCATTCTTCCTGCACGAAGCGCTTGCGTTCCGAATCGCGCAGCCGTGCCCGGGCGCCTGGTGCAACGAACATGCCGACGCCGCGCTTGACGGTGATCAAACCCTCGTCCTGAAATCCCTGATAGGCCTTGGCCACGGTCAGCGGGTTGGCAGACTGTTCGACCGCAAAGGCGCGAACCGATGGGAGGGGCTCGCCGTCGCCGTAACGGCCGGCCAATATCGCCTCGGCGATCGTCTCGCGAAGGCGGACGTAAACGGGCTTCTCATGCGGCTTTCCGAGCGTCATGCTGTTATAATACAGCGTTGCGGAGTAAATTCAACAACAAAGCAGTTTCACATGTCAGAGTTCGGGCGGCTGCCAGGCTTGTGCGACCTCGTGCAATTGCGGCCGCGGACGCTCTTCAAGCGGGCGTCCCGGCTGGCCGATGAAGATAAATCCCGCAATCCGTTCGCCGGGCGCGCAAAACGCGCTTCGAACCCGCTCGGAATAGGTGCGCCAGCCGGTCACCCAACCCGCAACATAGCCGAGTGCGTGCGCTGCCATGAGCAGGTTCATGCCCGCTGCCCCGCACGAAAGCTCCTGCTCCCAGACCGGAATCTTGTGATCGGCAACCGGGGCGGAGACCAGCACGATCAGCGTGCCGGCATAATGGGCGAAATCATGCTCCTTTTGGTGTCGGGCGATCGGAGCGCAGGGGTCGTCGTCGGCCAGCGCCTGCCGCAGGAGCACTTCCAGAGCGTCCCGCTGGCCGTCTGCCACGGTCACGAAGCGCCACGGCGACAGCTGCCCGTGATCGGGCGTCCGTGCCGCGATGGCGAGGATGCGCCCCAACTCTTGAGGCGAAGGGCCGGGGCCGGTCAGTTCGCGGGGGATCCCGGACCGGCGCGTTTCGAGGAACGAAAGGATCGACGAACGGTCGTTGAGCATCGACATGCCACATAGGGGCGCGGAGCCGCGGCAACAATCGGCTTCCCTTGGCTGTTAAGCCCGCTAGGCTCGTTCCCATAGCTGCGCCCCAGGGCGCCTCCAGTGGAGCAATCAGTGGCAACCACAACCATTCATCCTGCAGCCGACGAGCGCAGGACTTTTCTCGGCCACCCGCGTGGCCTTTACATGCTGTTCTTCGCCGAAATGTGGGAGCGCTTTTCCTATTACGGAATGCGCGCGATCCTGGTCTTCTACCTGACCAAGCACTTCCTGTTCGACGAAAAGCCGGCTTACGGAATCTACGGAGCCTATACGTCGCTAGTGTTCATCACGCCGGTGATCGGCGGGTTCCTGGCGGACAAATATCTCGGTGCCCGAAAGGCCGTGCTTGCGGGCGGCGTGTTCATCGCCACGGGCCATCTGCTGATCGCCTTGGTGGAGGGACCGCAGGGTGCGCAGGGGGCATATCTGAACGGCTTCTACTTGGGCCTGGCCTGCATCATCATTGGCACGGGCTTCCTGAAGGCGAATATCTCGGTGCTCGTCGGGCAATTGTACCCTCGCGATGACACCCGCCGCGACGGCGCCTTCTCGATCTTTTACATGGGCATCAACCTCGGCGCCTTCCTTGGGCCGATCCTGGTCGGCTATCTCGGCGAGCGCGTCGGCTGGTCGTACGGCTTCGGGGCCGCCGGAATCGGAATGCTGCTTGGACTCGCGGTGTTCGTGCTCTTCCGTCGCGAATTGCACGACGCGGGCCGGCCGTCCGATCCAGCAAGGCTTGCCCAGTGCACTGTCTTCGGTCTGTCGTGCGAATGGGCGATCTACCTCAGCGCCATCGGAGGCGTGGTAGTCGCCTGGGTGCTGGTGCGTAACAATGATGTAGTCGGCCTGGGGCTCGGCGGCTTCGCGCTGCTTACCGTCGGCTACATCCTGTGGACGTCGGTGTTCAAACTCCCGCGCATCGAGCGGCACCGCATCTTCGCGGCGCTCTATCTGATCGCGCTGTCCCCTCTATTCTGGGCCTTGTTCGAACAGGCCGGATCCTCGCTCAACGTCTTCACCGACGAGCGCGTCGATCGGCACCTGTTCGGCTGGGAAATGCCGGCGTCCTGGTTCCAGTCGGTCAACAGCTTCTGGATCATTACGCTGGCACCCGTTTTCGGCGTCGTCTGGACCTGGCTCGGCAAACGGGGGCTTGAGCCGAGTGCAGCATTGAAGTTCGCTCTGGGCATGATCCAGATCGGCCTGGGCTTCCTGGTCCTGGTCGCGGGGGCCGGAGAGCATGGCGCCATGACTTCGATGATCTTCGTGATCCTGCTCTACCTGTTCCACTCCACCGCCGAGCTCTGCTTCTCGCCGGTCGGCCTTTCCAGCATGACCCGCCTGTCGACCCGTTCCATGGTTGGCCTGATGATGGGAACATGGTTTCTCGCGACCGCGGCCGGCAACTGGCTCGCTTCCAAGATCGCGCAAGCCACCGGCGGCGAAGGGGTCTCGGCGGACCACGTCCTCGACGTCTATTCGACCATCGGCTGGTGGGTGATCGGGGTCGGCATCGTCGCCGTGCCGATCAGCTGGCTGATCACGCGGCTGATGCATCTCGACGAGCTGAAGGACGAGGATCTCGCCGGGCAGGCCCAGCTGGCAGAGCCCGCCGCGACCGGAATGCATCCGAAGCGGGAAACGCGGCCCGATGGTGACCCGCCGCACATCTAGCGCCACCGGGCCCGCTGCGGCTAAGGGTCACGCATGAAGCGCAAGATGTTCGGCACGGACGGGATCCGCGGCCTCACCAACAGTGAACCGATGACGGCGGAGACCGCACTCCGCGTCGGGCAGGCGGCGGGTGCGCATTTCCTTCGCGGCGATCATCGCCATCGTGTCGTCATTGGCAAGGACACGCGCCTGTCGGGCTATATGATGGAATCCGCGCTGGTTGCCGGTTTCACCAGCGTCGGCATGGACGTGGTCCTGCTCGGACCGATGCCGACGCCGGCGGTGGCGATGCTGACCCAGTCGATGCGTGCCGACCTCGGCGTGATGATTTCGGCATCGCACAATCCATTTTTCGACAACGGCATCAAATTGTTCGGCCCTGACGGCTACAAGCTCAGCGACGATGACGAGCTTGCGATCGAGCGCTTCATGGCCGGGCGTCCGGAACTGGTGGCGCCGGAGAAGATCGGGCGCGCGCGCCGGATCGACGATGCCCGCGGCCGCTACGTCCACTTCGTCAAATCGACCTTTCCGGATGTCTTGCGCCTCGACGGGCTGAAGATCGTCGTCGATTGCGCGAACGGCGCTGCTTATCACGTTGCGCCCGAAGCCCTGTGGGAACTCGGTGCGGAAGTTGTGCCTGTGGGAGTCACGCCTAACGGCATCAACATCAACGACAAATGCGGATCAACGCATCCCGAGCTGCTGCAGGAGACCGTGGTCGCGAGTGGTGCCGACATCGGACTCGCGCTCGATGGCGACGCGGATCGGTTGCTCGTGGTCGACGAGAAGGGCCGCCTGATCGACGGCGACCAGCTAATGGCCTTGATCGCACTCGACATGCGCGACCGTGACTTGCTGGACGGCGGCGCGGTCGTCGCGACCGTCATGTCCAACCTCGGCCTCGAGCGGAAGCTCAAGTCGGAAGGCATCGATCTCATCCGCACCAAGGTCGGCGACCGCTACGTGCTCGAGGAGATGCGGGCGAGGGGCTGCAATGTTGGTGGCGAGCAGTCGGGCCACATCATCCTCACCGACTATGGTACCACCGGCGACGGTCTCGTGGCGGGTCTACAGGTGCTTGCGGCCCTCGTGGAGGGCGGCAGACTGGCGAGCGAAACGCTCAACCAGTTCGAGCCGGTTCCGCAGCTGCTCAAGAACGTGCGGTTCGACGGTGGCGCGCCGCTCGAAAACTCCGAGGTCAAGGATTGCATCGCAGCCGCGGAGGCCAAGCTCAACGGTCGCGGGCGGCTCGTGATCCGCGCATCGGGTACCGAGCCCTTGATCCGGGTGATGGCCGAAGGCGACGATGCAGCCTTGGTCGAACAGCTCGTCGACGACATCTGCGCGGCTGTTGCCGCTGCTTAACCCTTTTCTGCTATGGGCTCAGCCATGTCAGAGGCCGTTCCACGCATATTGATCATCGCCGGCTCCGATTCCGGCGGGGGTGCCGGCATTCAGGCCGATATCAAGACGGTCACCATGCTCGGCGGCCACGCGATGACGGCGATCACCGCCGTGACCGCGCAGAACACGCAGTGCGTCACGGCCGTCCATGCCGTGCCGGCCGAAATCGTGCTTGCCCAGATCGACGCGGTCGTCAGCGATATCGGTGTCGATGCGGTCAAGATCGGAATGATCGGCAGCGGCTTTACCGCAAATGTCGTCGCCGAGCGGCTAGAACAGATTCGCGCCGAGCAGCCCGACCTGCCGATCGTGTTCGACCCGGTGATGGTGGCGACCAGCGGTTCCTCGCTTGCCGACGACGCAACCATCGCAGCCTTCGGCAGGCTGATGGGCATCGCGACGCTCGTCACGCCCAATCTTCCCGAGCTTCAGCGGCTCGCAAGCGACGAGGACCCGGTCGCCGCCGCTCTTCACCTGGTCTCCGACCACCGATGCGCCGTGCTGATCAAGGGCGGGCATGAGGAAGGCGACGCACTCGCCGACGCCCTGATCGAAGAAGACAATATGACCAGCTGGCAGGGCCAGCGCATTCCGACCGAGAATACGCACGGCACCGGCTGTACGCTCGCGAGCGGGATCGCCTTCTTCCTGGCACAAGGCGTGCCGCTCACCGACGCCATCGCTCGTGCGCGCGATTTCGTGCGGGTCGCACTGCGGGGGGCCCCCGGACTCGGCAAGGGTCACGGGCCGATCGGGCAGGGCGATGTGCGGCTCGACGTCGGTGCCGGTCCGCGGCTGAACCAGGTTACCGTGACCGTCACCAATTACGACAAGTCGGTGGCCTTCTACCGTGCCCTCGGGCTCAAGCAGATCGTCGACAGTTCGGAGAACGGTTACGCGCGGTTCGAAACCGCCGGCGGCGTCACCTTCTCGATCCAGGCCGATCCGGACGAGAAAATCTCCGCCACCACGGCCGTCTATTTCGAGTGCGACGACCTCGACAGCCGAGTCGAGCAGCTTGCCCGCAGCGGCATCCCGTTCGAGCACGGCCCGCGCAACCAGCCGTGGATGTGGCGCGAAGCGCGGCTGCGCGATCCGGACGGCAATATCATCTTCCTTTACAAGGCGGGCGAAGCACGCCGCTTCCCGCCGTGGCGGATGGAAGGCTGAAAATGTTGTGGACAGTCCCTCGCGAGGGACTGTCCCCGGCCTGCGATTGAGGTAGATTGGCGCAATGCCGCGCCCCTGCTTCAGGCTTGAACTGCCGTTCCCGCAGCCGATTGCCGGTGTGGACGAGGCGGGCTGCGCTCCGCTTGCAGGCCCCGTCGTAGCGGCGGCCGTGATCCTCGACCGCAACCGCTTCCCGCGCGGGATCGACGATTCCAAGAACCTCGACCTCAAGGAACGCGAGAGCCTCTACAAGCGCCTGCATGACTATGGCGCGGTGATCGGCGTCGGCATCGCGACGGTCGAGGAGATCGACACGATCAACATCTACTGGGCGCGCATGCTGGCGATGACCCGAGCGGTCGAGGCGCTTGGGCTGGAGCCGGCCTGGGTGTTGGTCGACGGCAATGCCTGCCCGCGCTGGCAGCGCCCGTCCAAGGCGATCGTCGGCGGCGACGGGAAGTGCCGCTCGATCGCCGCCGCCTCGATCATCGCCAAGGTCACGCGCGACCGCATGATGGCCGATTATGCTCGCCAGCATCCCGGCTACGGCTGGGAGACCAACCGCGGCTACGCAACTCCGCAACATTACCGCGGGCTCGACGCACTCGGCGTCACGCCACTCCACCGCCGAAGCTTCGCTCCAGTGCGGGAGATTATCGCCCGCGGAGCACAGCCCGAGCTGGTTTTCGAACATTTATCCACAGGCGAGTCCTGCGAGCCACACCCACCAGTAATGGAGGCGGTCCGGGCAGTTGAGACTCAACATATAGTGCCACCAGCCGCCGAGGCCGCCTAGCCTTAGCGCTTGTTTGCTACCGTTGAGCAGCGCTTGCGCTTGACCGGGAGTCCAGCCTGACTCACCCTCGCAGGTTCGAAATGCAGGGGGCCGCATGAATCTCGTCACACCGATCGGGGAGCACAGCGCACGTTCGCGCCGTTTGGAACGCCCTGCGCGCACCCTTCCGCTCGATTCGATCCTTCAGGGCGACTGCATCGCCGAGATGGCGCGCCTGCCCGACAAGAGCGTCGACATGATCTTCGCCGACCCGCCCTATAATCTCCAGCTCGGTGGTGAGCTGTTCCGTCCGGAAGGCGGCCGCGTCGATGCCTGCGACGATGACTGGGACAAGTTCGATAGTCTCGCCGTCTACGACGACTTCACCCGCGAATGGCTGGCGGAAGCCCGCCGCATCCTGAAGGATGACGGGACCATCTGGGTGATCGGCAGCTATCACAACATCTACCGCGTCGGATCGCTGCTGCAGGATGCGGATTTCTGGATTTTGAACGACATCGTGTGGCGCAAGTCGAACCCGATGCCGAACTTCCGCGGCACGCGTTTCACCAACGCGCACGAGACCCTGATCTGGTGCGCGAAGGACGAGAAGGCGCGCTACACCTTCAACTATCGCGCGATGAAGGCGCTGAACGACGATCTGCAGATGCGGTCCGACTGGGTGCTTCCGATCTGCAGCGGTGCGGAGCGGGTCAAAGGCGACGACGGCCACAAGGCGCATCCGACGCAAAAGCCGGAAAGCCTGCTCTACCGCATCCTGCTCGCTTGCACGAAGCCTGGCGATGTCGTGCTCGATCCCTTCTTCGGCACCGGTACGACGGGCGCGGTCGCGCGCCGCCTCGGCCGGCGCTGGATCGGCATCGAACGTGAGCGCGCCTATATCAAGGTCGCGAGCGAGCGCATCAATTCGACCCTTCCGCTCGACGAAAGCGCGATGCAGGTCGTCCCCGATAAACGCAGCCAGCCGCGCGTGGCGTTCGGTTTGCTGGTCGAATGCGGGATGGTCGCGCCGGGCACGCTGCTGATGGACTCAAAGCGCCGCTGGACTGCAAAGGTCTGCGCCGACGGCTCCTTGCAGGCCACCGCTTATGCCGGCTCGATCCACAAGGTCGGTGCCGCCCTTCAGGGCGCCCCGTCCTGCAACGGCTGGACCTTCTGGCATGTCGAACAGGATGGCGAGCTCAAGCCGATCGATGCGCTGAGGCAGCAGCATCTGCAGAACATCTGAAGTCCATCCGTCCTGAGCGCAGCGGCGAAGCCGCGCAGTCGAAGGGCGTCAAGACCAACGTCTTGCCAGCGCCCTTCGACTGCGCTCAGGACGAACGAGGTTTGCAAATGAACGCACGCACATTCCTTCGCCCCACCGGCTTCGTCGATTGTCCATTCGGATTCGACGGGCAGGTTGCGCGGCTCGCGGGCGGGCTGAACTGGTTTTCCGCGGTTGAGCTGATCCATTGGGACGGCAGCCGCCGCGCCGGCACCGAGTTGGTGTCAGTCGCGGACCTCCAGCAGCGGCTCGACGACGGCATGGCCGCCCCGTGGCAGGCGCTGACCTCCCCGCGCGCGCCCTTGCAGCTTGGCGAACGAACCGTGCGCCTCGATCAGCCGCAGGTGATGGGCATCCTCAACACGACCCCCGACAGCTTTTCGGACGGTGGACGCTTCGAGGGCGCGACCGACGCCGCCGCTGCCGCGGCCGACATGGCCGCCCAGGGCGCGGCGATCGTCGACGTCGGCGGCGAATCGACGCGCCCCGGCGCGAAGCCGGTGTGGGAAGGCGACGAGATCGAGCGGGTCACTCCGGTTATCCGGCAGCTCGCCGCCGGCGGCGCGGCCGTTTCGATCGACACGCGTAAGGCGGAAGTGATGCGCGCCGCGGTCGCGGCCGGAGCGCGCATGATCAACGATGTCTCAGGTCTGACCTTCGACTCGAATGCGGCGGAGACCGTGGCGAGCCTCGGCACGCCCGTTGTCCTGATGCACCATCAGGGCTCGCCCGAGACCATGCAGCAGGAGCCGCGCTATGGCGATGTGCTGGTCGAAATATTCCTGTGGCTGGAGGAGCGCATCGAGGCGGCGATCGCGGCTGGCATTGCACGCGATCGCATCCTGATCGATCCGGGCTTCGGCTTCGGCAAAAATGTCGGCCACAATCTTGAACTGATGAACGGGCTTGCGATGCTGCACGGCATCGGCTGCCCGATCGTGCTCGGCGCCAGCCGCAAGCGGACGATCGGCGCCCTGTCGAACGAAGTGGCTGCCGATCAGCGCTTGGCGGGTAGTCTCGCTTTCGCTCTCAAAGCGGTGGAGCAGGGCGCCCAGATCGTCCGCGTCCACGACGTTCCGGAGACGGTGCAGGCGATCAAGGTGTGGCGCGGCTTGCGCGACCAGGCTTTGACTCCGAAGGTCTGAACACCACGACCATTGGCCCGATCGGCACGAACCCGTCGCGTCTGCCGTTCGCCGGATCCCACAGAGAGCTGACCGATCCGTCGAAGTAGAGTGCGTTACGGGTCCTCAGTCCGTCGCGGAAGAAGCGGGCGAGCTTTCCGAACGAGACCTCTTCATTGCTGATGACGAACAGCGGCGTTCCGCCCGGAGCGATGCCGATGCCGTTGCGAATGTAGCGCGACGTTCCGTCGGCATCGAAGCTGGGGTGAAGCTTGCCTTCGATCACCAGCATCGGGCCGGACTGGGTTGCGTAGTCGATGCTCGCCGCCGGCTTGAACGCGTCGGTTGCGACGACCTCCGCGCTGCCATCCTTGCGAACGAGGAACAGTCCGTTCGGGAGCAAGTGGAAATTACCGCCGCCCTTGCGCCGGTTGATCGCATGCAATTCCTTGCCACGCTCGATGAGCAAGCCGATTGCGTGCCCGTTCGCATCGAACATGCCGGCATTCATCCCGAATGCAACGCGCTCTGCTTTCGGGCCGAGCGCTGCCTCAACGGCTGCAAAGCTGCGGTACGGAGTGCCGTTCCGATCCGAAGTCAGTACTTCTGGGCGGCCGCCCTTCAGCGCGCAAACCGTAAAGCTCGTCCCTTCGAATGCCCGCTGCTCGCAAGGCGAGCTCGGCTGCACCGGCGCGACGGCCGGGCCGTTGCAGGCGAACAGAAGGCAGGCGACGGCAGGCAAGAGGCTTCGCATCGAGCGGATGCGTAGAGCTTTAGGCGGCGGTGTCGATCCCGAGTTCGCCGAGCTTGCGGTATAGCGTCGAACGACCGATCCCGAGCCGGCGCGCAACCTCGGTCATGCGGCCGCGATAATGGCCGATCGCAAGGCGGATGATGTCCGCTTCGATATCTTCGAGCTGGCGCATGTGGCCGTCACTGCCGAACAGGCTGACGGACGGACTGCCGACCAGCGCCGCCTCGCTGCCGGCCGCGCTTAGTGTCGGTGCAAAATCGCTCACCCGGCCGGTGAAGCGCGACTGGATGGCGATGTGCGGGAAATGCTCTGCGGTAAGCAGTGAATCGTCGCACTGCAGCGCCGCTCGAAACAGCACTCCCGCCAGCTGCCGCACATTGCCCGGCCAGCCGTAGCGCATCAGCACCGCGAGAGCGTCATTGCCGATCGACAACGGGCGCAGGCCGAGCTGCTCAGAGAAGCGGGAGAGCAGGTGGCGCGTGAGCGCCGGGATGTCGCTGCTGCGTTCGCGAAGCGGCGGGATGACCACGGTCGTCGCGGACACGCGTTCAGCCAGCCCACGGTCGAACTCCTCCGGCAGGCTCAGCGTCGATGTGCCGATCACTCGGACATCGACCGAATTGCTGCCATTGCAGCCGACCGGACGCACTTCGCCGGTGGCGAGGACTCGATCGAGCATCGCCTGCGTTTCCGTCGGCAGTGCGGTGATGTCGTCGAGCAACAAGGTTCCGCCGTCGGCATGGACAAGTTTGCCGACCTTGGCGTCGAACGCACCCGGAAAGGCGCCTTTCTCGTGACCGAACAATTGGCTGTCGATGATGTTTGCGGGCACCGCCTTGCAGTCGATCTCGACCAGCGGCCCGCGCGAGCGCAGGCTGGCGGCGTGAATTGCACGGGCGAAGGTTTCCTTGCCGGTGCCCGGCTCGCCGATGATCTGGATGGGCAGGCGGCTACGTGCCGCCTTGGCGGCAACTGCCAGCGCCGCGCGGAATTCGGGTCCGGATCCGACCAATTGCTCGAGCGAGAGCGGAGGTCCGATTTTCTCAGCCATCGGCGCAAGCTCTCCGGCGCCCTTGCGGCGGTCGGCATGGGCGGCAAGTGCTTCGAGCATCCGCTCCGGCGCGATCGGGCGCGTCAGGAAGTCGGAAGCACCCGCCCGCATTGCTTCCACGGCATCGGAGACGGAATCGGTCGACAGCACGATCACCGGCAGTTTGGGACGCTGTGAGCGAAGAGCAGCGATCAGCTCCGGGCCGGATTTCGTGTCCCAGGTGCCGAGCAGTGCCGCAACCACTTCGCGCCCATGCGGTCCTTGCAGCAGCCCGACGGCGGTTTCGGCGCAGGCGGCGTTGATCACGCTCCAGCCCGCGCGCGCCGCGACCGCGGCGACAAGCCTGCGCTCGCCGGCATCGGACTCGACAAGTAGAAGCGACCGGGTTCTCTGGTCAGCCATGTTCAAGCGCTCCTTGGTCGCCCGCCATAGCGCGCCAGGTGTAAAGGCGCGCTTAAGGGCTTGGGGCTGCGCTTCGGCCTTGTTATGGACGCCGCCGACCTTTCGAAACATACCGAAGAAGAGGGAAGCACTATGGCCGTTGAACCCGCCACCCACGGAACGCACAGTGGCGACCACGAAGCCCATGTGCGCGACTATTCCCGGTTCATAGGTATGTTTAAGTGGGGCGCGGTCGTCTGCTTCGTCATCGCGATGGTCGTCCTCGTCGTGATCAGCAAGTAGGGTGCCTATGAAGATCGCGGTCCTCAAGGAAACGGCAGCGGGCGAGACGCGCTGCGCCGCGATCCCGGAGACCGTGAAGAAGTTCGTCGCTCTCGGCGCAAGCGTTGCCGTCGAGTCAGGGGCGGGGTCCGGTGCCTCGATCGCCGATTCCGATTTCGAAGCCTCCGGAGCGTCGGTCGGAAGCCGCGCCGACGTGCTCAAGGGTGCCGGCGTCGTGCTCTGCATCAACGGCCCCGACGCAGGCGCTCTGACGGGCATCGAGCAAGGCGCGTTGCTGGTCGGAGCGCTCGACCCGATGCGCCGCCGCGAAGCCGTGGACGCTTATGCCGGCGCTGGCCTGCAGGCGCTGGCGATGGAATGGATGCCGCGCATCACCCGCGCCCAGTCGATGGATATTCTCTCCTCGCAGTCGAACCTCGCCGGCTACAAAGCGGTGATCGACGCGGCTGCCGCCTACAGCCGTGCCTTCCCGATGATGATGACTGCCGCCGGCACCGTGAGTGCGGCCAAGGTCTTCGTCATGGGTGTCGGAGTCGCCGGCCTCCAGGCGATCGCGACTGCCCGCCGCCTTGGCGCGCAGGTCAGCGCCACCGACGTTCGCTCCGCCACCAAGGAGCAGATCCAGTCGCTCGGTGCCAAGCCGATCTTTGTCGAGAATGTCGCGGGGATCGAGGGCGAAGGGCAGGGCGGCTACGCGGGCGAGATGTCGGACGAATATAAGGCCGCGCAGGCGGAGCTCGTGTCGAGCCACATCGCCAAGCAGGACATCGTCATCACCACCGCGCTGATCCCGGGCCGCCCGGCGCCGCGCCTGATCAGCGATGCCCAGCTGGCGACGATGCGTGCTGGCAGTGTCGTCGTCGACCTCGCGGCCGATGCCGGCGGCAATGTCGAGGGCTGCGTCGCCGGCGAGAGTGTGCAGCGCCACGGCGTGACGGTGATCGGAGCGACCAATCTCGCCCGCAGCCTGGCCGCCGACTCCTCGGCGCTGTTCGCCCGCAACCTCTACAATTTTCTCGCTGCCTTCTGGGACAAGGAAGCCTCGGCGCCCGTGCTCCCCGACGATGACGAGATCGTGAAAGGCATCCGCCTCACCAATGCCGGGAAGGTCGTGCACGAGCGGCTCGCCGGCTGATGGGCCTCTTCGCAGCGACTGAAACCAGCGTCGCCGAAGTCGATCAGAAATACGGAGCCCTGCTGCTCCACGACGAACAGATACTCGCGGCATTCAAGACCATCCGCGACGTGGTCTTCCTCACCGGCGACCGGCTGTGCCTGATCAACATCCAGGGCTGGACCGGCAAGAAGGTCGAGGTGACCAGCATCCCCTATCGTTCGATCGTGCGCTACAGCCTGGAAACGGCGGGGACGTTCGACCTGGACGCCGACCTCAAGATCTGGATCAGCAGCGCGCACCATCCGCTCGAAATCAAGATCGGGCGCGGATCCGACCTGCCCGGCATCCAGCAAATCCTCGCCCGCGGTGTGCTTCGGCGCTGAGCCTCACTCGCCGATCAGGTGAAGGGCGATGCTCCGCTCGTGCGGTTCGCGGCGGTGCTCGAAGAGGTAGATCCCTTGCCAGGTGCCGAGCAACATCCGGCTCCGCTGCACCGGTATAGACAGGTGGGTTTGGGTGAGGGCGGTGCGGAGATGTGCGGGCATGTCGTCCGGCCCCTCGTCATCGTGCGTGTAAGCGGTCGCGCTTTCGGGTGCGATCCGCGCGAAATAGGCTTCGAGGTCGCGGCGGGCGGCCGGTGCGGCATTTTCCTGGATCAGGAGGGAGGCCGAGCTGTGCCGACAGAACAGGGTCAGCAGGCCATCGGCAATGCCGCTCTCCGCAACCCATGCGGCGATTTCACGCGTGATTTCGTGAAGGCCTTGGCGGGCGGCGCGCACGCTGAGAACGGATGTTTTCTGGCGGATCATGCGGGCAATTAGCCTGATGTGGCGCCCGCGCGCCACATTTCCTTAACCCTGATTCGCCGCAATTCGCAGCCCGATTCGCACCGGCTGCGGGCCAGCTATATCTCGCGCCGGTCAACCGGCGTTCCGACGCCGACGTTCGTCAAATAGTTCAGTAGAAAAGTTATAAGCCGCCCACGAAGTCCGCGGGCGGCTTATGGAAACTCTTGATTTTACTCGGGAAGTCGACTGTGTGGACTTCCACGCTTGCTTAGCCGCCTGCGCCGCCATTGTCGCTGCCTGAGCCGCCAACCCAATCCCAGAAGCTCCACTTCCGGGTGTGTACTTGCTTCGTCATCACACGTCCCCTGATCCACTGCGATTCGGCAGTCGGGGACTTTGTTAACCTTAATAGAGATGGTTATCAACTGTTTACCATATTCAGGCGACGGATCTCTTTCGGTCGGTGGACAAACGGCGGACGAGGCTGTCGAGACTCATCGGTCTGCCGATGACGAAGCCTTGGGCGATATCGCATTTCATTTCGACCAGTGCTTCGAGTACTTGGCGATTCTCGACCCCTTCGGCGACAACTGTCCGGCCGAGCGAATGGGCGAGGGCAATCGTCGATTGCACCATCACGCGGTCGCCGCGATTCTCGATCATGTTGCGAACGAAGCTCTGGTCGATCTTCAACTCGTTGGCCGGGACTTTCTTGAGATATTCGAGGGTCGATAGGCCCGTGCCATAATCGTCGATCGAGATTTCGACGCCCATGTCGCGTAGCTCGGACAGCATTTTCAGCGCGTCGGTACTGCCGAGAGCCGAGGTTTCCGTCAGCTCCAGCGTCAGCAATTGCGGTTCGAGGCGATGCTTAAGGAGCAATTCCGCAAGGCGATTCTCGAAGCTGCGATCTCCGAGCAGACGGGCCGACAGGTTCACGGCGATGTGGAACTCGATACCTTTTGCATTGATCGACGCAGCCGCCGCTATCGACTGGTCGAGAACGAAATCGGTGAGCTTGCCGATCCGGTCATGCTGTTCGGCGGCAGCGACGAACTCGGATGCAGCGATCGGCCCCTTTTCCGGGTGGGTCCAGCGGGCAAGCGCTTCGGCCCCGATCACCTTGTTGGTCTTGAGATCGAGCTTCGGCTGATAGGCGACCCAGACCTCGCCTTCGTCGATCGCCTGATCGAGGCGGCTGAGCAGCGACAGCTTCCACGATGCGTCGTTCAGCTTCTCGGGATCGTGGATCTTCCACTTGAGCCCGTCGTGCGCAGCCTCTTCCGCCGCGACCAGCGCGCTCGCGAGGCGGTTGGCGAGCGACCGCCCATTGCCGATCTCGACTCCGAATGTAGCCGACAGGTCGATGGCTTGGCCGTTCACTTTCACCGGAGTCCTGAACAGCGCATGCAGAGCGTCGATGTGGTTGCCGAAGGGCAGACGCGCCTCTTCGAACCATGCAAAAATTCCGCCATCGCCGTGGTAGGTAACTTTACCGGGTGATCCGACAGTCAAGCGGCCGACAATCTGTTCGACCAGCGTGCGTTCGCATTCCGCCGGGAGGCTGGCGACGATTTCCGCGTAGTTGAGAACTCGAATGGCGATCAGCGCCTGGTCGCGCCCGGTGAACGCCTTGAGCGCAGTCAGGTTCGGCAAGCCGGAGACGGAATTCGTCAGTCCGTCATTCTTGTAGCGGCGCCAGAGCAATCCGGCCCAGACCGTGAGTGTGACAAGGAGGGCGGGTGCGATATCTACAAACACCAGATTGGCTTCGAGGGGAATCGGGCCCGCCGCGAGGAGCAGGGTCAGTGCGCCAAGCGCGAAGCTTTGCTGTCTCCACATGCCGCGGAAGGACGCAAATCCCGCCACTGCAATCGCGACCAGCAAGGCACCGAGCCAACCTGCCTGCACAGGAGTACCGGCTTTGAGCGTTTCCGCGCCCGCTATATGCACATACGCGCCGGCCATGCGACCGACACCGGGCACAAAGAACCGATCCCCCAACACAGCAGAGTCGGCGCCGATGATGACGGTTTTCCCACGTAGGGCTGCCGAGCCGGCTCGTTCGGTCAAGATGTCTGCGGCGGAAACTCTCGGGACCGTGTTGAAATCGACGGAGTAGTCGACCGGAAACTCGTCGGCACTCGGCATATTCTTGCCGGCTAGCGCCGCAGCGAAGCTAGGAACGCGTCCGCCGCGGTACTTGCCGGATGAGGGGAGGGTCCAGATCGCATTCTGATAGTTGTAATCCCATCGAATCGTCGCGAGCCGCGCATGCGCGCTCAAGATCGGTAACGGCCCGATTAGTTCTATTTCGTTGCCTCGCTCCCCGAGCGGCCCGCGCGCGGCAAGTGTTACGCGGTCGGACTTCTGAAGCGATTCTGCGAAGAGCCGATCGTCGTTCTGGCTGCCTGGGGTCTCGAACATTATGTCGAAGAAGATGCTCTTTGCGCCGGCTTCCGTGAGCTTGTCGATGAGCAGTGCATCTCTCGCATGCGGCCAGGGCCATTGACCCATCTCGCGAAGGGCTTTGTCGTCGATAGCGACAAACACAATGTCCCCGCTCGCCTTGTGCATGTGGAGGCCGTTGCGGATGTTGCGCAGCTGGTCCTCGAGAAGCTGCCCTATCCCGAACAGCCCGATGATCAGCCCGGCAAGCGCGGTCCAGACCAGCAGCTTGATCGGCGATCGTTGTGACGTGTCTTTCTTGCGCCAGGGCATTTAGCCCGTGCTCCCGCTGCTTGCCTCGAGCTCCGCCTCTGCCCAACAAAGGTTATTAAATCGGAAACCTTGCCTCGGTTGACGGTGGATTTCCGACGCGGGCGGGGCTTGCGCTTTCCTCTGTCCTACGGCCGTTCATTTGTGCAATGTCGCCGCCGAATGCGTCGAACTACAGATTCTTTGTCAGTGAATCGAACAACAGTTCAGTCCTCACGCGCCTACACGCCCTCGCGCGCGCATGAGGGTGCTGCGTTCGCTGCGTTTCGCCGTTCGAATTCCATGAAAAAGGTGGGCTGATGGACTTCATCTCGATCTTGTCGATTTTCGTACTGGCCTGTTTCGTGGGCTATTTCGTGGTTTGGTCGGTGACCCCGGCGCTGCACACGCCGTTGATGGCGGTTACGAACGCCATTTCGTCGGTGATCATCGTCGGAGCTTTGATCGCCGCGGCGGCGGCCGGCAGTCCGAGCGCCAAATGGCTCGGCCTGATCGCCGTCGCACTCGCCAGCGTGAACATCTTCGGCGGCTTCGCGGTCACGCAGCGCATGCTCGCGATGTACAAGAAGAAGGAGCGGAAGTGATGGAGGCGGCTCACGCACAGCCCTCCTGGGTGCTGCTCGCTTATCTTATCGCGGGCGTCTGCTTCATCTTGGCGCTGAGGGGACTTTCGAGCCCGGAGAGCAGCCGGCGGGGCAACAATCTGGGCATGATCGGCATGGCGATTGCAGTCGTCACTACGCTCATCGTCACCCTTCCGCGGATCGATCTTTCTCCGGGCGATCCAGTCGTCCCACTATACGACCGGAGCTATCTGGACTTTGCCTCTTTGGGCCCGATCCTTGCCGCGATCGCACTTGGGGGCGCCATCGGCCTCGTTGCTGCCCGCAAGATCCAGATGACCGCCATGCCGCAGCTGGTCGCGGCGTTCCACAGCCTCGTCGGTATGGCCGCCGTGCTCGTCGGTGCCGCCGCCTTTCTCAACCCCGAGGCCTTCGGGATCGCCGTCCGCATCACGCCGACCTACGGTCCCTCGATCATCAACATCTTGCCGGTCAGCCGGATCGAAATGGGCCTCGGTGTTGCCATCGGCGCCATCACCTTCTCCGGCTCGGTGATCGCGTTCCTCAAGCTCAACGGCAACATGTCCGGCGCGCCGATCCTGCTGCCCGGGCGGCACGTCATCAATCTTGCGACGATTGCCGGCATCCTCGGCCTAATCGCCTACTTCACGCAGGACCAGAGCCCGTGGATCTTCTGGACCGCGATGGGCCTCAGCTTCGCGATCGGCTTCCTGCTGATCATCCCAATCGGCGGCGCCGACATGCCGGTCGTGGTCAGCATGCTCAACAGCTATTCGGGCTGGGCCGCCGCGGCGATGGGCTTCACGCTCCACAACAGCGCGATGATCATCACCGGCGCGCTGGTCGGCTCGTCGGGCGCGATCCTCAGCTACATCATGTGCCGGGCAATGAACCGCAGCTTCATCTCGGTGATCGCCGGCGGCTTTGGCGCGGTTTCCAGTAGCGGCGGGGGCGAAGTCATCGACCGCCCCTACAAGCGCGGATCGGCCGAGGACGCGGCCTTCATGCTCAAGCAGGCCGAGCAGGTCATCATCGTCCCCGGCTACGGAATGGCGGTCGCTCAGGCGCAGCATACGCTGCGCGAGATGGCCGATCTGCTGAAAGAGCAGGGCGTCCGCGTCAAATATGCGATTCACCCTGTCGCCGGGCGCATGCCGGGCCACATGAACGTGCTGCTCGCCGAGGCCAATGTGCCCTATGACGAAGTCTTCGAGCTGGAGGATATCAACAGCGAGTTCGCCCAGACCGACGTGGCCTTCGTGATCGGGGCCAACGACGTCACCAATCCCGCCGCCAAGACCGACAAGACATCGCCGATCTACGGAATGCCGGTGCTCGACGTGGAAAAGGCGCGGACCGTCCTGTTCATCAAGCGC
Source organism: Sphingomicrobium sp. (assembly GCA_039915925.1). Classification (GTDB taxonomy): domain Bacteria; phylum Pseudomonadota; class Alphaproteobacteria; order Sphingomonadales; family Sphingomonadaceae; genus Sphingomicrobium. Next base: position 119,032 of record JBDSMG010000073.1, read on the forward strand.
AGCATGGGGGGCGCGGGTTACGCCGGTGTCGACAATGAATTATTCTACCGTGACAACACGATGATGCTCCTCGCGGACGCGAAGAAGATGGTAGAGGAGATCGTGAAAAGCCTGGGTTAAGCTCCCGGCCTTCGCATTGCATCTGGGTTGAAGCCCCCAGCCGGTCGCTCCGGTGGTGGGGGCGATCGGAAGGGGAAGAAGTGCGTAAACTCGGAATTATCGGTGGGGCGAGCTGGTCGTCCACCATGCTCTATTACGAACAGATCAACCGCGCCGTGGCCCGGCGGCTGGGCGGCCTTCACAGCGCCAGGTTGGTGATCGAAAGCCTCGACTTCGAGGAGGATTATGCCGCTTTCCACCGCTCGGGCGACTGGAAGGCCGCCGACCGCGTGATCGCGGGCGCCGCCGAGCGATTGAAGGGCGCGGGCGCCGAAGGTCTGCTCCTTGCTTCCAATACGATGCACAAGAACGCCGACGCTGTGACGGCTGCGACCGGGCTGCCCCTGGTCGATATCCGCGAAGCGACGGCGCAGGTGCTCGCGGCGGACAATCGCACCCGCATCGCCCTGCTCGGCACGCGCTTCACCATGACCGAGCCTTGGGCGCGTGGCAGCTATGAGCAGCGCGGGATCATCGTCCACGAACTGTCGGGTGACTGGCGCACCGAGGTCGACCGGATCATCTATGAGGAGCTCGCCGCCGGGCGCGTCGTCCGGGACAGCCAGCGCAAGCTGAAGACACTGATCACCGAACTCCAGAAGCAGAAGGTCCAGGCCGTCGTGCTCGGCTGCACCGAACTGGTCCTCGCCGTCGACGTCCGCGCCAACGTCCTGCCCGTCTACGACACGACCGCGATCCACGCTCGCGCCGCGGTCGAGTGGATGTTCGAGGGAGCGGAGCAGGCGAGGGCCGCGGCCTAAGTCCTCCCCTTCGAGCGGAGGATCGCCTATCTGTGAAATGTGAGCAAAGCCGACCGCCCGGAGCATCCCCGCGCCGCAGAGCGCTTCAACGAGGAGAATGCGACCTACACCGTGCAGGGCGGTGGGGAGACGCCGGACATCGAAGCGGGCGTAGCGGCGATCCGCGAAGTGCTTCGGACGCTGCCGGCCCGGCCCGGGGTCTATCGAATGCAGGATGCCCGCGGCGACGTGCTTTACGTCGGCAAGGCGCGCGGGCTGAAGCAACGGGTCACGAGCTACACTCAGGTCAATCGCCTTCCGAAGCGGCTGCAGCGGATGGTCTCCCAAACCCGCTCGATGACGATCGTCACCACCAACACGGAAGCCGAGGCGCTGCTACTCGAGGCGCAGCTGATCAAGCGTTTCCGCCCGCCCTACAACGTGCTCCTGCGCGACGACAAAAGCTTTCCCTTCATCCTGCTGCGGGAGGATCATGCCTTCCCCCGCGTTCAGAAGCATCGCGGCGCGCGGCGGATCAAAGGGCAATATTATGGCCCGTTCGCGAGCGCAGGATCGGTCACGCAGACGCTGAACTCGCTGCAGAAACTGTTCCTGCTTCGGAGCTGCTCGGATTCCTATTTCGAGAACCGCGCGCGGCCGTGCCTGCTTTACCAGATCAAGCGCTGCTCCGCACCGTGCGTCGGGCGCATCGATGAGGCGGCCTATGCGGAGCTGGTTGGCGATGCGAAGAATTTCCTGACCGGCAAGTCGACCGGCGTGCAGGCGAGGCTCGGGAAGCTGATGGCCGCGGCCGCGGAGGCGCGCGACTTCGAACTGGCCGCCGTCTACCGCGACCGGCTGCGCGCGCTGACTTATATTCAGGGCAGCCAGACCGTGCACTCGGATGGGCTTGGCGACGGCGATGTGTTCGCGCTCGCCTGCAAGGGCGGCCACATGTCGATCCAGGCCTTCTTCATTCGCGGCGGGCAGAATTGGGGACACCGCGCCTTCTTCCCAGCGCACACCAATGACGTGCCCGAGGCCGAAGTGTTGTCGAGCTTTCTCGTCCAATTCTACGAGGACATGCCGCCGCCGAAGCGAATCCTTGTCGATCGCGAGCTTGCCGACCGCCCTCTGCTCGAGGAGGCACTGGGCGAACGGGCCGGGGGCTCAATCAGCATCGAGCAGCCGCAGCGCGGCGCGCGCCGGAAGCTGGTCGAACAGGCCAAACGCAATGCCGAAGAAGCGCTCGACCGGCGCATGGCCGAAACCACAACGCAGGCCAAAGTGCTGCGCGAGCTTGCCGACACGTTCGAGCTTCCCGACATTCCCAAGCGGATCGAAGTCTATGACAACAGCCACATAATGGGGACGAACGCCACGGGGGCGATGATTGTCGCCGGGCCGGAGGGCTTTCGAAAGAACAGCTATCGCAAGTTCAACATCAAGAGCGGCGTCACGCCGGGCGACGACTTCGGCATGATGCGGGAGGTGCTCGAGCGCCGCTTCGCGCGGCTTGAGAAGGAGGATCCGGACCGGTCGAGCGGCGAATGGCCCGACCTGTTGCTGATCGACGGCGGTAAGGGCCAGCTCAGCGCCGCCTGTGAGATGATGGAAAATGCCGGCGTTCACGACATTCCGGTCGTCGGCGTCGCCAAGGGGCCGCACCACGGCCGCGAGGGGCGGGAAGTGTTTCACCTCCCCGGCGGACGCGAGATTACGTTGCCGCCCAACTCCGCGCTGCTTTTCTATCTTCAGCGTCTTCGAGACGAAGCGCACCGCTTTGCGATCGGCACGCACCGGGCGAAGCGGGCGAAGAGCCTGACGACATCGACGCTGGACGAAGTGCCCGGGATCGGTCCGAATCGGAAGCGGGCGCTATTGATGCACTTCGGAACGGCGCGGGCGGTCAAGGGTGCGGCGCTCGAGGATCTCGAACGCGCGCCCGGCATCAGCAAGGCCATGGCACGCCAGATCCACGACTATTTCCACCCGCGCGGTTGACGGTGCGCGTCGACACTCAAGCCATCGTCTGCGCGCTCCGCAACCATGGCGAGCATGGAGCGGTCGTCCGGCTGATGACCGCCGATCATGGCCTCCAGGCGGCATACGTTCGCGGCGCCAGGGGGCGACGGATGCGGCCGGTGCTGATCGCGGGCAATGTCGTGCAGGCGCGGCTGGCGTCCAGAACGGAGGTCCAACTCCCGCATGCCGAACTCGAGCTTCTGCACAGCCGCGCCGGCCTGATCAGCGAGCCGCTACCGGCGGCAGCGGTCGAATGGGTGTCATCGCTTACGGCCGCGGTGCTTCCCGAAGCCCAGCCATATCCGCGACTGTATGAGACGCTCGACGCACTGCTCACGGCGATCGAAGCCGCACCTTCGGCGAGTGGCTGGGGCGCGGCGCTGGTCCGCTACGAACTGCTTCTGCTCGCTGAACTCGGCTTCGGCCTCGACCTGGACAGCTGCGCGGTCACCGGCAGCAGCGAATCGCTGGTGGCGGTCAGCCCACGCTCAGGGCGCGCGATCAGTGCCTCCGAAGCCGAGCCTTATGCTGGCAAGCTGCTCGCGCTCCCTCCGTTCGTCCGCGAAGGCGGAGTGGGCAGTTGGCAGGACATCGCAGACGGCCTGGAACTCACCGGCCACTTCCTCGCTCGCGATCTCCTGAGGGAACGGTGGGAACCATTGCTCGACGCCCGCCATCGGCTGGTCGACCGTTTGCGCCGGGCGGGAGGGTTGCAGTGACTGGGCGGTTGTTTGCGCTTGCGCGCTCGCTTAGGCTGAAACCGTGAGCGTCGCCGACACCCTTGCCAAATTCCTGCCCAACGTGGCGGTGACCGACGGAATCATCGTGCGGGTTGCGGTCAGCTACTTGGCCGAACAGTCGAATCCGGCCGCGCAGCGCTGGTTCTGGACCTATCATGTGCGGATCGAGAACGGTTCCGACCGGTCCGTGCAATTGCTCTCGCGAAGTTGGCGGATCGTCGACGGCGACGGCGTCGTTCACGAAGTGCATGGCGAAGGCGTGGTCGGCGAAATGCCGCTCATCCCGCCCGGCGGCAGCTTCGATTACGTCTCCGGGTGCCCGCTCGATACGCCGGTCGGCTCAATGAGCGGGGCCTACCATCTGGTGGATGAAAACGGGCGCGCGTTCGATGTGGCGATTCCGCGGTTTCAGCTGGCCCTAAATTGACGACTTGAGGGCTGTGCCTACCAATCAAGGCCAGCACTTCCCTCCGGCTGCGATCGTCATCGCGGAAGCTACCCTTCATTCGGCTGGTGGCCATCATCACGCCCGGCGTGTTGCTCCGCGGGCGGTCATGCAGGCGTGGGTGGCCTCGACTACGACCGCCACGCCCTTGGACTGCAGATGCTCCCGGATGTAGTCCGAGATTTTGCCCGAAGCCGCTGAAGATATGCTTCCATTTTGCTCAATCCTTCAGCGGTAAGCTGGACCAGTTCCGACCTCGCGTCACTGCGATGCGGCGATCGAGCAACCAATCCTTCTTCTTCCAATATTCTGAGCCACCTTAAGCCTGTCGTGTACGGCGCGTCGCTCGCCAGAACAACACTTGTAACACTAAGATCGAGGCCGCGGAGCCGATCGCGGAATATTGCAAGAAGCATGTCCCAAGCTGGCTCAGAGAACAGAGCGGAATTGAAGAAATGTCGGCGTTCGCGTCGGGCCGCGTAAATTTTATCGGCCAAATATTGTGAACTACCGTCCAGAGTGCAGACCTCGAGTAATTCAAGGTTCAGATCTTGGTCGTCGCTGGCACTGATCGCATTTTGATAGTGGATGTCAGATTTGCAATTACTGCAGGTCCCTCCAAAGCGTGACACTTGACGTCTTCTGATGTCGATTTTCACCTGCTCCGCCTTTCGCATCGGTCGCCCAACTATGAACTGTGGGCCGAGGAATGGACGTCAGATGCCGCAAGTGTTTTGAACAAGCCGGTAATTATCGCTCCGTATCGGATTGAACATTAGTGGTAGTTCAAACGATCAGATCAATACTGCGACCCGCCGGTAACATCTGCCGGTTTCAAATGGGGTCAGGCGAATGAAGCAACTACAAAAACATGCTATCGACCAGTATTCTGCAGCACCAGGAGAAAGCGCATCGCCAATAGGAATGAGCCTGGACCAGTTACTCTCGCTCGGAATCGCCGCACCAGAACAAAAACCGTTGCTGAGTTTGAACGAAATCGCGAACAAGCTCGACGAACGTACAAGCATTGATGTTGGTTCCGATAAGGTGATTACGTTCGGATTTTACGACTTCCGCCATGCGCCTGGAATAAACAACAATCCATCCTATGGTGAAGCTGCCGGGTATAGCCCCTTCACTTCTGAACAGCGCATCGCGGCAGAAAGCTCCATTCGTATGTGGGATGATTTGATCGCTCCCAGCTTCGTCGAGAAAGCACCGGGGCCGGGCGCAAGTTCGTGGGGCCGAAACGACATTGACATCTGGTTCGCGAATACATCCACCGGGCCCTCGCAAGCATGGTCATATTACCCGGAAGGAGCAGCTCGCGATAAACGTGCCGGAAGCGACGTGTGGATTTCAGATCCGCAGACCAACTGGACGAACGAATGGTTGACCAATCTCGGTTATGGCAAAACCACCCTTATTCACGAACTTGGACACTCTCTTGGACTGTCTCACCCCGGAGAATATGATTACCAGCCGGGGATTGCTTTGAGCTACACGAATAGCGCCGAGTACGCACAGGACAGCAACCAATATACGATCATGTCCTATTGGGGCGCAGCCTGGACAGGGGCGAACATCATTAACTGGTTGGGGCAAATGATGCCAGGTTACGCGCAAACCCCGTTGCTTCATGACGTCTACGTAATTCAGCAGAAATATGGTGCCGACACGACGACACGTAGCGGCGAAACTGTGTATGGCTTCAACTCGACTGCGGGCAGGGAAGTGTACGACTTTTCGAAAAATCCATATCCCTATCTGACGATCTATGATGCGGGTGGGCAGGATACGATCGATCTGTCCGGTTTTACCGCGTCGCAGTTCCTTGACCTTCATGCGGGCTCGTTCAGTTCCGTTGGGGGAGGAATGCCAAGCGCAGAAACCGCAAACAGCTACTTGCAAAACCTCAGCGACATCACCGGGTTGGATTGGGGCACGCTGAATTCAGACTATTTGTCCGCGCAGATGGCGGCCGCCGGGAAGGCAAATGCAGCGAGCATCGCAGACGATATTGCAATGACCGGTCACTTGCCTGTGAATGCTATCTGCACCTCGGAATATGAGAACGTGTCGATAGCCTATGGCGTGACGATTGAAAACGGGACTGGGGGATCGGCGCGCGATCTCTTGTGGGGGAATGAAGCGGCGAATATTCTCAAGGGTATGGGCGGAGACGACGTGCTCAACGGGTTTCAGGGTGCTGATACCCTCTATGGCGGGGCGGGCAATGACACCTTCATGTTCGGCCATGTTGAAAAGGGCGATCGGGTCATGGACTGGAATAGGGGCGACAAGATCGACCTGCGGGAGATAGACGCCAACAGCAGGACCGCTGGCCTCCAGCACTTCAACTTTCTTGGAGGTCAATCCTTCCACAATGTTGCAGGCGAGCTTCGCTACGCCAACGGATTGTTGGAAGGCGACGTGAACGGTGACGGAAGGGCCGATTTCACGGTTCTGCTGATAGGTAGCCCGTCGATCGGCGCCATGGACCTGTTACTCTGAGCAACCCCGCTATTCGACACACCAACATGCGAAGGGCCACCTCTCCATCGCGAGGGCGGTAAACGTTGGCAAGCGTGACGCTTGAAATGAGTGCTTTATGACGACCGACACCGTAATTAGATACCGTAATTAGGACACCGTAATTAGCACCGCAATTACGGCCCACTCGATACTCCGAACGGCTCGATGAGCAGGGCGTATCATATGGTGGACGAGACGAGCGCATTCGATGGCGATTCCTCAGTCTCAGCTGGCTGCAGATTGACGATTTTTTGAGGGGTGTGATTCGTGAGTTACAGCCGTCCCGCTTTGATACATCCGCTTCGGATGTAATTGACTTAATTGCGTTCGAATCCTATCGCTGGTCTTTGAGCTCGGAGTCCAGAATGAAATTCGCCGTAACATCAGTTCTATTCGTGGTTGGCTCAGCCTTCGTCGCCGTTGCGCCGGCCTTCGCCGCCGCAGCCATTCCAACTCCAGTTCCGCTGGCGGGCGCCGGTTTGCTCGGCGTTGGCGCAATCGCGTACTTGGGACGTATTCTGCGCCGGATGCGCTGAACTGCAGCCGGCACATGCAAACGCCGACGATGCGCTCCCGAGGCTGACTCGGGGGCGCTTATTTTTTTGGGTCTCGACGTTGCTCTTCGTGAACGCGGTTCTCGGGGAGGTTGTGCGCTATATAGCCGACTACGGGATCGGGCTTGCAGTCGTGAACGTCTTTGGCGTGAGCATCATTACGTGGGTAGCGATCGCCGCTGCCCTGTCGCTACTCGCGGAGCATGCGGGCGCGGATTCGGGATCGCCCCGTCATAACGACTGGGTTGCGACTGCCTTTGCGTTCGTAGCGGCGGTGGTTCCGACGAGCACCGCGAGCGCAGCGGCGCTCAGTATCATCGCCATCTACCTCTATTTGACTTCGCCGGCTCGATCCGGACTGCAGCGGGCCGCGCCCATCATTTTGTCGGTGACCGTGGCAGTCATGTGGGGACGCATAGCGCTGGCAATGTTCAGCAAAACGATGCTCCGTATCGACGCGGTGCTGGTCGGCCTACTCGGAATTCGCACCAGCGAAAACCAAGTATTTTTTGCGGTCGACCCGGGGCCCACCATGGCTCCGCACTTCCTGATTGCGCCGGGCTGTTCGTCACTTCATAGCATTTCGATGGCGGTGGTGTTCTGCACGGTCGTGCACGGGTGGTTCGGCATCCGCGCCACGCTCAAGTCATTACTCGTGTGCCTTGCAGCCGTGGTTGCGGTAGTTGCGATCAACGTTCTGCGGCTGGGTGCTTTCTCTTACTTTCCCGCCTATTTTGACGAAATCCATAAGGGCTGGATCGCATCGTTGATCGCTTGGGTCACCGTTGCAGTGATCGTAACGATCGTCAGTTTTGGGATGAAGCGTGAAATCCTTCGGCAGGACTGATTTGCTGTTTCTCGTGCTGTTGGCTGCGACGATTGCCTTTAAGGTTTACCTCTTGCACAGCGAGCCCCCAATCCGGCCGGAGATCGCGTCTTCAAGGCTGAGGCAAGCCATTATGCGGAGCGGCATGTCCACCCAGATCGTGCCTGAGCCACCGTCGAGCGACGTCGTTCACGCCGGTAGCCCAGGCTGCCGCATGTGGGCGCGTGAATATACGCCGTACGGCACCTATTTAAGTGACTTCCAGGATGCGGCAAAGCCATACGGGCGTCTATACTTCGTGTACGGCAACCAGCTTTACGACAGGCCTCCGAAGGTTGTCCCGCTGCTACGCTTCTACGTCGCCCGTGAGCTCGCAAGGGCGGGGCTGAGGCCGAAGCGCAAGCCGGTCGTCGCCGTTGCCGTAACTGCCCGCTGCAACCTGCGGCGGATCGACTGGCGGCAAATTGCCGAGGTTCCATGGTGACTGACGCCGATCCGCCGGGCACTGACGAGAAGGTTGAAGTCATGACCCTGCTCGCTGGCCGGGGGTATGTCTTCTTTGCCGCGTTCGCTGCCGGCTTTTTCGTCATGATGCTGGAGATTCTCGGAGGACGGACGCTGGCACCCTATTTCGGCACCGGCGTCTACGTCTGGGGCTCGGTCATTTTTGTATTCATGCTTTCGCTCTCGCTCGGATATCTTGGAGGCGGGCGACTTTCGCGTGAACAGCCCAGCATTGCGCGGCTAGGACAGATACTGATCGGCGCCGGGTTCATGACAATACCAGCGATGATCTGGGGCGATGCCGTTCTCGCGCGGTTGGAGGACACTGTAATCGATCCTCGCTATGCGGCGATCGCCGGCGCGATGATCCTGTTCCTCCTTCCGACCACGCTTTGGGGAATGATCTCGCCCTATGCGGTGCGGCTGCTTGTCCGCCGTGCAGACCACAGCGGTGAATCCGCCGGCTTCCTCTACTTCGTATCGACGGCCGGGAGCAGCGCCGGAACGCTTC
>JBDSMG010000002.1:0-53951 GCA_039915925.1 Sphingomicrobium sp.
CGCGAACGCCTCCCTGGGCTGCCACCGGGAACGCCATCATGAGTGCGCAGGCCGACGCAACAAGGGCGCGAATGAACGGGTTCATCATATGCTCCGGCGATCAGCGCTTCTTGAGCGAGGTTAGCGGAAAAGCTGCGCCCTCCTGCCGAAAAGAAAAGGCCACCTGGTCGCCAACTTGGACCGCGATCGGCACACCAGCCGACGCGGTGAAGGTCATTGTCATCGCTGGCCAGCCGATACCGGCGATCGGACCATGCGCGATGCTGACCTGGTTACCCGCAATCGCGGTCACCTTGCCGGTTCCGCTATAGGTTTGAGCAGTTTCGCTCGCGGGTGCGGTCGGAGTCTTTGATTCGGACTTTTGCTGCTGACCGCAGGCGGCAAGCGCGAGCGCGGCCCCAGCGGCAAGTAACTTACGATATTCCATGAATTGTTCCTTCCGTCAGGCGTGAACGCCCGTTGGCAATCTGCGCGCGTGCCGACGCGGGTGCGTCGCTCACGCAGGTCAAGCGGATTGTAGGAAGGTCAGGCTCGTGGAGGGGGATCGAGACCGGAACTCGGCACAGACCCCAATTCGTTCACGGAGGCCCAAGCGAGCTCCGGCGGAGCAAGCACAGCGCTGCTCAAGCCAGTGTCATTAGAAGGGATTACCGCGGCGGCCGAAGGCGCCTGGCACGCTGGTGTGCAGCAATCGATCTTGCTGTGATCGGCGTTCTTGCGGGGCATGTCCTTGCCCATCGTGCAACCGGGCATCGTATCGCTGGACTGCGGCGCAGCACCAGCCGCAGCTGGCGCCAGGGCCAGTCCAATTGCACACATCATCGAGACGATGAACCTGATCATGACGGTGAGGATAGGTGCTAAGGGCTTAGTGTCAACAACATACGCGGAAGGTTGTGGTGTCCGTTTCAACACTAAGCAGACATTGTGGCACGAGCGATGAACGCACGTCCCCTCACGGGAGCGGCTTACGTTCCATAGAACGACTGGAATTGGCGCAAGGCAGCCGTTCAAGCTCCAAAATGCGCACGATTAGCGTGTGACCGGTGCAAGGGGCGGCGCCCCCTCAAGTCTGGTACCCCATTGGTACCCCGGGCCAGGCGAGACCCGGTGTCGTGTTGCTAAGTCATTGAAAAATGGTGGACGCACTAGGGCTCGAACCTAGGACCCGCTGATTAAGAGTTATATGGCCCACTGTTTCATGGCGTAACCTATGAGTGCGTCTCGTCTCATGAACCGGCATAAAGCCACGGTTTTCCTTGCATTCTATGTTTCCGCGCGTCATTTTGCGCAACAAGGCGTTGGAGCGCATCGCCTTCGATATGTTGCGCAAACCGTTGCGCAAATGGAGGGCGGGAATGGCGACAAAGAGGTTCACCGATCCGTGGTTGAGAGGACTCAAAGCCAGCGCGGAAGGGTCGCGGATGGAATGGCTAGACGAAGCGGAGACCGGACTCGTCGTTTCGATCAACGCAAAACGACGCGTCACCTTTTGGCTAATTGGCCGCTTCCCCAAGCCGGAGGGCAAGGCCTCTAATCCAAGCCGGAGAGTGCTGGGCGATTTTAGACCCGACGATCCTAAGGATCGCGTGTTCATCGTCAAAAGCGGTGTTCCGGCGCTGACACTGGACAGGGCTCGCCAAAAAGCTCGGGAGTGGAAAGCTGCGATAGCCCAAGGGATCGACCCCGGCGCGCCAGCGACCGAAGCGATTGCGTCAGCGACCGCGCCTGATACGGTTAGCGCCATATTCGACGAATATCTCAAGCGTCACGTCAAGAAGGAAGGGCGGAAGGACGCACGCGGCAATCCCATTCCACCGTTGCGATCGGCGAGCGAAATTGAGCGCATTTTCGATCGCTACATCCTCGCTGATTTGGAGGGTGCTGAGCGATGGCGGAATCGTCCGATCGCTTCGATCACGCGGCGAGAAGTGACAGCTTTGCTGGACACCATAGAAGATCGGCACGGAGCCGCTCAGGCGGATGCGGTGTTGGCGCAGCTCTCCAGCATGTTCAACTGGCACGCGGCACGCGACGGCGATTTCATCTCGCCGATCGTCAGAGGTATGAAGCGATCGAGGCCATCCGAGCGCAAGCGTAAGCGTGTATTGAGTGACTTCGAGATAGGAGTCTTGTGGCGTGCATGTGAAGGGCAGGGGACCTTCGGCGCTCTTTGCCGCATGGCGTTGCTAACTGGCCAGCGACGCGAGAAGATTACGCAAATGCGCTGGGAGGACGTCAGCGACGACGGCCTGTGGACCATCCCCGCCGAGGACCGCGAGAAAGGCAACGCCGAATACCTGCGACTTTCGCCGCATGCGCTTAAGATCATTCGGGCACTGCCTCGCGTCGGCGACAAACCATATGTTTTCCAAGGCCGACTAACCGGCCCGATCAATGGTTTTAGCAAGGCTAAGGCTGAGCTGGACGCGGCCATGGCAGTGGCAGCCGGGGGCGTGATGATTGAGCCATGGGTTCTGCACGACCTGCGACGGACGGCTAAAACTCTTATGATCAGGGCGGGAGTGTCGCCGCACGACAGCGAACGCGTGCTCGGCCATGTGATTCCGGGAGTCGAGGGTGTCTATGATCGACACGCCTATCTTTCCGAAAAGACCGCAGCGCTAAGGAAGCTCGCTAGCTTGATTGGGCGGATAGTTGAACCCCGGCCCAACGTCGTTCCAATGCGAAAGACAGGGCGATGAGCGATCCTGAACGCTGGAAGGACGAGCCAATGGTTTCGCTGCCTTCCGAACCCGAGATCATCGCTAATAGGCCTGCGCTTGAGGTGTTCGCCCGCGTCGTCGTTCAGCTCGTCGGCGGGCGCGACGGTGGAACATTTCGAGACACAGATTTCCAAGACGCGGTGAATGCTTACGTCTTCATGGCCGCTAACCCAGAATTATGGGGTGCCTCAGTTGGAGAGATCATCTCTCAGCCGATCGCCGACTGGTATGTCGACGATCGAGCCCGCAGGCTTGTGTTGTCAAGGGCGCAGGCCGGTGACACTGCCGCAGACAAGGCGTTAGAAGTGCTCGACGCGCTATTCCAGAGGGACGATGCGCCGGTGCCTGCCGCTCTGTCCGACTATGCCGTTTGGTGTCGAAGAAATCGCGTCGCGAAGAAAAAGCCAGGGCGGCCAGTGTCGCGGGACGTGCGGAATCTCGCCATCGCAATCAGCGTTGCGTTGCTAGAACGAGTGGACGTGCAGCCCACTCGTAATGACTCTCTGAAGGGAGATGAAAACTCAATATGCGGCTGCGCACTCGTGGCCGAAGCGATCAGACGGGAGTTCAATCTTAAGATTGGCAGCGACGCATCGCGGGCGGAGGAAAACGCGAAAACGGCATGGAAGCAGCGCCATGAAGCGGGCCGCGAAATCGCATCCGATTATCTGCCGATGTTCCGAGAGATGCTAATGCATTTGAAACAGGAACGCGACCGTCCGCCCTTGTGTGGGAATTAATAGCTGACGGTTCCATCCCATGAGCTTTCGCATCGCCGAGTTTATCTGCCCTGCAACGTTAGACGACGTGGTGAGGCATTATGGTTCAGCTCCTAGCATTCTCCGATTTAGCCGAACGGGGCATCCCGTTCTCGCGTCAGCATCTTTGGCGGCTGATCAAGAACCGTAGTTTTCCAGCGCCCATTAAGCTTGGGAGCAACACAAACCGATGGGTCGAAACCGAGGTCGATGGTTGGCTTCGCGCCCAGATCGCGGAACGCGATGCTGTCCAAGCAAGCGAAGGTAGCGCGTGAAAATGGTCGCGATCGCTATCGAGAACGGCCGTCCGATCCCAGCCATGATTGCGCTTCCCGAAGCCTTTCCGCTGAGCAGGCTTGAGCTGGGGCAGTCCATCTGGATTGCCGCCGATCATCCTGATGAGCGTACGCATTGGCGAAGGATCGCTGAAAGCGCGACGTATGCGCACACACTCGCTTCGGGAAAAGGTTACGTCGTCCGCACTTGCCGACGCGGCAATGGCGACAATACGCGAGGCGTTCGCATCTGGTGCACCTCGATCCCCGCCGCCTTCATTCGCATTGCTTCCGGTGAAGATTGCGCTGAGTGCGCAGACTCACGCGGGCCTCGCGCTCGATCGCCCGACTAAGCCCGCGAACCGGCGCGCCCAATGAGCATTCAGATCACGCGCCAAGTGTGGAAGCAGACTCTTCCCGCAACCGAAAAACTTGTGCTGCTCTGCCTTGCTGATCATGCCGACAAGGATGGGCGCGCGTGGCCCTCGATCCGCACAATAGGGGGAGCGACCGGCCTCAAGGAACGTGCCATCCAAATGGCCCTGAAAAGCCTCGCCGAACGCGGACTGATCGACCGCGATGAGCGGGCTGGAAAAGGGGTCATCTACAATGTTCACCCCCGCACGAAATGCGCCCCTGTGGAGGCTTTGACCCCCGCAGCAAATGCACCCCCGCACGAAATTCCGGGACCCCCGCACGAGGTGCGCCCGACCCCCGCATTAGATGCGGTCACCCCCGCAGCAAATGCACCCAAACCAACCAATAGAACCATCAATGAACCAACCAACCAACCGGACGCGCTGATGCGGGTCTGCCGGGCGGCTGGCTGGCATCCACCCACGAACGCGAAAGCAGAGGCCGCTCGCGCTGATCTGCAATCGTGGATTGAAGCGGGCTATGACGTGGAGCGCCATATCCTTCCGGGGATCACAAGGGCGATTGCCGAGCGGCCCCGCGATCGAACCTCATCCTTACGGCGCTTCACAACAACAATCGCCGATGAGGTCCGCAAGACCAGTCATCCCATGACCAACGGCAGTGCACCTCCGCCGCCACCGCTCGCGGAAACGGATGAGCCCGACCAGCGGATCGTCATGTTGCGAAGCGACATCCGGCGTCAGCTCGGATCAGCGACTTATGACGGCTGGCTCGCGCCCGGTCGCACCGCGCTAGCGATCGATGGCTCGGATCTGATCGTGAAAGCGCGGAAGGGCTTCAACGAGAATTGGATCAGGCAACATTACGGCGAGACGATCATCGCCGGAGCTGAGGCGCTTGGCTTGGAGAGCGCTAGGATCGTTGGGATATGAGCAAAGCCTTTCCCAGAGATGCTGGAGGGCCCGCTGCACGTGCAAACGCCTTGCCCCGTCTTTTCTTTATTGAAGCCAACTGATACTCAATCAGCAGGTCTGACTCATAAAGCTGAGGGAAATAGCGGCTTTCGGAGGGAAGACTCGGCAACTGAGCAACGAGTTTGCGCAACAAAATGTCCCTAGATGCTTGTCCAGTAGAGCGAGGAAGCGCAACCGGAGCGGGCAAAGTGCGCCCTCTGACGCTTGCCGACATTGATCGGCGCACGCGGGCCTATCAGGCGGCAGAGCGGTTGCTTGGGGAGCTGATCAACGATCTAGGCGGGGAGCGGCATGCCAGCGCGGCCCAGCGCGAGCTGGCCCAGCGTGCGGCAGTCATGGGAGCACTGATCGAGGATTGCGAAGCGCGGTGGCTTCGCGGCGAACCAATCACGCTGGGCGATTATCTGGCGGCGGTGAATGCGCAGCGCCGCGTGCTCACGACGATCGGCCTCGACCGCAGGGCTCGGGATGTGACGCCCAGCCTAGATCGCTATCTCGCCCAGCAAGGCGAGGCGGCATGACTCCGCGCGTCCCTTTGCGGCAAGCGCTTAGCGATCCGGCACTGCTGGGAAGGGCATTGGGCGGCGACACGTGGGCCGCTTGGCGTGCGATCCTGATCGCAGCGATGGGAGAACCGCTTGAGGCGGCGGAGCTTGAGCACTTTCGGCGACTGACAGGACGGGCGGAGCCTGCCGAAGCGCGTGCTGAGGAGCTTTGGGGGATCGTCGGGCGACGCGGCGGCAAGACGCGCGCGATGAGCACGCTTGCCGTCTATCTCGCCTGCCTATGCGATTGGCGGGACCGGCTCACGACGGGCGAGCGGGGCCTCGCGCTCTGCATTGCTCCCGATCAGCGGCAGGCTGGAATTGCGCTCGGCTATGCGGCGGGGCTGATCGCTGAAATCCCGTTGCTGTCGCCGCTGCTAGTCGGACGGACTGAGGATACGTTGCGGCTGAGCACTGGCGTCGATCTGGAGGTGCGCAGCGCCAGCTTCAGGCGGCTTCGCGGCCCAACCTATGTTGCGGTGCTTGTCGATGAGGCCGCGTTCCTGTTGATCGATGGCAGCGCAAATCCGGACAAGGAGATCCTTGATGCTGTGAGGCCGGGGCTCGCGACGACGGACGGTCTGCTTGCGGTGATCAGTTCCCCTTACGGGCGGCGCGGGGAGGTATTCGAGACATATCGCCGCCACCATGGCCCGGACGGCGACCCGTTGGTGCTGGTCGCCAAGGGTGCGAGCCGCGATTTCAATCCGAGCTTGCCGCAAGGCGTGATCGATCGAGCCTTGGCGCGTGATCCTGCGGCGGCGAAAGCCGAGTATCTGGGCGAATTCCGAGATGATTTGGAGGCCTACGTCTCTCGGGAAGCGGTCGAGGCTTGCGTGAGCAAGGGCATCTTCGAACGACCCCCTTTGCCGCACCTCGATTACGTCGCCATGGCCGATCCAAGCGGAGGCAGGTCGGATTCGATGACGCTTGCCATAGCTCATTGCGAAGGCGACGCGGCTGTGCTCGATCTACTGAGGGAGGTGCGCCCGCCTTTCAATCCGGAAAGCGTGGTGGCGGAATTTGCCGCTGATCTGAAGCGTTACCGGTGCCGCACCGCGAAAATGGACCGGTACGGGGCGGAGTGGGTAAGCTCCGCTTTCTCCCGCTATGGCATCGAAGTCCGCCCGGCTGATGCGGCGAAGAGCGACCTCTACGCCAGCCTACTACCCGCGCTGAATTCCGCTCTTGTGCAACTGCTCGACAGCGATCGGCTGGTCGGGCAGCTCATCGCCCTTGAGCGCCGCACGTCGCGCTCCGGCAAGGATTCGATCGACCATCCGCCCAGCGCGCATGACGATTTGGCGAATGCGGCGGCGGGCGCGCTCGTGGCGGCGGCCATGCGCCAGCCTGATGTGCTCCAGCCTTTGGGCGGATCAATGCTTGTCGAGATGTATAATTGAGGAGGATGTGATGGGCGAAGTCGTTGAAGGTCTGTCCGCTGCGAAAGCGCGACAAAATCGATTGCAGGCGACGGTCAGTGATCTCGACAATAGGATCGCTCGATTGAAGCGGGATCAGCAGAGCCGCGATGTTGGCGATCGGCTGGCAATGGAGCGCGAGGTGCGTGCGCTCAGTGACCAGCGGGATACGGCGCTGGAATTATTGAGCGCTGCGGAGGCCCAATATCTCGCGAAGCGCGGCGAATATGAGGGCGCGGTTGCGACGGCGGCAAAGGACCTTGGAAAGATCAGTGCGGCCTGCACAGCGGCAGCTGGCCGGTTCGATCGAGCATTGCGGGATGCATTGGAGGCCCTTGACGAAATCGAGCGCGAAGCTGCGCCGCTCGCGAACACTCTGATTCAGAATGGGACGCGGGATTATCTGCATCCGCGGTGCATCAACGCGGCGATCGCTTTCGCATTTGAGGATCGGCTTGGGCGAGCTGCTCCGCGAGGTTCGAAGCGCTCTTTGGCCGCGACAATCGGCAACATGATCAGCGACGCACGCGAAAGCGCCGCCCAGCTCCGCAAGAAGGAGGCCGCGTGATGGCAAATGGTGCTGAAATTTTCCGGGCTGCCTTGGCGGAGATATTGAAGCGAGGCAGCTCAGATGGCGGCGGGATCGCGGCGTTTCGCGAGAAGGCTGGGGAGATCGCGAAGCGCGATGGCTGCGCTCAGCATGAAGCTCTGCGAAAGGCGCGGATCGAGCGTCCCGATCTTTATAGGGCGCTTGAGGCGAAACCGATTGTCCTTGAAAAAGCCGACGCACCGAGAACGGTGAATACTCAGGCAAGGGCAGCGTTCGCGTCGAAGGTCCGCGACATCGCAAAGCGTGATGGAGTGGCAGAGCATGTTGCGATGTCGCGAACGCGGAATGAGCATCCCGAGCTGTTTCTCGCGCTGCAATGAATTGATGGTCGCCCGCTTAGCGTTCCGAAGAAAAGCGGGCCGCCCACTCGGCGGTGGCGGAAAACACCGAGAGCCGGTGGCGGGTTTGCTGATCTCGCGCGACCGGCGATTCAACCGCTGGCGAGAAATTGATGCTCGATCACGATACATCCGAAACACTGCAAAACCTCGTTCGCTTGGGGCGCTGGGATGATGAACGGATCGCACGCTATTGCGGCATCGACATCGCTCACGTGCTGGCGGCCCGGAAGCGCGTGCGGAAGGGTCGTATGCGGGCGTAGCGCTATCGAAATAGCCATCGGAGTAGCCCGCGACGCGGCTCGGCTGGCTTTACCGTGGGGGTCGCTCCGACCTCTTCCGCAAGAATATCATCGATCTCGGCTGCGAAGCGAGCGTGCGGCTCTCGTTGCCTACGCTCTCGATCAGCAGCGACGCGACGGGCCTGATCATCGAACATCGCGCGATAAAGCTCGTGCGCCGTTGTGTGGCGGGCGGGGTCTCCCCAAGCTTGCCGCATAAGCCGACGATCACTTGCGTTCAGGAGGCTTAGCGCGTCGCAGCCGATCAATCCCCACGAAAGATCCAAAGCCTCAAGCTTTGCGTAGGGCGTCATCTCGATCACGCCATAGCCTGATCCGGCCCTACCGCTTGGTGCGGGGTCGCTGAAGCTCCAGACTGCTGCAAGGTGATGTAGATCGCGAAGGTGATGCTCGAAGGGAGCTTCGCTCTTGCGAGCTTGCCTGATCATGGTGCGAAGCGCGATTGCCATTTCTCGCCACGCCGCTGGAAGCGGCAGGTGTCGCCGCGCAATCTCATACCGCCGTGCGGGATCAGCTTTCTCACGCTGGAGCGCCTCATACCAAAACTCGCCATCGCTTTCGCGGGGTCCCGGCGAGCGCCCGACGATCGTGCCATCGGGCTCGATCGAAATCACCGTGTCCCAGATCGCGGCCTGGAGATCCATTGCTTCTCGATCAGTGGTCGTCTCGATCCAAAGCTTTACCACGTGAATTGCCTTCGATTGCTTTATCGCCCCGTTGAGCGGGCCTCACGGGCGAGAAGTGCTTCAGATGCGCCAATGTGACCATCCCGATCCGACGCCCTCAGCAGCTCACGCTTGCGAATGCATCTAAGACGAAATGGATTGTCCTTCACGTCTGATGTGCGATGTTGTGCCGGGAGGCAGTAATTGTTTTCGTTCGCCGGAGAGCAGGATCATAGTCCGTTCGCGGGGCGGGGCGTGCAGCTTGTCTGGGGCCTCAGCAGCGACGGCTCGTTAGTTCACGTCACCAAGGCGGATCGAGGCAGACAGTGTGCTTGCACCTGCCCCGCGTGCGACCTTCCCTTGATTGCTCGCAAAGGCCCGAAACTTGCACCTCACTTTGCTCATGAGGGCGGCAAAGCGTGTGCGGGTGCGCGGGAGACAAATGCTCATGCTTGGGCGAAGACAATACTCGATCAGCGGAAGCGACTTTGGTTGCCTGTGGGAAACGCCTCAGTAGGGGGAGCCCGGCGAAGAGCGTTTCCAGCGCAGCTCTTCGAGTTCGATGAGGCACGACTTGAAAAACGCGAGGGCGCTATCGTGCCCGATGTGGTGTTGATTGCACGCGGGCGGGAATTGATCGTCGAAATTTTGGTCACTCATGCCTGCGACGACGAAAAGATCGCCAAGATACGCGATCAGGGAAAGTCAGCTCTGGAAATCGACCTGAGCGCCTTCCGTCACGCGGAGAGTGAGGAGGCAGTTGCAGAAGCCCTGATTGGGGGGACAGTGCGTGCCGCACCGAGAACGTGGCTGTATAACGTCAAGGTTGAACAGGCGACCGGGCTGCTCGCCAACGAGCTACAACAGAAGGCAATCGAACAAGAAACGAGGCGCAAGGAGGAGAGGCAGGCAGCGACAACGCGGCTGCTCGCTGCAGCGCGGTCGATCAGAGTTGTGTCAACGGACGCGACGCTCGCCGATATGCAGACCGTAAGCGCCTACGGTTTCTCGCATCTAGTAGGTCTTCGATTGGAAGGGCCTCAAGCTTTCCGCGTGCCTGCGAAGCTCTGGCAGTCGGCAATTTGGGCCCGAGCATTGGTGCCCGCCAGCGCAGAGCGCGGCACCTTAATCGATCCCCGTTACGTGCTTATCGAGCTGCAAGACTGTATCGTCCCCGCCTTCAGGAACGAGCCGGGCGGCGACGTCAAAGACGCGGTGCGGAAGATCCTGCCCGGCTTCCAGTTTCCCAGCGAAGCACTGAACAGCTATCTTCGCGCCCTGTCCCTGAGGGGCATTTTGGAGCCTGAGGGACGAGGGCTCTACCGGCTAGAGGATCAGACGAGCTACAGCCTCGACCAGCAAACAGAAAAGTTGAACGCGCAAGCTGAACGGCATCAGCAGGCTGAAAAACGCATTCACGCGATACTGGACAGCATCCCGGCAGATGAGCGTGCTGCTTTCTCGATCGACAAATGGGCACGCCTGCCAATCCCGGATTTGGGCCTTCGGCTGGCTGATATCGTGGAAAGCGGTGACGGCTGGGGGGTGCTGCATGCGGCGCTCAGCGCGATTGAAAGCCTGTTACGGGGAGGAAGGCCCACCGACCTCACACTTGGACTCCCGATCGGCCCTGCAATCGACCGAGCAGTGGCCCAAGAGCAAGCCGAACGGGATGAGGCGGCACGCCTCAAGCAAGCAGCCGACGCAAAGGCCGAGCGAGGGCGCGTGGATTCGTTGTCTGGCAGGGCTTTCGAGGTGCTCGGTGCCGCACGTGCTACAACATGGTTGGCCACGATCGCCTCACCTGCGGCACACAGCTTTCTTGAGCTAGCTCGCCAATCAGAGGACGGTTTCCATAAGGCGTATGATGCGCTGAGGCGGGAGGAGCGTGAGCTTGTCGATCAGCGGCGGCGCGAAAAGGAAGCTGAAAAGTGCCGCGCCGAACTTAGGGGCAAAGCGATCGAGGCATTCGGCGCGGAACGAGCTGAGGTATTTCTGCTCTCCACTCATCCTCGCCTTGGGCAGTCGCCTTGGTCGCGGTGCACCGATGCGCTGGGACTTCGCGATTGCGTTGCACTGTTCCCTAGACGAGCGTCAGGGGTGACCAGCCGCAGCCGGACGCGCCGTTGACCCGGCTTCCTACTCGCATAAGTGATGATGACGAAATGGTGCACCGCTTAACTAATAATCTCGAAAAGCTGCTTGAGGCGGGGATCAGCCCCGCAGAAGCGGTCGACGTCGCGAACGGCGCGGCGGAGATTTACGACTCGAATCGGAAGCTCAAAGGTGCCCATTCAGGAGCGCTCGGCTACATTGGTTACAAGCTTTACAAGATGATGTCGTGGACGGCCGACTATGACCCAGACTTGGAAGCATTCTCCGCCTTTCGACCCTACTCGTTAGAAGGATTAGCTTCGCGCGCGGTCGCAAGTAGAAGCGCGGTAGGTCCGGCGTTCAATCGGCTGGTGGATCACGGATTCGTGGAAACGCGCCGCGTCGGACGTGGCTTCACTTGTCGCTTGCTGATTCCAGAGGTCAGCCTGATCGAATTAGGTCGCTGGTGGATTTCTCAACAAGGGGAGCCGGGCTCAATCGCGCACGACTTCTGTCGCCCGATGGGGAACAGGTTATTGTCCATGTTCCCGAGCGCTTCGCCGTCAAACCTGCTGAGCTAGCCCGCGTCGGGAGCCTTTTTGCTCCGACTGGACTGAACGGCTAATCCAGATTCGACATCGGTTGCGCAGACTAAAATTGTTGCGCATCGCGTTGCGCATTTCGGATATGCTGGCGGCGAGGTCCCTTTGTTTTTGACCTAAGTCATTGAAAAGGTGGTGGACGCACTAGGGCTCGAACCTAGGACCCGCTGATTAAGAGTCAGCTGCTCTACCAACTGAGCTATGCGTCCCCAAGATGACCTGGGCTGCCGTCGGGCAGGTGCGCCGGAAGACTGTGCCTTGCGCGCCGCGGGCCGGTAGCATGCACCTTTCGCGGGTGCAACAGCCCTTCGGACCACGCGTCACGCGAGATTCGAAGTCGTCCTTTGCTGCCGCTCCAACGCCATCAGGATGCCGAGGCAGATCATTACGGTCATGACGGCCGAGCCACCGAAGCTGACGAGCGGCAAGGGTACGCCGACGACCGGAGCGAGGCCCATCACCATCATCAGGTTGATCGAGGCATAGTAGAAGATGGTCGCCGAAAGCCCGGCCGCGGCGAGCTGGGCGAAGCGCGTCTTGGCGTTGCTGCTCACTTTCATGCCCCAGCGGATCACCATGCCGAAGGCGAGGATGAGGATGATTCCTCCAAACAGGCCCCATTCCTCGGCCATGGTGGCGAAGACGAAATCGGTGTGGCCTTCGGGAAGATAGTCGAGATGGCTCTGGCTGCCTTGCAGAAAGCCCTTGCCGAAGATCCCGCCCGATCCGATCGCAATCTTGGACTGGGCGATATGGTAACCGCCCCCCAGGGGATCGCTCTCCGGATCGAGGAATATGTCGATGCGCTTGCGCTGATATCCGTGGAGGAAGGGGTAGATGATGGGCAGCGCGGCACCGACCGCGATTGCCGGGCCGAGGAAGATCCAGATCGGAACGCCGGCGAGGAACATCACCGTGAGGCCGCACAGCACGACCATGATGCACGTGCCGAGGTCGGGCTGCAGCAGAATGAGCGCTGCGGGAAAACCGAGCATGACCAGGGCCGGCCACAGGGCGCGCCATTTCCGCACCTCACCGACCGGAAGCAGCTCATAATAACGCGCAAAGGTGAGCGCGATTGCCGGCTTCATGAACTCGGAGGGCTGCAGGCGCATCGGTCCGATTTCCAGCCAGCGCTGCGCGCCCTTGCTTGCGAAGCCGAGGATCTCGACCCCGATCAGCATCAGCACGATGATTCCGTAAATCGGGAAGATGGTCGCCTTCAGCCGGCTTTCGGGCAGGTACGACATGACAACCGCCAGGCCGAGAAAGAAGAGGAAGATGATCGCTTGCTTGAGCGCCCACGGCTGCAATGAGCCGCCGGCAGCCGAATAAAGGACGATCAGCCCGAAAAAAGCGATTCCGCTGACGAGGAAAATCAGCCGCCACGGCAGCTTTGCAAGCGGGCGTGGGATGATTGCGGACGTGATCATGTCGGCTTGGCCGGCAGCGGCGGGAGCCCATTGGCAGCGCGCCACACCGCCGTCTTGCGGGCGAGACGCTGGTCGAGCGGGCCGCCGATGCTTTCCTCAAAGGAGTGAAGCGCGGCGATCGCCTTCTGGCGATCGAACAGGAACAGCAAGGTATCGCGCACCAGTGGCGCGGCGACCGCTGCTCCGAAGCCGCCATGTTCGATGATCGCCCCGACGGCATAGCGCGGGTTGTCGGCCGGGGCGAAGCCAGCAAAGAGCGAGTGATCGCGAAGGCTCCATTGCGAGGCCGTATAGTTGCCGCGTTCGTGGGCGGCGAGATTGTGTGTTTGCGCGGTTCCCGTCTTGCCGGCCATTCGGACGTTCTCGAGCGGAAGCTTCGAACCGGCGGCGGTGCCGTGATCGACGACGCCTTCCATCGCCTGCCGGATGAAATTCAGGTGATCCGCATCGATAGCGAGATGGGGTTGCGGCGCCACGGGTTTGCTGGCGAGTAGCCGCGGCATTACCCGCCGTCCCGTCGAGATACGGCTGGCCATCACTGCGAGCTGCAGCGGGTTGATGAGCACATAGCCCTGGCCGATCGACATGTTGATCGTGTCGTAGATCTGCCATTCGCGATGATATTTGCGCTGCAGCCAGGCGGGGTCGGGAACGGTTCCGTAGCGCTGCGAAAAGGGCAGGTCGAACTTCTCTCCGAAACCGACAGATCGGATCATTGGCGACAGCTTGTCGGCACCTGCGCGGCGGCACATTTCGTAGAAATAGATGTCGCAGCTTTTGACCACTGCGTCCGTCATGTTCACCGCGCCATGGCGTGCATCGCAGTGGAACACGTGGTTGCCGAGCGGATAGGATCCTGAGCAGAATACGCGCTCGTTTCGATTGATTCCGGCATTGAGAAGCGCCAGCGCCATGATCGGCTTGATCGTCGATCCCGACGGGTAAAGGCTCTCCGTCGTCTTATCGACCAGCGGCAAATGATCGTCGTTCGACAGCATCTTCCATTCATTGGTGCTGATGCCATCGGAGAATTGGTTGGGGTCGAAGGACGGCATTGACGGCATCGCGAGGATGTCGCCGGTCGCGACGTCGATCACGACCACCGATCCGGACTGGTCGCCGAGACGCCGCGCCGCGTAGGTATGGAGGTCTGCGTCGATGGTCAGCTGCACAGTCCCGCCGCTGCGATCCGGTTTTGGATCGAGTTCCTTCACCAGCTTGCCGCGCGCCGTAACTTCGACGCGTTGACCGCCGGGCTGGCCGCGGAGCGTGGTCTCCATGGCCTTTTCGATGCCTTCCTTGCCGATCTTCACGCCGGGAATCAGCAGCAGGGGATTCTTGTTCTCTTTCTCATATTCGGTCGCATTTGCGGCGCCGACGTAACCAACCAGCTGACCGACCGCGGAACCGGCGGGATAGTATCGGCTGAACCCGCGCGATGCCGAAACCCCGGCCAGCTCCGGCAAACGGACGGTGATCGCGGCATATTGGTCGTAGGGGATGTTGTCGGCGACCGACACGGGCTGGAAGCCGCGCGAATGTTCCAGTTCCTGATTGATTCGATCGACTTCGTCCGGCGGCAGCTTCAGAAGGTCGCGCAATTCCGAGACGACTTTGCCCTTGTCGACCAGTTGCTGCGGAATGATGTCCACGCGAAAGCTCGAGCGATTGATCGCTATCGGCTTGTTGTGGCGATCGACGATCCAGCCGCGGCGCGGCGGCACCGGGATCAGCTGCACCCGGTTGCTTTCGGACAGCAGCTGATATTTTTCGTTCTGTGCGACGGACAACCAGGTCATGCGCCCGATGAGCAACGCTCCGATTGCGGCCTGGCCGCCGCCGAGCAGCATCATCCGCCGCGAAAAGGTGATCGACTGGTGGACGGTCGTGAAGCGCTTGGGGCTTTTCATCGGCCAAGCCGCCAACGGTCGATCCGCGATACCGTCCAGGCCGCAATTGGAAAGACGAAGATGGAGATGAGCAAGGCGGGGACGGCGGAGCGGAAGGGAAGGTCTGCGCCAACGGTCGCCGCAATCCACCACTGAACCCACGCGTTGATCAGCAGAAGCAGGCAGGCGACGGCCCACTCGATCCAATAGTCGCGCCAAATGGTTCGGCGATCGACGAGGTCGAGCACGAGCATCGTGGCGGACCAGAAGGCGATCGACTGACCGACCGGCCAACCGATGATCAGATCGTTCACAAGCCCGAGCGGTGCCGCCCACCATGCCGGCCAGGGATCCGAACGCAACAACCGCCAGGCGATCAGGGTCAAAAAGCCGAAGTCGGGGTACCAGCCCGACGTAGAAACGATCGGAAGAGCCGACAGCAGAATTGCGAAAACGACCGATGCCGCCGGGATGACTCGCGCTAACGAGCGCGGTCCCTGGCCGATGCGCTTGTTTGACGCGAGCGCTGCACGAACCATCAGGGGGTGTCCGGCGCCGGAGCAGCCTGGTCGGCGGCAACCGCGGCGGGCTCGAACGGCGGTTCGACCAAGGCGAAGCTGGTATTGGCGGGATCCGCGAGTGGGATGGCCACCGCTCCATCATCGTCGAGCTTCACAATCCGCGCGATCGGAACGAGGGGCGGATAGAGCCCGCCGGTCCCGGAAGTCACGATCACGTCGCCGCGCTTGAACGGATTTCGGCCAACTTCCAGCGGACGAACATCGACCAGGCCATCGCCGCGACCCTGCGAGATTACCGGAATGCCGCCGCGCAGCAGCCGCGCCGGAACGATGTTCGAACGGTCGGACACGAGAAGCACTCGGGACGCGAACGAACCGGCATCGACCACTCGGCCGATCAGCCCTTCGGCAGAACGCACCGGCATTCCGACCTGCACGCCGTCCCGCCCGCCGATGGAGAGGATCGCGAACCGCCGGACGCTGTTGAACGACGAACCGATGATGCGTCCCGTGGCGACAGTCTGGCGGGTGCGTTCACGCAGCTGAAGCGCCGCCTTAAGCTGCAGATTCTCCTGGTAGATTGCACGCGCCTGCATGATCTGCTGGCCCAGGATCGCGCGCTCGCGCTTCAGCTTGCCGTTCTGGTGAGCAGCGTCCCAATAATTCCCGGCGCCGTTCCACATTCCATCGACGGTGGCGGTGACCTCACGAAGACCTCCGCTGATCGGAGAGGTTGCGTCCAATGCCGCGCCGCGGACCGACTGAAAGCTTTTCGGGGCAACCAGCGACAGCGCGAGCAGGATCAGACCGACGACAATCCCGGCCACCAGCGCCAGGAAGCCGAAGAACAC
Source organism: Sphingomicrobium sp. (assembly GCA_039915925.1). Classification (GTDB taxonomy): domain Bacteria; phylum Pseudomonadota; class Alphaproteobacteria; order Sphingomonadales; family Sphingomonadaceae; genus Sphingomicrobium. The sequence goes on from JBDSMG010000002.1 coordinate 16,383, forward strand.
GCTATATTGCGCTCGACGGGACCAGCCGGGGCGCGGAGGCGCCACTGTAGGGCCCTATGCCGTTTGCAGGACGCCGCGGAACTGCTCTTCCTCGAGCGCGCGGCCGGTGCCCAGAGCGACGCAGGTCAGCGGGTCTTCGGCGACCGTCACCGGAAGGCCGGTTTCATCGCGCAGCACTTCGTCGAGGCCCTGAAGCAGCGCTCCGCCGCCGGTGAGCACGATGCCCTGGTCGCAAATGTCCGCGGCGAGTTCCGGCGCCGTATTCTCAAGCGCAATGCGAACGCCTTCGACGATCGTCCCGACTGGCTCCGAAAGGGCCTCGGCGATCTGGCCCTGGTTGATGGAGATTTCCTTCGGCACGCCGTTGACCAGGTCGCGGCCCTTGATGTGGACCGTCTTGCCGATCCCGTCGACGGGCGGCTTGGCGATTCCGACTTCCTTCTTGATCCGCTCGGCGGTGGCTTCACCGATCAGGAGGTTGTGGTTGCGGCGAACGTAGGAGCTGATCGCTTCGTCCATCTTGTCGCCACCGACCCGGACGGACGTGGTGTAGGCGAGGCCGCGAAGTGACAGCACCGCAACTTCGGTCGTCCCGCCGCCGATATCGACGACCATGGATCCGATCGGCTGGGTCACCGGCATGTCGGCGCCGATCGCGGCCGCCATCGGCTCCTCGATCAGATAGACCGAGCTTGCGCCGGCATTGGAAGCGGCGTCGCGGATCGCGCGGCGCTCGACCGAAGTCGATCCGGATGGGACACAGATCACGATTTCCGGGAAACGCCAGGCGCGCATCTTGCCGCCGTGAACCTTGTGGATGAAGTGCTTGATCATCTGCTCGGCGACGTCGATGTCGGCGATGACGCCATCGCGAAGCGGACGAATGGCTTCGATCTGGTCGGGCGTCTTGCCCATCATCAGCTTGGCGTCGTCGCCGACGGCCTTGACCCTCTTGACGCCGTTGATGGTTTCGATGGCGACCACGGACGGTTCATTGAGGACGATTCCGCGCCCGCGGACATAAACAAGCGTATTGGCGGTCCCGAGATCGATCGCCATGTCGTGCGACATCCATTTGAACCAGCGCGTCCAGAACATCCTTTTTCCGTCTCTCGCTTTTGATCGGTGTCTGCGGCGGAGGGTCCGCCAGTTACCGACAATTAAACCTGTCCCGATGAATGCGTTCCGAATTTTCCGCTAAAAATCAGCGCTTCGCGGGTAGGGCCGGATTGGGCTAGACCCTCACCCATGTCAATAAGAAGGCTTCCGACCGAACTGATCAATCGCATCGCCGCCGGCGAGGTGGTGGAACGGCCGGCGAGCGCGCTCAAGGAGCTGATAGAAAACGCACTCGATGCCGGAGTAACAAGCGTCGCGGTCCGGATCTCGGCCGGCGGGCTCGATCTCATCGAAGTCACGGATGATGGCTGCGGAATGGCACCGGAGGAAATGGCGCTCGCGCTCGAGCGGCATGCGACGTCCAAACTGCCCGAGGACGCGATCGACCGTGTCACGAGCTTCGGCTTCCGCGGCGAGGCACTGCCATCCATTGCAAGCGTCGCTCGTCTGACGATTGAAAGCCGGCCGCGCGGGGCTGACGGCTGGCGCATGGAGGTGGATCACGGCGAGAAGACAGGAGAGGGGCCGGCAGCGCTTCCGCCCGGAACCCGCGTGCGCGTGCAGGGCCTGTTCGACAAGGTGCCCGCGCGGCGCAAATTCCTGCGCAGCCCGCGCGCCGAATATGCGGCCAGCCTGGATGTCGTCCGCCGGCTGGCCATGGCGCGAGCCGATGTTGCCTTCACTTTCGACCATGACGGGCGGCGCATCCTCTCACTTCAGCCGGCCGAGCCGCCACAGCGGGTGGCCGCCTTGCTTGCCCACGAGCTGGAGCGCCACGGAATCGGCATCGACTGCAATCGCGACGGTCTGGCACTCACCGGCGTGATCAGCCTGCCGACTTTCAACCGCGGCGCGGCGGACCAGCAGTTCCTGTTCGTGAACTCGCGGCCGGTGAAAGACCGTCTCCTCGTCGGCGCGCTTCGGGCGGCCTACCGTGACCTGCTTGCCCGCGACCGCCATGCGATCGCGGCCTTGTTCCTGCACGTCCCGCTAGAGGAAGTGGACGTCAACGTGCACCCGGCGAAAACCGAGGTTCGCTTCCGCGATCCGGCGGCGGTGCGCGGGCTGATCGTCGGCGGTCTGCGGGCGGCGCTCGACGAGGCCAGCCAGCGCAGCGCGGCGCGCGAGCAGGCGGCGGCACCGGTGATGTGGACGACGAGCGAAGGCCCTCCTCGTCTACAGCAGGAATTCGCTGCGGCTTCCGCCTTCGCGGGCGCGACGGTCCAGGAGACGAGGGCGCTCTTCAACCATGCACCCGCTGCTCGCGCAGAACCCGCCACTGCGCCTGTCCAGAGCTTCCCCCTCGGCGTCGCGCGCGGGCAAGTCGCCTCGACCTACATCGTAGCCGAGGCGGAGGACGGCCTTGTGATCGTCGACCAGCATGCCGCGCACGAGCGGCTGGTGCTCGAACGCATGCGCAAGGCGAGGGAAGGGGGCGCAATCGGCCGCCAGGCGCTCCTGATCCCGGAAGTCGTCGATCTCGACGAACCGGATTGCGATCGGCTCGAAGGCGCGGCCGCGGAGCTTGGCGAGATGGGTCTGGAGATCGAACGTTTCGGTCCGACTGCCATGCTGGTCCGCGCAACTCCGGCAGCCTTAGGTACGCCGGACGTCCCCGGCCTACTCGCCGACCTGGCGGCCGAAATCGCGGAGATGGGCGGTCCGCTCGCCTTGCGCGACCGGCTCGACCATGTTGCGGCGACTATCGCATGCCACGGGTCGGTGCGCGCGGGCCGCATTCTTTCCGTTTCCGAAATGAATGCGCTATTGCGCGAGATGGAAGTGACGCCAAGGTCTGGCCAGTGCAATCACGGTCGACCGACCTGGGTGAAGCTCGGCCATTCGGAGATCGAGAAGTTGTTCGGGAGGAAGTAGGGGCGCGTGAACAATTATCTCCTCGTCTTCGTCGGCGGCGGGATCGGCTCGATGCTGCGGCTTGGGACCTACCGGTTCGCGCGGCTGTGGCTTTCGCCGGAATTCCCGTGGGGGACCTTTGCCGTAAACGTGATCGGCGGATTGGTGGCGGGCCTCGTGACCGGATGGCTGATGTCCCGGTCGGCCGGCGGAAACGATCCCGCGGGGCTGTTTCTGATGACGGGCGTCCTGGGTGGCTTCACGACCTTTTCCGCCTTCAGCGTGGATGCGGTGCTGCTGTTTGAAAAAGGGCAGCTCGGCGTCGCTGCAGCTTATGTGGCCGCCTCGTTCGTGTTCGCAATTGTCGGCGTGTTGATCGGGTTGGCGGCCGTTCGGTCATTTGCGTGAACAAGAGTTCAGGCGACAGGACAGCCATGCTCTGCTATTGATGCGCCCCAGCGTAGGAGCATCGCCATGGACCAGAAGGATCGCATCTATTTTGCGCGCCGTGCGGCCGAGGAGCAGGAGCTTGCGCAACAGGCGACGGACAGTTCCGCGGCCTTGGCCCATCGCAAGATGCAGCGCGCCTATCTCGAACGCGCGCTCGTCGGCGATCGCGCTATGGTAACAAACGACAGTATTGGCTAGCCGCCGAGCAGGGTCAGCGCTTCGCCGATTGCCGAATTCTCCAATGGCTGACCGAAGCGCGGCCACTCCGACGGCGGTTGGTGCGCGAACCAGGTATATTGCCGCTTTGCATAGTTGCGGGTCGCCTGCTGGCCGGCCGCAATCATCTCCTCGCGGTTGCTGTCGCCCGACAGAAAGGCGCGCACTTCGGGAACCCCGATGGCCCGCATCACGGGAAGGCTCGGATCGAGCTGACGTACTAACAGGCGCTCGACTTCGCTGATCCCGCCGCTGTCGATCATCCGGGCAAAGCGGAGGTCGCAACGGTCGTAGAGCCAGTCCCGGCGCGGCAGCAGAATGATTGGCTTCAATTCGACATTGCCGGCGATCCCGCCAGCCTTTGCCTCTTGCCATTGTTGGAGGGTGCGACCGGTGGACAGCACCACTTCGAGGGCCCGGCCGATCCGCGTGCTGTCGTTGGCATTCAATCTCTCCGCCGCTTGCGGATCGAACTCCATCAGCCGACGGCGGTTTTCTTCCACAGTCGCTTGCCGAACTTGCGCCCGAACGTCAGGGTTGATCCTCGGCACCGGCGCTATCCCGTCGAGCAACGTGCGAAGATAAAGGCCGGTGCCGCCGACCAGGATCGGGAGGCGGCCTGATCCTTGGATTTCCTCAACTTCCCGCCGCGCCATCGCGGCCCAATCCGCGGCCGAGCACGCGGTGCTGCCGTCGAGCACGCCATAGAGGCGATGCTCGGCCTGGCTGAGTTCCTCGGGCGACGGCGACGCGCTCAAAATCGGGAGATCGCGATAGATCTGCGCACTATCGGCGTTGACAATCACACCGCCGCTGCGCTGAGCGAGTTCGAGCGCCAGCGCGGACTTGCCGCTGGCGGTCGGTCCCGCGATGACTGCAAGTGGAGGAAGCGACGGACGCATGGCCATTGCGACGCTGATAGCAGCCGGAAGGCTCAATGACAGGCTGGTGGATCGCGCCCTTGGCCTGCTTCGCGATGTGGATCCGCAAGCGAACTTCGCCGCCTGGATCGACGAAGGCGATGCGGCCGATCTGAAATTCACCGGCGATCTTCAACAGGCGCGCTGGGCTCTGGCTGGGCTGGAGGGGGTTGACCTGTTCGTCCAGCAGGAGGAGCCGCGGTTTCGGCGCTTGCTGGTGGCCGACATGGATTCCACCATCATCGGGCAGGAATGTATCGACGAACTTGCGGACTATGTTGGCGTCAAGGATCGTGTTGCGGCAATTACCGAACGCGCGATGCAGGGGGAACTCAACTTCCCTTCCGCGCTTCGAGCCCGCGTCGCCTTGCTCGAAGGGCTCGAAGTGTCCGTTATCGAACAATGTTTGGCCGAGCGGGTCCGCCCGAACCCGGGCGCCCAGACACTCGTCCGCACGATGCATGTCGGCGGTGCACGCTCGCTGCTCATTTCCGGCGGCTTCACGGCGTTCGCGGAGCCGATCGGCAAGACAGTCGGTTTCGACTGGGTGCAGGCCAATCGGCTCGGCCAAAGTGGTGACCGGTTATCGGGCCAGGTCGACGGCCCGATCGTTGACGCCACGGTCAAGCGCGACCAGCTGATCGAGCGGCGCGAAGCGCTCGGGTTGAAGCGTGAGGACGTGGTCGCGATAGGCGACGGCGCCAACGACAAATTGATGGTCGAGGAAGCCGGGCTAGGCGTCGCCTATCGCGCGAAGCCGGCGCTGGCGGAAGCCGCCGATGCACGGATCGACCATCACGGGCTCGAAGCCTTGCTTTGGGCGCAGGGGATCAGGCGGTCGGACTGGGTCGAAGCCGGTTGATCATTTCGCCTGAACGGGGAAGCAGGCCTGGCCGCGCGCCGACAGGCTTGCGCAGGCGGCAGCGGCAGCAGCGCGGGATTCATAGGGTCCGGCCTGGAGGCGGGTCATTGCGCCGACCGGCACGAGGAACGGACGACGTCCGGCCAGCGGCCCCGCAGCCAGCTTGCGAAACAAGGCCTCCGCCGAAGCTCGCTGCGAAAAGGCTCCGAGCTGTACCCGCCAGTTTCCAGTAGCCGCGGAAGCGGGCACCGGCGTGGGAATCGTCTTGACCGGCACGGGAGCGCTCTTGACCGCTACGGGAGTGCTCTTCGTCGTTGCAGGAACGCTTTTGGTTGTTGGACTAGCGGCGGGTTTGGCTGGCGCGATGGCTTTTCCCTTGGCCTTCGCTAGCGCAATCGCGACTCCCTTCTTCCGCTGCGCAAGCGGAATCATCTGGTCCATCTGGGCCAGCGTTTCCTTGGCCGGCGCGAGGCCCTGCGCCGCGGCGCGGCTGACATAAGCGTAAGCGAGCACCGGATCGCGGGGCACGTCGTCTCCATTATACAGGGCCGTTCCGTAGACCAGCAGAGCGCGGGGATCGCCTTTCTCGGCAGCTGTCCTCAGCCAGCGCAGCCCACCGGTGCGGTTTCCGCTGTCGAACAGCAGCAGGCCGAGCGTGGTCTGGGCATCGAGATGGTCCTTCTCCGCAGCGCGAAGGAGCCATGTCTGCGCCGCGGCGAGGTTGACGGGGACTCCGCGCCCGAGCCGGTAAGCCTGGCCAAGATTGAATTGCGCGTCGACATCGCCGCCTTCGGCCAGCGGACGCCAGATTTCGACCGCCTTGCCAAAATCGCCCTTGCCCCATACCTGAACTCCGGCATCGACGGACTGTGCCCCCAGCAGCGACGGTTGCACGGCCAGCAGCGGAAGAAGAAACAACCACTTACGCATAGAGTGCCTCCACCGTTGCTGAGGTGCACCGGGCTGCCCCGCGGCGCAATAAGGTCGTGTCGATGTTAACCAGATTTTAGAGCCTTGAGTGTCACCTCAGCCGCAATTGAAGACGTCACGAGGTGAGGGGACAAGCATGCGCGTTCTGGCAATGGCATCGCAGAAAGGCGGATCGGGCAAGACGACCCTGTCCGGTCACCTCGCGGTGCAAGCGCAATTGGCCGGGGCGGGACCCGTCTGTCTTATCGACATCGATCCGCAGGGAAGCCTTGCCGATTGGTGGAACGAGCGCGAAGCCGACATGCCGGCCTTTGCCCAGACCACCGTCGCACGTCTTGCCTCCGACCTCGAAGTCCTCCGCCAGCAAGGTTTCCGCCTTGCGGTGATCGACACTCCGCCGGCCATCACCATGGCGATCCAGAGCGTGATCGCGGTCGCCGAACTGATCGTCATTCCGACCCGCCCGAGCCCACACGATCTTCGTGCCGTCGGCGCCACGGTCGATCTCTGCGACCGCGCCGGAAAGCCGCTTCTGTTCGTCGTCAACGGCGCAACGCCCAAAGCCAAGATCACTTATGAGGCCGCCGTTGCGCTTTCCCAGCACGGCACCGTGGCCCCGGTCACGCTCCACCACCGCACCGACTTTGCAGCCTCGATGATCGACGGCCGAACGGTGATGGAAATCGATCCGAACGGGCGCTCAGCCCGCGAAGTGACCGAGTTGTGGGAATATATTTCCGACCGTCTCGAAAAGAATTTCCGCCGAACCGTGTTCGCTGCCCCGGGCGCCGCCCAGGGCAACGCCGCCTCCAGTCCACGACCCGTCGGGGGCTTCGGCCGCCGCGTGGTCGGCCAGTAGGAGGCCGGGCACATGAAAAGCGAACCAAAGGCTTTCGCATCGCTCTCCTCCGGCCTGCTGGCCCGCAAGGGCGCCGCGCGCCCCGCAATGCGGCCCCAAGGCTTCGGCCAGTCCGGCGCCGGTCTCGAGGATCTTGGCTGGAACGACATGGGTTTCGAGGCCCCGAAGGCCGCTGCCTCGCCGCTCCGTGATGCCAGCCACGATGCATTCGGTGACGAAATCGTCGCCGGCCCCTCGCGTAATCCACTCGCAGCGCTCACACCGGTCCAATCACCAGTGCACAGCCAGCAGGCGGAGATCGTCGATCGCTTGACGTCCGGCGACGAAAGTCTCGAAGACGAGATCGACGAAACCGCGGAATTGTACGACGGCGAAGAAAGCACCGAATCGTACGGAGCCGAAGAAGAGCTGTACGAAGCCGAAGAAACCACCGAGCTGTACGGAGCCGAAGAATCCGCCGAGCAGTATGAGGCCGGAGAGACCGCCGAGGCTTATGTAGCTCAAGCGGTTCCCGAACCCGTGATCGTTCCGGTGGCCCCTGTTGTCGTCGCTCCGGTTGCAGTCGCTGCAGCTCCACGGCGCACACCGGCGCCGCGTTCGGCTCCGGGAAGCAAGGCCAAAGCTGCCTTCACGCTTCGCCTCGACCCGGCGCGCCACCTCAAGCTTCGCCTCGCCTGTGCGGTCGGCGGACGTTCGGCCCAGCAACTGGTCACCGACGCGCTCGACCAGCTTCTGGCCGAAATGCCCGAACTCGACGCCATGGCGGCGAAAGCCAATCGCAAAGGATAATCCAATGTCCCGACTCAGCCTCGGCTCTGCCATTTCCGCTGTCGCGCTTGCTTCGATGCTCGCGGGTTGCGCAGCTCCCGGGAGAGTGCAGAACGCTGCCAGCCGGAACTCCGATTCGTCCAAGCTGGGCTTCGCAAGCCGCGCGCTGATCGCGCTCAATGCGAACGATTATGTCGGCGCGGTCAGTTACGCCGAGCAGGCGGCCGAGAAGAGTCCCGACGATTTTGAGGTTCGCTCGCTGCTCGCCAACACCTACTTCACCTCCGGCCGCTTCGCGTCGGCCGAATCGGCCTATCGCGACGCGCTCAGCCTCGACGAGAATCAGCCAAAGCTGATCCTCAAGCTGACGCTCGTGGAGATCGCGCAGGGCAAGCGGGCCGAAGCTCTGACTTTGCTTAACGCCGCCCGGTCGATCCTCGATCCGGCCGATTACGGGCTCGCACTCGCGCTTGCCGGCCAAACGGCCGAAGGCGTCGCAGTGCTTGAGCCGGCGGCCCGCAGCCGCGGCGCCGATGCGCGGGTGCGCCAGAACCTTGCGCTGGGTTATGCGCTGAGCGGTGACTGGGCCGCTGCCCGCACGGTCGCGGCGCAGGACGTTCCCGCCGACCAACTCGACCAGCGTATCCAGGAATGGATGCACTTTGCCACGCCGGCGCGTGCGTCCGACCAAATTGCAGCGCTTACCGGCGTTACTCCGGCTGCCGTGGATCCCGGCCAGCCGACGCGCCTTGTCCTCGTGAAGCCGAACACCGCCGTTGCGGCGATTGAGGCGCAGCCGGTTGTTGCCGCTGCCCAGACCGCGCCCGCCCCGGTGGAGGTCGCACAGGCGGCTCCGGCCTATGTGCCGCCAGTGGCAGCTCCAGTTCCGGCTCCGGCGCTCTCCATCGACGATGAGCCGTTCGTCGAGGTCCCTCCGGCCCGTGTTGCTCACGTCGCTCCAGCGGCGAAAGCTCCGCCCGCGCCGCGCGTCGTAGCGCCCGCAGTGCGCGCTGCTGCATTCGTTCCGACGCGGGTTCCGGTTCGCCCGGCCGCGTTCAAGGCTCAGGGCCGCTCAACGGCCGTGGTTCAGCTCGGCGCCTATGGCTCACCGCAGCGCGTCGCCAGTGCCTGGAATGACGCTGCACGCCGCTATTCGGCGCTGCGGGCATACATGCCGGTCAGCGCCCGCTTCCAGAACGGCCGCAACATCTTCTATCGCCTGTCGGTGAAGGGCTTCCAGAGCCCGGATCAGGCGAAGAACCTGTGCATCGCACTGCGCCGGTCGGGTGGAAGCTGCTTCGTCCGTAACGTTGCGGGCGACGCTCCGGTCCAGATCGCGATGCGCTAGGCGCCGCGCTGCTTCGCCAGCAGTTCGAGGCAGGCCATGCGGACGGCCACGCCATTTTCGACCTGAAGCCAGATCAAAGATCGCTCAGGATCGTCGGCAATCGCGCTCTCGATCTCCACTCCGCGGTTCATCGGCCCAGGGTGCATCACGGTCGCATGCGGTGCGGCTTTCGCGAGCCGCTCCGCGGTGAGTCCGTAAAGCCGCAGGAACTCGCCCGGCGCATCGCCTAGATCCTCGCTCATGCGCTCGCGCTGAACGCGCAGCATCATCACCACGTCGGCCCCGGCGACCGCCTCATCCACGCTGGTCTGGCTAACTTGGGGCGGCATCAGCGATGGCGGTCCGGCGAGCCGAACCTCCGCGCCCAATCGCCGCAACAGCTTGGCGTTCGATCGCGCGACCCGGCTGTGCTTGATGTCACCGCAAATCGCGATCTTCAGGCCGTCGACCCGTCCGAAGCGGCTCTTGATCGTAAGCGCGTCCAGCAAAGCCTGCGTCGGATGCTCGCCGATGCCGTCGCCCGCGTTCACAACCGGGCAGTCCATGATCGAGGCGAGGCGGGCAGGGGCGCCATCCTCACCGTGACGCACCACCAGAGCGTCGGCGCGCATGGCATTCAGCGTCCGCGCCGTATCCTCGAGGGTCTCACCCTTCTTGATGCTGCTATGTTCGACCTGCATCGTCACGACTTGCGCGCCGAGACGGTTTGCAGCGATTTCGAATGACAGCAGGGTCCGCGTCGAATTTTCGAAAAAGGCGTTCATGACCGTGAAGCCGGCGAGCGTCTGCGCGGCGCGGCGGACTCCGCGGTTGAATTCGAACCAGAACGCGCCGCGATCGAGGATGATCGCGATCTGGTCGTCGCTCAGCGAATCGATGGACGTGAGGCTCACGAGCGCTTCGACTAGCTGGCCGGGGGCAGCTTGGCCAGCGCATCGATCGCACCCTGGAGGATGTGCGCTGCCGCGAGCTTGTCGACGGCCTCGGCTCTCTTGGCACGGCTGACGTTGGCCGCGATCATTGCCCGCTCGACCGCCTGGGTCGACCAGCGTTCGTCCCACAGCAGGATCGGCAGCTGGAGCTTGGCGAGGTTGCGGGCGAATGCGCGGACGGACTGCGTGCGTGGGCTGTCGGTCCCGTCCATGTTGAGCGGCAATCCGATGACGATACCGGCGACGTGCTCGCGCTCGACGAAACGACCCAATGCTGCAATGTCGGCAGCGAACTTCGTCCGCTTGATAGTGTCGGACGGGCCGGCGAAGCTCCAGCTGACATCGCACACGGCCAGCCCGATGGTCTTTGTCCCGACGTCCAGCCCGCCCAGCTTGCCCCCCTCGCTCAGTGCCATGGCGAACTCATGAGCGCTGGAAGTGATCATCGTTTTGCGAACGCTTCCGCCCGGCGGCGGGCGTCCTCGCGAATAGCGCCCCAGAACAGCGCATAATCATAGACGTGATAATTGTTGCCGGGGAGCACGTAGGGGCCGAGCGGCGGGATGTCGCCGTCGATGAACAGCAGCCCCTTCTCGCACCGAGCGCCTACCAGGCCTGGCGCCAGTGTTGCCGAGCTCAGGTTGGCGGCCGGGACGAGCGTGCCCGGATTGGCTGAGGCGGGTGCCGCGCCATCTTGGGTCCCAGTCAGTGGATTGACGCAGACCATGTCCTCGCGCGACCTCTTCACGCCGGCGAAACCGGCTGAGCCTTCATAGGTTCGAAGCACAAGGTTCGGGTTCGCCGGTTCGCCGAAGCTCATCCAGGACAGGATGCAGCCCGTCTGCTCAGGACTTCCGCAGGCGGGAAGGGCAAGCGCAGGCAGATCCGCTTTGGCGCTGATCGGCCAGCCGACGACATAAGCGGCAATGAGTCGCTGCTTGAGTGCGCTGTTTGCAACCCGCTCCTTGAGCAGGCGAAGCAGGTGCAGCGCGCCCTGGCTGTGCCCGGCGAGGATGATCGGGCGACCCGCGGATTCGACGATGAAGCGGTCGAACGCGCGGAGCACATCCGCATAAGCAAGGTTCAGCGCCGCCTGAGCATCCTTGCTGTTCAGGAGGAACGCTCCGTAGGCAGCCTGTCGGTAGCGCGGCGCCCAGACCTGCCCCGCAGGTGCAAGCGCGCTCGCCTGGGTTTGGACGAACAGAACCGCTTTCTGCCGCCCGACAGTGTCATTCGTTGGCGCGTTCCAGCGATCGTTTTGCAAATAGGTCGTCGGGTGGATGTAGAAGATCGCTGCCGATCCCGTGGCCGCAGGCGACGGCGCGCCGTCCGGCAGCCACTCGGCAGGATTCGGACTCATGCCCGGCCGGGCAATCCAAGACGCCGCATCGGAATAGTCAAGCCTGCGGTCGGCAGGCGGCGTATAATGGCCTTTGGGCGTAGCCTCGGTCCGGAGCAGGATTTGCTGGCCGAACTGGAAGATCGCGAATGCGCCGGCGGCCACCAGCAGGGTCAATATGAAAATCGCGATCAGGAAGCGGCGGGCGCACATCGGCTGCGGCGGTTAGGGGAGCGCCGACGGGCAGGCAAGGCGTTCACGTCATGTTGGCTGCAAGGTATTGCTCGCCGGATCTGCCGCGCGTTAACGAGCGCGCAGCAGTGCAGTTAGACCGGCACTCCGAACAAGTCGTGCTCGTCGCTGTCCTCGACCCTCACTCGCACGATGTCGCCCTGCGCAAGGTGGGCGGCGTCGCGGAGGTGGACTTCGCCGTCGATCTCCGGAGCATCCGCCTTTGAACGGCCCGTTGCCCCGCCACTTTCCGTGTCGACCGCATCGATGATCACATCGAGCGTGCGGCCGACCTTCGCGGCAAGCTTTTCGGCGCTGATGCGGGCAGTGAGGTCCATCACCCGGGCGTAGCGATCTTCCTTCACTTCATCCGGAACATGGTTGGGCAGAGCGTTGGCGGCGGCTCCTTCGACCGGCTCGAAGCGGAACGCTCCAACGCGATCGAGCTGCGCTTCCTGAAGCCATTGCAACAGATATTCGAAGTCGGCCTCGGTCTCACCCGGGAAGCCGACGACGAAGCTCGAGCGGATTGCGATCTCGGGGCAAATTTCACGCCAGGTGCGAATACGCTCCAGCACCTTCGCTTCATTGGCCGGGCGCTTCATCGCCTTCAGGACGCTCGGGCTGGCGTGCTGAAACGGGATGTCGAGATAGGGCAGGACCAACCCCTCGGCCATCAGCGGGATGATCCGGTCGACGTGCGGATAAGGATAAACGTAGTGGAGGCGCACCCATGCACCGAGCTTCCCCAGCTCGCGGGCAAGGTCGGTCATGTGGGCGCGCACTTCTCCGCCCTTCCAGGGCCAGGCGGCATGTTTCAGGTCGACACCGTAAGCCGATGTGTCCTGGCTAATGACCAGCAGTTCCCTGGTACCCGCCGCGATCAGCTTTTCGGCTTCACGCAGGATGGCGTCGGGCCGCCGGCTGGCGAGATCGCCGCGCAAGCTGGGGATGATACAAAAGGCGCAGCGGTGATTGCAGCCCTCGGAAATCTTCAAATAGCTATAGTGGCGCGGCGTTAGCTTCAGGCCGCTTTCCGGAACCAGATTGAGGAAGGCGTTCGGCGGCATCGGCGCCGCTTCGTGCACCGCTCCGACCACTTCCTCATATTGATGTGCACCAGTGACCGCGAGGACGTTGGGGAAGCGGGTGCGGATGACCTCGGCTTCCTTGCCCATGCAGCCGGTAACGATCACGCGCCCGTTCTCAGATATCGCCTCGCCAATGGCTTCAAGGCTTTCTTCCTTGGCGCTGTCGAGGAAGCCGCAGGTGTTGACCAGCACGACATCCGCGCCCGCATAGTCGGGCGACATCGCATAGCCGTCGGAGCGCAGCTTGGTCATGATCCGCTCGCTGTCGACCAAATTCTTGGGACAGCCGAGCGAGACCAGGCCCACGCGCGGGGCTTTGGGGAGAATGATCGTGTTCATCGGAAGATGCGGGCCTATAACCTTGTTTCGAGGCGAAATCGAGGCTCTCTGTCGCTGGTCCGCAGCCGAGCCTGTTCTTTGAAGGTCGGCCTCGTTAAGGACCCGCGACATCTAACGAAGTCCTGAGCAGGGAAGACCTGAATGCGTATTGCGATGATCGGTACCGGCTATGTCGGGCTCGTTTCCGGCGCCTGCTTCGCCGACTTCGGGCATGAGGTCGTCTGCGTAGACAAGGATTCGACTAAGATCGACGGCCTTAACGCCGGCCGGATGCCGATCTGGGAACCCGGTCTCGACAATCTCGTCAAAGCCAATGTCGAGCGCGGACGCTTGAGCTTCACGACCGACCTTGCCGAAGGCGTCAAGGATGCCGAGGCCGTGTTCATTGCGGTCGGAACTCCTGCGCGCCGCGGCGATGGACATGCGGATCTGACCTTCGTCTATGAGGCCGTGCGCGAGCTTGCGGCGCACGTGAAACCGGGCACCGTGCTGGTTACCAAATCGACCGTGCCGGTGGGGACTGGCGACCGCATTTGCGAGATTCTCGGTGAAGAAGGCATCGATGGCGTGTCCGTCGCTTCCAACCCCGAATTCCTGCGCGAAGGCGCGGCCATCGCCGATTTCAAGCACCCGGATCGGATCGTGGTTGGAGCCGAGGACGAGCGTTCGGTCGAGGTACTCAAGGAAATCTACCGCCCGCTGTTCTTGAACCGTGCGCCGATCCTGTTCACCGGACGCCGGACCGCGGAGCTGACCAAATATGCGGCGAATGCTTTCCTGGCCGTCAAGATCAGCTTCATCAACGAGATCGCCAATCTGTGCGAGGCGGTGGACGCGGACGTTCAGGACGTGGCTCGCGGGATCGGGCTCGACAATCGCATTGGGCCGAAGTTCCTGCACGCCGGTCCGGGTTATGGCGGAAGCTGTTTTCCCAAGGACACGCTTGCGCTTCTCCAGACCGCGGAGAAGGCCGGTGTCGATCAGCGCATCGTCCGGACGACCGTGGAGGTAAACGACAGCCGCAAGGAACAGATGGTGGGGCGCGTCATGCGCGCTCTTGGGGGTTCGGTCGCGGGCAAACGGATTGCGCTTCTAGGACTCGCGTTCAAGCCGAACACCGACGACATGCGCGATGCCCCATCGATACCGATCGTCGCGGGCCTGTCAAAAGGCGGAGCGCAACTTGCCGCCTTTGACCCCGTCGCTCGCGAGCAGGCCGAGAAGATCATGGCGAACGTGGACTTCGCCTCCGACGCATATTCCGCCGCCCGCGACGCCGACGCGTTGGTAATCATCACGGAATGGGACGAATTCCGCGCTCTCGACCTCAAGAAGCTCGCTGGATCGATGCGGGGCAAGGTGCTCGTCGATCTGCGCAACGTGTACGACCAGGCGGAAGCCGAGCGGGCGGGCCTCAAATATTGGGGCATGGGCCGCGGAAAGCTCGTCTGAACCGGCCCAGGCCTAACGGACTTTAAACCATATCCGGGCAAAGCTGTTCGCCACGAGGAACAGTGGTGGCCAATTTTCGCGACTTGTTGAGGACTGGGCGCGGCGCGGATGAAGCGCAGGCGGACGCGCGTGCCTCTGCCGATCGCGCCGAAAAGCTCCTCCAGGCGTTCGAGAATAGCGGTAAGGGCTGGTTCTGGGAAAGTGATCGCGACGGCAATCTCGCCTATGTGAGCGACAGCGTCGCCACGACGGTTGGCAGGCAGCCCGAAGACCTTCTTCAGCGGCCCTTTTCCGACCTCGTTTCGACAGACTCAGGCGAGAGCGGCGCGAGCGCGGCATCCGAGCGCACGCTCGGATTCTACCTCTCGTCGCACGTCGCCTTCAAGGATCTGATCGTCCGAGCAAAGACAAAGGACGAGACCTGGTGGTCGATCACCGGCGCTCCGGTTCATGATGAGTTCGGTCGCTTTTTCGGCTTCCGCGGCTTCGCATCGGACCTCACGAAGATGCGCCAGTCCGAAGTCGAGCTCGACCGCCTTGCGCGGCAGGATTCGCTGACCGGGCTCGCAAACCGGGAAATGCTTCGCCGCGCGCTCGATGACGCGCTCGTTGGAGCAGCCCGTCGCAAGCATCGCTGTTCGCTGTTCCTGCTCGACCTGGACCGCTTCAAGGCGGTCAATGACACGCTCGGCCATCCCGCCGGAGATACGTTGCTGCGGCTGGTGTCGCTGCGGCTCCAGGAGGCAGTCGCCAAGCTGGGGCAGGTCGGCCGCCTTGGGGGAGACGAATTCCAGATCGTTCTTCCGACCATGTCGGACAAAACCGAACTTGGGGCACTGGCCCAGACGATCATCGACAGTGTCTCACGGCCCTACACGATCAACGGCACCGTAGTGTCGATCGGCACGTCGGTCGGGATCGTCGCGTCCGATTATGACGACCGCAAGTCGGACGACTTGATGCGCGACGCCGATCTTGCGCTCTATGCGGCCAAGGCCGCGGGGAAGGGCTGCTACCGCTTCTTCGCTCCCGAAATGCACGAGGCCGCACGGCAGCGGCAGCTAATGGAGTCCGACCTCCGTCTGGCGCTCGAAAAGGGCCAGCTGCGGATGGTCTATCAGCCGTGCGTCGACGCTTCGAGCGAGGCCGTCACCGGCTTCGAGGCGCTGATCCGCTGGGACCATCCCGAGCGCGGTCCGGTCAGCCCGGCCGAATTCATCCCGCTCGCCGAGGAGCTTCGCCTGATCGACGAGATCGGCGAGTGGGTGCTCCGTACCGCCTGCGCAGAGGCCGCCAAGTGGCCGCCGCACATCACGATCGCGGTCAACCTGTCCCCGGTGCAGTTCAAGTCTCCGGGGCTGCCGTCAATGGTTCGAATGGCGCTCGGCCATGTCGACCTTCCGCCGCAACGGCTTGAGCTGGAGATCACCGAAGGCGTGTTCCTCAGCAACGACGAGCATGTCCACGAGATGATCGACGCGCTCAAGGCGATCGGCGTCAAGCTGGCGCTGGACGACTTCGGGACCGGCTATTCGTCGCTCAGCTATTTGCAGCGCGTTCCGTTCGACAAGATCAAGATTGACCGGAGCTTCGTCAGCGGCGCGTCCGACCCGGCGAGCCGCAATGCGGCCCTCATCCGGGCAATGGTCGGCCTCGCCTCCGACCTCCACATGCAGACGACCGCGGAAGGGGTCGAGACCAAGGAGGAACTTCAGCTCGTCCGCGACCTCGGCTGCTCGCTCGTCCAAGGCTATCTGTTCGGCAAGCCCATGCCGGCCGAGGATGCCGCTGCACTTGCGGTGAAGGGCAGCGCAGCCTTGCCTGACTCACATCTCCCGCCGCGCGAGCAGCGCGTGCGGATCATCAGGGCCGCGCTAATCCATCACGAAGGACGGGTGATCGGAGCCCGTTTGCGTAACATTTCGTCGGGCGGAGCGCTGGTCGAGTGCCGCGAGGAGTTTCCCGTCGGAGCGCCGATCGGGCTCGATTTCGGCGCTGGCGGCGTGATCGCCGCCGAAGTCCGCTGGGGTAAAGGCACGCAGTTCGGCTGTCGGTTCGTCGAAAAGTTCAACTTGAGACTGCTGCAGACGGGCAAGCCGACAGGAGCCGAACCCCCGAAAATTTCGGCACGCAGCGCAAGCTGACCAAACGGTCAGTCGTGAAGCGCTTGCGCCCGCTGAATAGCGGATGTAGCCAACGCTGCCATGGCCGAGGCAGACCCGAAGTCGAGCGATTCCACGCCGCGCGGGTCGCGCACGTCCTATTCAGCGCCTGCGCTCGAAAAGGGCTTCGATGTCCTTGAGCTGCTCGCCACGGTCCCGGACGGCTTGACCATCAGCGAAATCGCCGGTCGCCTGCGGCTTTCGATCAGTCAGATCTTCCGCATGATCATTGTGATGGAACGGCGCGGGTGGCTCTACAAGGAGCCGGGCACGGACCGCTATCGCGTGAGCTACAAGATGCTGGACCTTGCCTATCGCGCCACGCCCGCGCGCGAGCTTGGCCATGTGGCGACGCCGATCATGTATTCGCTGTCCCGTACCGCTGAACAATCGTGCCACCTCGTCGTCCAGCACGAGACCCAAGGTCTTGTTGTTCAGCGACAGGAAAGCCCCGCACGAAGCGGCTTCGCGGTTCGTCTCGGGACGAAGGTCAACCTGATGACGAGCAGTTCGGGACATGTGCTGCTCGCCTTTTGCGACCCGGACCGGGTCAAGGAGACGCTGTCCAAGGTTTCCTGGCCTGCCGGGCTCACGAAGGCTGAGTTGAACGACATCCTGTCGAAGGTTCGAGAGCGTGGCTATGAAACCATGCCGAGCCCGCGCACGGCCGGTGTGCGGGATGTCAGCTTCCCGGTGTTCGGGGTCGACGGTCGAGTCGCCGCAGCCCTGACCGTGCCGTTCCTCACGCGTATCGATGGCTCGCAGAAGTCGAACTACGACGAGCTCAAGGATCTCCTCCGCAAGGCCGCAGCCGATGTGTCTTCGGGCCTCGGCTATAGTTACGAGCCGGCTGACTCCGAATTGGAATGATCGACCGCTAGCGGGTTGACGCTGAGTGCTGACGCTGCGCCGCCAGCACAGGAGCTGTGCTCGAAATGCTACATCCGCGTGCTTATTCAAGAACAATGAAGCGTCACGTTGGCCGGGGAAGGCGATTCTTGCACGCGTCCGCAACGGCTTAGCAATTTTCGCGAGCGGGGTCATCAAATGTGAAAATCACTTCCAAATCTGACGATCGCGTGCAATAAGACGCGAGAACCCGCTTTTACATACAAAATGCGGCAGGAACCCGAAGTCAGACAGCTGGAACGGAGGGCAGGGAGTGGCTGCGGCTGCGAGCGGGTGGTTCGCGATCGTTCCCCTTCTAAAGGTTTCATGGTTCCGCGCGGCTGCCACTCTCCCCGGTAGACGCGCGGAAAACCCGCGAGTTGTCGCCCGGCGCGTGTCTCGGGCCAGAGTGGTCGTCCATGGGCGACGATCGAATCCGCAACATTCTGCGTCGGTAGCGGCACAGTCGGCTGGATGGCGGCGGTTGCGCTTGCGCGCCTGCTTCCCAAGGGACAGGCCGCAACGCGCCTCATTGAGTCGGAGGAGATCGGAATCATCGGCGTCCGTAAAGCGACCGTCCCGCCGATGCAGATTTCAACGGAATGCTGGGGATCTAGGAACCGGGCTTCGTTCGCGACAGCCAATGCCGACCGTGCTCGCCGGCATGCAGCGGTTGCCCCGCCCGCCGCGCACGTCGGCGAGGCGCAATGCAGCGCTGCTCGGGCAGGGGATTGACCCAACGGGCCATGGATGCGGCAGATCATTGGAGACGCTGTAGCTTCGATGCCGTCCCACCAAATCATCGACCGGCATTGCGGGGCGGGAAATCAGACAAGCGGCGGTCGCGCGAGTATGGCAGACGTACTAAGCGCATGCAGCGGCGTGCGGCGATGGGCCGCATTCAATCTTAAAAGCTCTAGACCAATCCCAGCGACTTATGTGAGGGGCAGAAGGATCACGAGGAAGCTTGCTGCGGATCGTCAGTCCGCGGCGGCGCGCGCCGTTCTGTCCTGTCCTGTCCTGTCGGGGGTTCAATGCTCAAGATCACGTCCGCCAGAGTTGTCGTCACTTGCCCGGGGCGGAACTTCGTCACGCTCGTCATCGAGACGTCGGACGGTGTGCGTGGAGTTGGCGACGCGACCCTCAACGGACGCGAGCTGGCGGTGGCCAGCTACCTCAATGACCACGTCATTCCGTGCCTGATCGGCCGCGATGCGCACCGCATCGAGGACGTCTGGCAGTTCCTCTATCGCGGCGCTTACTGGCGGCGCGGGCCGGTGACGATGTCGGCAATCGCTGCGGTCGACATGGCGTTGTGGGACATCAAGGGGAAGGCCGCCGGCCTTCCGCTCTACCAGCTGCTCGGCGGAGCGTCGCGCGAAGGCGTGATGGTCTACGGCCATGCCAATGGTCGGGATGTCGCCGAGACGGTCGAGCGCGCGCTCGAATATAAGGAACTCGGCTACAAGGCGATCCGCATTCAGAGCGGCGTGCCGGGGCTCGCCTCCACCTACGGCGTTTCGAAAGACAAGTTCTTCTATGAGCCCGCGGATGCCGATCTTCCGACCGAGAATGTCTGGTCGACGGAAAAATATATGCGGACTGTGCCGGAGCTGTTCGCGGCGGCGCGCGATGCTCTCGGCTGGGACGTGCACCTTCTCCACGATGCCCACCACCGCCTGACGCCGATCGAGGCGGGACGGCTCGGCAAGGATCTTGAGCCCTATCGCCCGTTCTGGCTCGAGGATGCGGTGGTCGCCGACAATCAGGACAGCTTTCGCCTTGTTCGCCAGCACACGACGACGCCGCTTGCCGTAGGGGAGATTTTCAACAGCATCTGGGATGCCAAGCAGCTCATCCAGGAGCAATTGATCGACTATATCCGCGCGACCGTCGTGCATGCGGGTGGAATCACGCACTTGCGCCGGATCGCATCATTTGCCGACATGTATAACGTGCGCACCGGCTGCCACGGGGCAACCGACCTGTCGCCGGTCACGATGGCGGCAGCGCTCCACTTCGACCTGTCGGTGCCGAACTTCGGGGTGCAGGAATATATGCGCCATACGAAAGAGACCGATGCAGTCTTTCCGCACGCGTACAGCTTCGCAGACGGCATGATGCATCCCGGCGAAGCGCCCGGCCTTGGCGTCGATATCAACGAGGAACTGGCCGCTCGCCATCCCTACAAGCGGGCCTATCTGCCCGTGAACCGGCTTGAGGACGGGACCCTCTTCAACTGGTAGGCTGCCGCTTCAAGCGATGCCGTCCCACACCAGCTTTGCCCCTGCGACGATCATCAGCAGATAGATGATTGCGTAGAACCGTTCACCGGAGAACCTGCGTACCAGATTGACGCCCGCGAGGCTGGCCAGCACGGCAACAGGGAGCAGCACAAGCGTTGTGAGGGCATTGGCCCAGGTGAACTGGCCGAGCGCCACGTAAGCCGGGACCTTGATCCAGTTCAGCACGGCAAAAAAGATTGCCGACGTGCCCACGAATGTGTCGCGATCCAGCTTCTTCGGCATCACCCACATCTGGAACGGCGGACCGCCGGCGTGGGCGATCTGGCTCGTGAACCCTGCAGCGATCCCAAACAGGCTGCCGACGATCGGCGGGGACTTCGAAGACGCCTGGATTCGTCCGCCACGTTCCACCCACAGACGGTAGGCGCCGAACAGCAGGGTGATGGCGCCGAGTACCGTCATCACGCCGTCCGCCCGCACTCTGGCGGCGAGTAGGTAGCCGAGGAGAACTCCGACCACCGCGCCTGGCAGCATCGCAATCAACACGTGCCGATCCCAGCTCTTCCGGAAAGCGGCCACGCTGACGACATCCTGTGCGATCAGGATCGGCAGCAGGATCGCGGCTGCGCGCACGGGATCGGCCATGCCGATGGCCATCAGGGGAACGCCGAGCGCCCCGAGTCCCGAAAAGCCCCCTTTGGAGAGGCCGATCAGGATCACTGCCGGAATGGCGAAGAGGTAGAAATGAAGTTGGTGAGGCAATCCCGGGCTCACCGCGGCGAAACGGCTGTCGTATTCAACTTGAGGTGCGTCGGCACCGCGACAATCTCGCGCAAGCGTCCGGGACGATTACCGAAGCCTATTTGCCGCGCTTCTTGCGGTGGCTGTCGAGGTCGAGGACGGCATTGTCATCGCCTTCCGGCATCAGGCCAAGGCGCCGGGCGACTTCCTGATAGGCTTCCTCGACTTTGCCGAGGTCCTGGCGGAAGCGGTCCTTGTCGAGCTTCTCGTTCGACTTCATGTCCCACAGGCGGCAGCCGTCCGGGCTGATCTCATCGGCGAGGATCACGCGGGCGTAATCGCCGTCCCACACACGGCCGAACTCAAGCTTGAAGTCGACCAGCCGAATACCGATTGCCGCGAACATCCCGCACAGAAAGTCGTTCACGCGGATCGCCATGTCGGCGATGTCGTTCATCTCCTCTTGGCTGGCCCAGCCGAAGCAGGCGATATGTTCGTCGGCCACCATCGGGTCGCCGAGCGCGTCGTCCTTGTAATAATATTCGATGATCGTGCGCGGCAGCTGCGTGCCTTCCTCGATCCCGAGGCGCTTCGAAAGCGAGCCTGCCGCGACGTTGCGGATGACGACCTCAATCGGAATGATCTCGACCTGCCGGATCAGCTGCTCGCGCATGTTGAGGCGGCGGATGAAGTGCGTCGGCACGCCGATCGACTGGAGCGCGACGAAGATATGCTCGGAGATGCGGTTGTTGAGCACGCCCTTGCCGCTGATCGTCCCCCGCTTTTGCGCATTGAACGCGGTGGCGTCGTCCTTGAAATATTGGATGAGCGTGCCCGGCTCCGGACCCTCGTAGAGGATCTTGGCTTTGCCTTCATAGATTTGGCGGCGGCGGGCCATAGGCGGGTCAAAACTCCAGGACAGAAGAGAGCGGCGGCTATAGAGCCTGAACTGCCGACTTGGAAGCTAGCGCGGGCCATGAGATCGGCTCGATGGACCTTAACTACCATTCCCGTCGAGAAGTTAGTGGAATTTCAACGGCTTTTCTGTATTCTCGGAAGCGGGGCGGGAGATCAGAGCATGGGGTATGCGCAGGCGTTGAGGGCCCGCAGACCGGGCAACGAAGACGATTATGTGGCCGATTACTGGCGTGACGGTTATGCCATCATCCGCGGGCTCTTCAGTGCAGAAGAGATCGAGGCGATCGCTGCTGCCACCGACCAGCTCTATGCCGAAGGTGTAGCGCACGGGCGAAGCTTCCGGCACTCCAACCTCTTTTACAATGTGGCGGAGAGCGCGGACGGCGAGCCGCTGGTGCGGATGGTGCAATGGCCCTCCTATCACCAGCCGGTGCTCAACGCGGTGCGGCTGGAGCGGCGGATCGTGCGGCTACTGGAGCCTTTGCTCGGGACCAGCCTCAAGCAGATCATCAACCAGGTGCATTGGAAGGCGCCGGGCTCGCTCGGCGAATTCGCCTGGCACCAGGACAGCCGCTCGCGGCGCCCGCCTTCAGCCTATCGTAACCTTGGCGATTCTTATGTGCAGACCGGCCTTGCAATCGACCCGCATGGACCGCTGTCCGGTGGGATGCGTTTCGTTCCCGGCACTCATTTGAGCGGCGATCTCGGCATGAACTGCTCGAAGAAGGCGCTCGGCGCGGCAATGACCGCCATGGCGCTTGGCGACGTTGGGTTGGAAGAATCGGCGGCGGTCGACCTGGTGCTAGAACCGGGCGACTTCGTGATGTGGAGCCCGTATCTGGTGCATGGCTCCGGCCACAACCGCTCCACCCACAAGCGACGCTTCTACATCAACGGCTATGTGCGAGCGAAGGATTGCGACCGCGGGGAGTGGGCGTTCCGGAATGGCGAGCCGGTACGGCTCGGCCCCGAACCGGCGCTCGTCCATTATGAAGAGCTGTATGAACGGCCGGAACCGCATTACATCGACTGAATGAGGGTTTCAGGCGGCTGCCATTGCGGCGAGGTGCGGTTCACGATCGAGGTTCCGGAGCCGCCGGTCCTGGCGCTCGATTGCAACTGTTCGATCTGCCGACGCACCGGCTTCCTGCACATCATCGTGCTGCATGATCAGTTCACGCTGGAGGCGGGCGCGGACTCGCTGACCAGCTATCGGTTCGGCACGGGTGCGGCCGACCATCTGTTTTGCAGCCGTTGCGGGGTGAAGAGCTTCTACCAGCCGCGCTCGCACCCGCACGCATGGAGCATCAACGCGCACTGCCTCGACGCGCCGGTGAGGCTTGCGGTCGAGACTTTCGACGGTGCGAACTGGGAAGAGGCGGCCGCCAAGGCACGGCTCGACGGCGCAGACTAGCGCCGTTAGGGGCGGCAGAATGCACCGCCCACTTCGCCTGACGATCGACCGCTCCGCGCTTCAGTCGAACTGGCGATGGCTCGCGGAGCGCGCCGGGGTCGCCTGCGGAGCAGCGGTCAAGGCCGATGGCTACGGCGTCGGCGCGCGCGAGACTGTGCTTGCGTTGTCCGACGCCGGCTGCCGGGATTTCTTCGTGTCGAACTGGGCGGAAGCGGCCGAGCTTGGAGAATTGCCGGGCGGCGCCAGCCTCGCCGTGCTTCACGGCGTTGGGCCCGATGACGGGGAGAGCGCCCGATCGTTGAAAGCGCGGCCGGTCCTCAACAGTGCGGAACAGGTCGCGCGGTGGAAGGAAGTCGCTCCGGACGAGCCGTGTGACGTGATGATCGACACCGGCATGAACCGGCTTGGCCTTCGCGCGGAAGAAGCGGGCTGTTTCGGCGGGCTTAGCATCGACACCTTGCACAGCCATCTCGCCTGCGCGGACGAAGATCATGAGCTGAACAATGTCCAGCTCGACCGCTTTCGAGCGGCCGCCACGGAACTGTCGGCCAAGCGCTACAGCCTGGCCAACAGCGCGGGAATCTGTCTCGGGCGCGACTATGCCTTCGACCTCGTCCGCCCTGGGCTTGCGCTCTACGGCGGCGTACCGAGACCCGAGGCCGAAGGGCACATCCGCCAGGTCGTGAAGGTGGAAGCCCAGATAGTTCAGCGTCGGACCATTCGCGCCGGTGAGACCTGCGGCTATGGCGCGACCTTCATTGCGAGCCGCGACACCGAAGCCGCCACCGTAAACGTCGGATATGCCGACGGTTATCTCTGCGGCTTCTCGTCGCGCGGACAGGCGTTTGCGGGCGAGGCCTTGCTTCCTGTTCTGGGCCGCATGTCGATGGACCTCATCGCGCTAGGTTGTGACGAAGCACCGCAGCTGAAGGAAGGCGACTGGGTCGAGCTCGACTATGACCTGCCGCGGGCGTCCGTTGCTTCCGGCCTGTCGCAATATGAGCTGTTGACGGGACTAGGCGACCGGTTCGAGCGCGTCTGGCGCTGATCCCTTCGGCGGGGGCGTCTTCGGACGAAAGCGGCACAGGTCGATCACCGGACAGCGCCAGCACTCCGGCTTGCGCGCCTTGCAGGTGTAGCGGCCGTGAAGGATCAACCAGTGATGCGCGTCGCGGCGGAACGGCTGCGGGGTAAGCTTGTCCAGTTTGAGCTCGACATCAAGCGGAGTCTTGCCGGGTGCGAGGCCGGTGCGGTTGCCGACGCGGAAGATATGGGTGTCGACGGCGAAAGTCTCTTCGCCGAACGCGGTGTTGAGAACCACGTTGGCGGTCTTGCGGCCGACACCCGGCAATCTCTCCAGCTCGTCGCGGGTGCGCGGGACCTGGCTGGCATGGTCGCGGATGAGCGCTTCACTGAGCGCGATGACGTTCTTCGCCTTGGTGTTGAACAGGCCGATGGTTTTGATCTGCTCCCGCATAGCCTCCTCGCCCAGCGCCACCATCTGCTCAGGAGTCTGCACGCGCCGGAAGAGGTCGCGCGTGGCGAGATTTACGCTGACATCCGTGGCTTGGGCGGAAAGGACGACGGCGACGAGCAAGGTGTAGGGGTTGGAATATTCGAGCTCGGTCGTCGGGGCCGGATTGAGTTCGGCCAACCTTCGGTAGAATTCGAAAACCTGCGCCTTGTTCACGCCGCTTCGATCACATCCCGCATCGAATAAAGTCCCGCCGGTTTGCCGTGCAGGAAGCGGGCCGCAGCGAGCGCGCCGCGAGCGAAGATGCTGCGGTTTTCGGCGCGGTGGGAGAGAACCAGCCGCTCGTCCGGCCCGAGGAACATTACGTCATGGTCGCCAGCAACGGTGCCTCCACGAACCGCCGCGAAGCCGACTGCGCCTTCCCTGCGCTTAAGGCCGGTCCCGTCGCGGCCACGGTCGGCATCGATCGGCTCACCGCGGCCGCGTGCAGCGGCTTGCCCGAGCGCGAGCGCAGTGCCGGACGGAGCATCCGCTTTGTGGCGATGGTGGGCTTCGACGATCTCGATGTCCCAATCCGGTCCGAGCACCCGGGCCGCACGTTCGACCAGGTCCGAAAGCAGCGCGACGCCGAGCGATGTGTTGGCGGCGCGCATCACGGCGATTGCGCGCGCGGCCTCTTCGATCCGCTTGGCCGCAAGGTCGTCCAGGCCGGTCGTGCCGATCAGGATCGGAACGCCGGCGGAAACGGCACGGTCGAGGCTCGACGGCAATGCGGCGGGCGCACTGAAGTCGATCAGCGCGTCGCCGTGATCCTGGTCGAGTGCGAAGTCGGGGTTTTCCGCGACCGCCGCAGCAATGGCTTTGCCCATTCGGCCATTCGGCGCGATGAGGCTGATCCGGATCGGCTGCTGGTCGGTGCGCATTGCGGCTGCTTAGCGAAACCGCTCCGACAAGGCGAGTGCGGCGGCGGGAGCGCGGACCTTGGCGCCGTTGATCATGAAGATGAAGGAGTCGCGGCCGGCGGCAGACCATCCGCGCGCGCGCGCTGCGAAGGCGTCGAGTTCGGAAGCCTCGTATCCCGTCGGTACTTCGTCCCGCATTCGCTTGAGCCGGGCATAGGCAAAATCGGCAGTGGGCTCGTCGATGCAGGGGACTTCGTCGGCGTCGCCGAAAACGATTGCGATGTTACGGTCCTTGCAAAGGTCGAAGAACCGCTCGTCGCGGAAGCTTTCGTGATGCGGCTCGATGACGTGGCGGAGCGGGACGCCGCTGAGTTGCTCCGGAAGCAGGTCGACGAAGCGCGCTATATCATCCGCATCGAATTGGCGTCGCGAGGCGAACATCCACAAGATCGGGCCCAGCTTGGGACCGAGTGCGGCGAAACCCTGATCGAAGAAGTTGCCGATCCCCTCGGCTCCATCGCCGAGCTTGGTGCGCGTGACGCAGAACCGCGAGCCCTTGATCGCGAACTGAAAACCGTCCGGGACCGTCGCCGCCCACTTCTCCCAGCTCTTGGGACTTTGCCGGCCGTAGAAGGTTGCGTTGATTTCGAGCGTGCCGAATTGCCGCGAGCCATATTCCAGCTCGCGCGACTGCGGCAGCTTGTCCGGGTAAAAAGTCCCGCGCCATGGCGGAAAGGTCCAGCCGCCGATGCCGATGCGGATTTGCGGTTCGCTCATAGGCTTGGCAGTTTAGGGACGTGATGGACATTCGCAACATCGTGATCCTGACCGGCGCGGGCGTGTCCGCTGAGAGCGGAGTTGCCACCTTCCGCGGTCCCGACGGTCTGTGGGAGGGGCATCGGGTCGAGGACGTCGCTACGCCGGAGGCGTTCCGACGCGACCCGGTGCTGGTGCATGCCTTCTATGATGCGCGGCGAGCGAAGCTTGCGAGCGTCGAGCCGAACGCGGCGCATCGGGCGCTGGCGCGGCTGGATGCCGAGTGGCCGGGCGAGCTGCTGCTGGTCACGCAGAACGTCGATGATCTGCATGAGCGGGCGGGGTCGAAGCGGTTGCTCCACATGCATGGGGAACTGAAAAGCGGTTGGTGCCTGGCCTGCAACGAGCGGTTCGTTTGGGATGGAAGAATGCACCCAAACTCCGTTCGTCCCGAGCGAAGTCGAGGGACGCCGGGTGTCTCGACTTCGCTCGACACGAACGGCGAAACTGGGAATGTCTGCCCCTCCTGTGGTGATCGGGGCAACGTGCGCCCGGACATCGTCTGGTTCGGGGAAATGCCGTACGGGATGGAGCGGATTGAAACGGCGCTGCAGGGATGCGACCTGTTCGTGTCGATTGGAACGTCGGGAGCGGTTTATCCGGCAGCAGGGTTCGTGCAGACGGCGCGCTATTGCGGTGCTGACTGCCTCGAGATGAACCTTGAGCCGAGCCAGAGCAGCATCTTCTTCCATGAAAGCCGCATGGGGTCCGCGGGGGAGCTGGTGCCGGTGTGGGTCGGTGAAATTCTAGGCTAGTCCGCCCACTCCAGCCCGATGTCCCGGTAAAGCCCCCGATCCTCGTCCCACCGCGGGTTGACCTTCACGTGCAGGAACAGGTG
This sequence comes from Sphingomicrobium sp., assembly GCA_039915925.1. Classification (GTDB taxonomy): domain Bacteria; phylum Pseudomonadota; class Alphaproteobacteria; order Sphingomonadales; family Sphingomonadaceae; genus Sphingomicrobium. Next base: position 43,492 of record JBDSMG010000002.1, read on the forward strand.
CACCTTGCGCCCGAGATGCTCGGAGATGGCCTCACGGGCAGCGGCGCCGATTGCCTTCAACTGCGATCCGCCTTTCCCGAGCACGATAGCCTTCTGGCTGTCGCGCTCGACGAGGATCTGCTGGTGGATCATGGTCGAGCCGTCCTTGCGGTCCTCCCATTTCTCGGTTTCGATCGCGGTTGCATAGGGCAGTTCGGAGTGCAGTCGGTTGTAGATTTGCTCCCGCGTAAGCTCCGCCGCCACCATGCGGTCGGTCGCGTCGCTCAGCTGGTCCTCGGGGAAGTGCCAAGGACCTTCGGGCATAGCATCGGCAAGCGCCTGCTTGAGGTCGGCAACGCCGTCGCCGCTGGTTGCGCTCACCATGAAGACGGCCTGCGGCTTGAGGCGCTCCGACAACCGCGCAGCAAGCAGCAGCAGGTCGTCCTTCTTCGCGATATCAACCTTGTTGAGGACGAGGAGCAGCGGTTCCGGCCGCCCCTCGACATTCGCGAGCATCGCCTCGACCCGCTCGCCGAGCTTGGCGGCGGCGTCGATCACGAGCACGATCAGGTCGGCGTCCTCAGCTCCCGACCATGCCGCTTGAACCATTGCCCGGTCGAGACGCCGCCGCGGGCTGAAAATGCCGGGCGTATCGACCAGCAGCAGCTGGGCGTTGCCGTGAATCGCGATCCCCATCAGCTTCGCCCGCGTGGTCTGCGCCTTCGCACTGACAATCGCGACCTTCTGCCCGACGAGTGCATTCACAAGCGTGCTCTTGCCCGCATTCGGAGCCCCGATCACGGCCACCAGCCCACAGCGTTGGTTTTGGTCGGTCATTGCGTGGTGCCTAACAAAGCGGCTGCCGCTGCGGTTTCGGCTTCCTGTTTCGATGAGCCTTCCGCTTCCGCTTCGCCAAGGCCCTTGATCAGCACCCGGACCGTGAAGCGCGGGGAATGGTGTGCTCCGGTGCGACTGACGAGTTCGTAATGCGGGCTGCCGAGGTTGCGGGCCGCGGCGAGTTCCTGGAGCGCGGACTTCGGATGGTGCGGAGCCCGACCCTGTCCTTCAAGTAAGTCGCCCCAGGCCGAACGGATGAAGGCTTCCGCAACATCGAGACCGCCGTCGAGCAGAAGGGCGCCGATCAGCGCCTCGACCACGTCGCCAACGACATTATCGCTCTGATTGGCTCCATCTTCCCGCGCCTGCTTGCCGAGCCGGATAAGCGGCGGAAGGCCGATCCTGCGGCCGACCTCGGCACAGGTCTCGCGCGCGACGAGGGCATTGTAGCGGCGGGAAAGCTTGCCCTCGGGCTCGCTTGCGTGAGCTTCGTAGAGCCAGCGCGCGATCACGAGACCGAGGACCCGGTCACCGAGGAATTCGAGGCGTTCGTAGCTGTCCTTGCCCAGGCTCGAATGGGTCAGAGCGCGGTCGAAGAGGGACTGGTCACGGCGCGTGTGGCCCAATTGGGTGCGGACGAACTCCTCAGTCGTCATCGGGCGTCCCGGTGTAGCCATTGCCGATGCGGCTGCCGCGAAGCGCAGTGAACCAGGTCCACGGCTTCCAGTAGGAGGCGCTTCCATCGGTAGACCAGAAGGTGACAAGTGCACGGCCGACGATGTTATCCACCGGAAGGAAGCCGACGCCGCGTTGGGCCGGCTGGAACCGGCTGTCGGCGCTGTCATCACGATTGTCGCCCATCACGAACACGAACCCGTCGGGAACCGTGGTTGGCGGGAAGTGGTCGGCCTCGGGCAGATCGACCTGGTCGAGCACGGTATAGGAGGGCCCGCCCGGTAGCGTTTCCTTGAAGGCGGGGTAGAGGCAGGCTCCGGCCCGGGCCATCGCCGTCGCGCCCGCGGCGACCTTACACGGGCTGTTCGGGCTCATCGGAATCGCAACCGGAGGGAGGTCCTCCTTTGGGATCAGCTTGCCGTTGAGCACGAGCTGGCCGTTGCTCACCTCGATCGTATCGCCGGGCAGTCCGATCACCCGCTTGATCAGGTCCTCATTTTCGACCGGGTGGCGAAACACGACCACATCGCCGCGCTTCGGCAGGTGCGAGAATATGCGGCCTTCGAACGACGGGAACTGAAACGGGAAGCTGTAGCGCGAATAGCCGTAAGGCCATTTCGCGACGAACAGATAATCGCCGACGTATAGCGTCGGCAGCATGGAGCCCGATGGAATGTAGAAGGGCGCGAAGATGAAGCTGCGCACGAACCAGGCGAGCAGCGCGAGGGTGACGAGGAAGCGGATAATGCCGCCATCCTTCTTGGCGGCGCCTTTGGTCCTCGTGCGGCGGCGTGCTGTCAGGGGAAATGCCATCGGGCGCTTCTTTCGGTCTGGCGCGCAGCCGTCAAGCGGCTCTGGCTTTTGGAAGGGCGGAGTTTATGAGGCGCGCCATGACAGATACAGCTTGGCACGCAATCGAAACTCATGACGTTCAATCCTTGCAGGCGCTGTTTTCGGCGGACCCGGAGCGGCTTTCGAAGCTGAGTTTTGAGCTTGCCGGAATCTACTTCGACTTGTCGAAGACCCATCTCGACGATGCGCTGATCACGTCCTTCCTGAAGCTTGCCGAGGAGAGCGGCTTCAACTCGGCGCGTGAGGCGCTGTTCTCGGGCGGCATCGTCAATCCGAGCGAGGGCAGGGCCGCCGAGCATGTCGCGGAGCGCGGGAACGGGGCTCCCGAAGCGGTCGATCTCGCCGCCGCGCGGCGGCAGGTCGTTCGCGCGCTGGTCGATGCGGTGGAAGGTGAGGCGTTCGGCGAGCTGACCGGAGTGCTTCACATCGGAATCGGCGGATCGGTACTCGGGCCCGCGCTGCTGGTCGATGCGCTTGGACGCGGCGGGCAGGAAATCCACGTCCGCTTCCTCTCGAACATCGATGGGCAAGCGGTGGATGACGCGGTCGAAGACCTCGATCCGCACACGACGCTGATTGTGGTCGTATCGAAGACTTTCACGACCGCCGAGACCCTGGCGAACATGAATGCAGCGCTGCAGTGGATGCGCGACGCTGGCGTAGGTGATCCCGAAGGTCGCCTGGTCGCGGTCACGGCCAAGCCCGAGAATGCGGTCGCTCAGGGCATCGACGAGACGCGCATCCTGCAGTTCGCGGAAGGGGTTGGGGGTCGTTATTCGCTATGGAGCGCCGTGGGCGTGTCAGCGGCGCTCGCGCTCGGCTGGGATGCGTTTGAGGAATTGCTGGAAGGCGCGGCCGAAATGGACCGTCACTTCCGCTTCACCGATGTCCGGCAGAATGTTCCGTTGATCGCGGCTTTCGCCGACCAGCTCTACGTCCAGCGGTTGAAATGCCAGACCCGCGCTTTGTTCGCTTATGATGAGCGGCTGCGACTGCTTCCCGACTATATGCAGCAACTCGAGATGGAATCGAACGGCAAGTCGGTGAGGTCCGACGGAAGCCCGCTCGACCAGCCGAGCGCGCCGGTCACGTGGGGCGGCACCGGCACCGACGCACAGCATGCGGTATTCCAGCTGCTCCACCAGGGTACGCACATGATCCCGATCGAGTTTGTGGCTGTGCGCGAAGGCGAGGACGCGCAGGACCCTGAACATCACCGCCAGCTTCTGCTCAACGCATTCGCCCAGGGCGCGGCGCTGATGCAGGGGCGACAGAGCGACGACCCGCAGCGCAGCTATGCGGGCAACCGTCCGAGCGCGACCGTGTTGCTGGACAAGCTCGACGCACGGACGCTTGGCGCGCTGCTCGCTTTCTACGAGCATCGCACCTTCGCGAATGCGGTCTTGCTCGGGATCAACCCGTTCGACCAGTTCGGCGTCGAGCTCGGCAAGCAGATCGCGAACAGCCTCGCGAGCGGAGGCGGGGAGTTCGATCCGTCGACGCTCGCGCTGATGGAGCGGGCGCAGGTCTGATGGCTGACTTCGATCTGTTCGTCATTGGCGCCGGATCGGGCGGGGTCCGTGCCGCGCGCGTTTCGTCGGCCCATGGCGCGAAAGTTGCGATCGCCGAGGAATATAAGGTCGGCGGCACCTGCGTCATCCGCGGCTGTGTGCCGAAGAAGCTGCTCGTCTATGGCGCGCATTTTGCCGAGGACCTCGACGACGCGGCGATGTTCGGTTGGGACGTGCCGGAGAAGCGCTTCGACTGGGCGGTGCTGCGCGACAATGTGCTCGCCGAGGTTTCGCGGCTCGAGGGCGCCTACACCGATACGCTCAACAATCATGACGTGACCATCTTCGCCGAGCGTGCGGAGCTTGCGGGCGCGAACAAGGTGCGGCTGACTTCAGGGCGCATCGTGACGGCCGAGAAGATCTTGATCGCCACCGGTGCACGCCCGCTGATGCCGGACATTGAGGGAATCGAGCATGCAATCAGCTCGAACGAGGTCTTTCACCTCGAGACACTGCCCAAGCGGATCGTAATCGCGGGCGGCGGCTACATCGCCAATGAGTTCGCCGGGGTGTTCCACCAGTTTGGATGCCATGTGACGCTGGTGAACCGCAGCGAGACTTTGCTGCGCGGTTACGACCAGCAGATCGTCGACCGGCTGATGCAGATCTCCGTCAAGAAGGGCATCGACTTCCGCTTCAATACGATGTTCGAGAGGATCGCGCCCAACGGGGATGGATCGCTGCGCCTGAGCATGGAAGGCTGCGAGGACATGGATGCCGATGCGGTGCTGTTCGCGATCGGCCGCCGGCCGAACATCGAAGGCCTTGGGCTGGAGGCAGCGGACATGGAGCTTGGTGAGCGCGGGGAGATCAAGGTCGACGAGAATAATCGCACGTCGGTGCCGTCGATCTACGCGGTCGGCGATGTCACCGATCGCGTGCAGCTGACGCCCGTGGCCATCCGCGAAGGGCATGCGTTCGCCGATACCGTCTTCGGCAACAAGCCGCGGACGGTGGATTATGGCTGCATCCCAAGCGCGGTCTTCAGCCATCCGCCGCTTGCCTCCGTGGGGATGACAGAGGGGCAGGCGCGCAACAAGCTTGGTTCGGTCAAGGTCTATACGTCCGACTTCCGGCCGATGAAGAATGTGCTGGCGGGACGCAACGAACGCTCGCTCTACAAGCTGGTGGTCGACGGCGAGAGCGAGCGGATTGTCGGCATCCACATGATCGGGCCGGAAGCTCCGGAGATTCTGCAGGCGGCGGCGATCGCAGTGAAGGCGCGACTCAAGAAGTCGGACTTTGACGCGGTGGTGGCGCTGCATCCGACGATGGCGGAAGAACTGGTGCTGATGCGCTGAACGGGGAAGGGTGGCCGATGCGTGATTTCCAGATGGTCGACGTGTTCGGCAGCGGACCGTTCTCGGGCAATCCGGTGGCGGTGGTCTTTGCTGCGGACGATCTCGACACGGAAACGATGCAGCGCATCACGCGCTGGTTCAACTTGTCCGAAACGACCTTCCTGCTGCCGCCGACAAACCCGGACGCGGATTATCGTGTCCGAATATTCACGCTGGAACGCGAACTGCCCTTCGCCGGGCACCCGACGCTCGGCACCTGCCACGCGTGGCTGAAGGCCGGTGGTGAACCCAAGACGGATAATATCGTCATTCAGCAGTGCGAAGCGGGGCTGATCCAAATTCGGCGAACAGGCGAGCGGCTCGCCTTTCAGGCGCCGCCCAGGATCCGATCGGGACCGGTCGACGATGCGACGCTCAACGAAGTCCTGCAGGTCCTACGCCTGGACAGCAGCGCGATTGTCGAGGCTCAATGGGCGGACAATGGGCCTGGCTGGATCGCAGTCATGCTTGAGTCGGCCCAGGCCGTGCTTTCGGTCAATGCTGCGAGTTATCATCCAAGCGGCGTGAAGATCGGACTGGTCGGACCGCACGAGCCGGGCAGCGACGCGGCGTGGGAAGTGCGGGCGATCTTCAACAGCGAGAACGGAACGTTGATCGAAGACCCCGTAACCGGAAGCCTCAACGCCTCTGTCGCTCAGTGGCTGTTTGAGTCCGGTCGTGCTGAAGGCGGTTACGTCGCAGCACAGGGAACGAAGCTAGGACGCGCGGGCCGGATCCATGTCGAGCGGGACACGGACGGCGCGATCTGGATCGGCGGAGCGACGGAGAGCCTCGTCTCCGGCAAAGCGGAGTTCTGAACATCGGAAGCGTCTCCGACGCGCACGATGCGATCGTCATCGGTGCGGGCCACAACGGGCTGACCTGCGCTTATTATCTCGCGCGCAAGGGTTTGAAGGTGGTGGTGCTCGAGGCCTCGCAGGTGGTCGGCGGTGCTTGCGTCACCGACGAATTCCTCCCCGGCTTCCGCAACAGCGCGGCGAGCTATACCGTGAGCCTGCTCCAGCCAAAGATCATTCGCGAGATGGAACTGGAGCGGCACGGGCTTAAGGTCGTGCTGCGCAAGACCGACAATTTCCTGCCGGGCGACGGCTGCTACCTGCTTGCCGGCCGAGGGGGCCTTACCCGCAAGGAGGTCGTCCGCCACATGAAGTCCGACGGCGAGGCTTATGACCGCTATATTGCCGAGCTGAATATCGTCGTTCCCCTGATTCGCAAGTGGCTGCTAAAAGCGCCGCCCGACATCGGATCGGGGATCGGCGGGCTCCCATCGCTGCTTCACCTCGCGCGCGACATGTTCGGGCTTTCGCTGGCCGAGAAGCGCATTCTCCACGATTATGCGACGCGCAGTGCGGGCGACATTCTCGATCGGCACTTCAAGGGCGAAATGGCGAGGGCGCTGTTCGGGTTCGACAGCGTCGTCGGCAACTTCGCGTCGCCCTATTCGCACGGCACCGCTTACGTTCTGCTCCACCACTTGTTCGGCGAAGCGGCCGGCGTGCCCGGCGCCTGGGGCCATGCGATCGGGGGAATGGGATCGATCACCAGGGCAATGGCCAGCGCCTGCCGCGAAGCCGGCGTGGACATCATCCTCGGCACGCCAGTGGAGGAGGTGATTGTCGATCGTTGTCGGGCGGCGGGCGTTGTTGCCGGCGGAAAGGGCTGGCGTGCGCGGCATGTGATTGCGGGCGTCAACCCGAAGCTGCTGTTCGACCGTCTGGTGCCGAAAGGCGCGGTCGTGCCGGACGTCGAACAGCGGATGTCGCAATGGAAGTGCGAAAGCGCGACCTTTCGGATGAACGTCGCGCTGTCGGAGCTTCCGAAGTTCAGCGTGCTCCCGAAGCGCGGCAATCATCTCACCGGCGGGATCATCATCGCGCCTAACCTTGACTACATGGACCGCGCCTATCTCGACGCGCGAATGAACGGCTGGGCGAAGCAGCCGATCGTCGAGATGCTGATCCCGTCCACCCTCGACGGCGGCCTGGCGCCCAAGGGCAAACATGTCGCAAGCCTGTTCTGCCAGCATTTCCGCTATGATCTGGGCAATGGCCGAAGCTGGGACGACGAACGGGAAGCCGCCGCCGATGCAATCATCGCGACCGTGGACAGTCATGCTCCGGGCTTTGCCACTTCCGTGATCGGCCGGCAGATCCATTCGCCGCTCGACCTGGAGCGCCGCTTCGGGCTCGTCGGCGGGGACATTTTTCACGGCAAGATGGGGCTCGATCAATTGTTCAGCGCCCGGCCGATGATCGGTGCTGCCGATTATCGCATGCCACTGAATGGCCTCTATTTGTGCGGCTCCGGCGCGCACCCGGGCGGCGGGGTGACCGGTGCACCCGGACATAATGCCGCCCGCGCGGTGCTTGCCGACCGGCGTCCGTGGAAGCGGGCGGCATGAGCGCTCCGCTCGCCGGCCTGAAGGTACTCGACCTCAGCCGCGTGCTTGCGGGTCCGTGGTGCACGCAATTGCTCGCCGATCTCGGCGCCGATGTGATCAAGATCGAGCGGCCCGGCACCGGCGACGACACCCGTCACTGGGGGCCGCCGTGGCACGGTGAAGGGGACCGGCGCGTCGCTGCCTATTTCCTGAGTGCCAACCGCGGCAAACGATCGGCCGCGATCGACTTTTCGCGCGCAGAGGGAGCTGCGCTGGTTCGCAAACTCGCGCAGGATGCCGACGTGATGGTCGAAAATTTCAAGGTCGGTGGCCTTGCGAAATTCGGCCTCGATCCGGCTTCGCTGAGGGCTGCCAACCCCCGCCTGATCTACGCTTCCATCACCGGCTTCGGGCAGGACGGCCCTTACGCCGACCGTGCCGGCTACGACTATATTATCCAGGGCATGGGCGGGCTGATGAGCGTGACCGGGCAGCCGGACGGCTCCCCCGGGGGAGGTCCGATGCGGGTGGGCGTTGCCGTCGCCGACCTGTTCACAGGCCTCTACACCTGCGTCGCAATCCTCGCCGCTCTCAACGGCAGGCACCAGACAGGCGAAGGCGCGCACATCGACATGGCCCTGTTCGATACGCAGCTGGCGATGCTTGCGAACCAGGCCTCGAATGCGCTCGTCTCGCGCACGGACCCACCTCGGCAGGGCAATACCCATCCCAACATCGTGCCCTACCAGCCATTCGCGACGGCCGATCGGCCGATCATTATCGCCGTCGGCAATGACCGGCAGTTCGTGCGCCTCGCCGAGATTTGCGGGCATGGCGAGTGGGCTCACGACGAGCGGTTCGTGACGAACGGTGCGCGGGTGGCCAACCGCGCGGAGATCATTGCGCGGATCGTTCCCGTGATAGCTTCGAAACCCGCGGCTGAGTGGCTCGAGCAGCTTGAGGCCGCAGGCATCCCTGCCGGCCCGATCAACAGCGTGACTCAGGCGCTCTCGGATGTTCAGGCGCAGCACCGGGCTATGGTGCGCACAATGGGCGGTATGCCGCTGGTCGGCTCTCCGGTGTGCATCGACGGCGAGCGAGCGGACGCGGACCTCCCGCCCCCGGCGCTCGGGGAACACACTGATCAGCTGTTGTCGGAGCTCGGAATAGGGCCGGAAGAGCTGCAATCGCTTCGCTCTGCCGGCGTGATCGGCTAGTTCTCGATGCGCTGCTCGCCGTAGCGGCTCTCGATGAAGCGGCCCTGCGTTTCGAGCGCCGCAATGTCGGCGCGGGCGATCTTTTCGCTGATCTCGTGAAGCGCGCTTCGGCTGGCTGCAAGGCCTTCGACCAGACGTTCATCCACCGTCTTGCCTTCGCCGTCGGTCTCGTTCCGGAACGCGGGCGGTACGTGGGCGTAGCGGTCGATGAGGCCGGGCAGGTGGACCGACATCAGTCTGCGGGCGTCCTGCGCGTTCGGGTCAAGCGCGTCGAGCCGGTCGAGCGTTTGCTTGAGCGACGGCAGGATTGCGCTGAGGCTGTCGATTTCTGCCTGCGCCGGGGCGGGCAGGGCACGGCGCGTGCGATAGAGATAGGAATCGAACCGCTGGACCATTTCGCCATTGGGCAGGTCGGTCGAAGGTGCGGCGACCGTGGACGTCTTGGCCGGAACGAAGGCCAACAGTGCCGCAATGCCGATGGCCAGCCCGATCGCGGCCAGGAAGCCAAACATGCCGATTCCATTTGGCACAATTAGGCCGATCACGATGGTGAGCAGGCTGATGATGCCGACGGCGACGCCGACTCGTGCAGCGCGCGTCTTCAAGTCCGAATTGAGCCGCTGACGCTCGCGCCGCGCCGCATCGCGCACCGGCCCGTTACGCTCGTCGAGCGAACGCATCACGCGATCGACACGGGCGAGCGCGCGATCGACCTTGTCGGTCACCTTGGCGGGAGTGTTCTGCGTCACTTGCTCTCGATCGGCGTGAACGGGGACACCGCATTTTCGAGCTTGCCCTGTGAGACGCCTTCCGCTCGGGCAATATAGCCCTTGGACTTCTCCACTTCCTTGCCGAGCGTATCGACGGTCTGTTTCATATTGCCGAGCGCCTGGAGCTTGAACTGGTCGATCTGATCCATCGTGTCATAGATGTTCTGGAACGCGCGCTGCAGCGTCTCGAGCGGGATTGTGGACGATGCCGCCTGTTCGTGTATCGCCCCGGTCTGCGTGCGCAGCATCTCCCCCGTGGAATCGATCATTCCAGCCGTCGTCGTGTTGAGCGCCGTGATTTGTTGCAATACCAGCTTCTGATTGGTCATCGCCTGAGCGACCGTCACGGCGGTCCGCAGCGCCGACACGGTCGTCGTCGAGGCACGATCGACTCCCTTCACCAGCTCGACGTTGTTCTTCTTGACCAGGTCGAGCGCCAGGTAGCCCTGGACCGTCACCGCCATCTGGGTGAGCAGGTCGGTGGTGCGCTGGCGGGTGTAGAAGAGCGCGCTTTCACGGATCGCCTTGGCCTTGGCCGGCTCGGTCGCGTCCAGTTCGTTGGCCTTGTCTTCGAGGCTCTTGTCGAGCGCCTTGGAGATGTGGATCATCTGCTCGAGCTTGTGCATCGTCTTCCACAGGCTCGCACGCTCGGTGTCGATCGCGGCGTTGTTCATCAGCAGCTCGTCCTTGCCATTGGCGAGCCGATTGAGGATCGCGGCGATGTGAGACTGGCTGCTGCGATATTTGTCGAAGTAGTGGTTCACCTTGTTGCCGAACGGGATGATCCCGAGAAACTTGCGCGTGGTCATCCCGCGCCC
>JBDSMG010000050.1:0-3018 GCA_039915925.1 Sphingomicrobium sp.
CCGCCCGGTTCGCCGCCCCCGCTCCGGCCGCCGAGCCCACGCCCGCCCCGGTTGCAGCCCCGACCCCCGCCCCCGCAGCGGTCACCGCCGCCCCGGCACCCGCCCGGGTCGACGCCGTGCTGCCGCCACTGCCCGCCGCCCCGACGAACGCCCGCCCCGCCCCCATCCAGGGCGAGTGGTCGATCATCGCCGCCGCCGGCCTCGACAACGTGGCCCCCGGCTCGAACCTGGCCAGCCTGACCGACGTGGCCCGGGTGCTGGCCGACCGCCGGCGCACCATGGGTGCCAACTCGCCCGGCAACCCCGACGACCGGGTGATCGTGGCCTCGATCCACTCCGGCCTGCCCGCCGAGCGTCGCCTGGAGTCCAGCGACATCATCTCGGCCACGCACCCCCGCATTCGGGCCGTCACCTCGCCCGAGGCGATCACCGCCGCCGGTGGGCTGTGCGCCCCGGTGACGCCGTACTACCCGATCATGACGCTGGCCACGGCCAGTCGCCCCGTCCGTGACTCCATGGCCGTGTTCTCGGCGGCGCGGGGCGGCATCCGCTACGTGGCACCGCCCCAGATCAGCGACCCCGCCGCCGCCGCCCGTGTGACCTCTGCCGACGGTGTGACCACCAACGGCTCGGCCACCATCACCTCGGCCACGGCCAACTTCCAGGCCTACGACATCGGCGGCACGGTCACCGGCTCCATCACCGGCATCCCCGCCGGCGCTGTCATCGTGGCCGTGGCCAGCCCGACGTCGGCCACCATCTCGGCCAACGCCACCGCCACCACGGCGTCCAACATCTTCACCATCACCCGCCCCGGTGCCATCGGCTACATCACCGCCGCTGTCGACGCCGCCGCCCAGGGTGGCACGACGCTCCAGCAGGTGAGCGCCTACAAGCCCTGCCTGCACGTCACCTGCCCCGGCATCACCGAGATCGACGTGGCCGCCATCTCCCGCTGCGTGGAGTTCGGCAACCTGACGGCCCGGGCCTACCCCGAGCAGGTCGAGGCGTGGATCCAGATCGCCCTGGCCCAGTGGGCCCGCCGGGCGGAGACGGCGCTGCTGGACCGCATGTCGTCCTCGTCCACCCAGGTCACCGCCGCCGCCGTCCTCGGCGCCGCCCGCCAGCTCGTGGCCCAAGTGGTCAAGGCCGGCTCGTACTTCCGCAACCGCAACCGCATGGACCGCGACACCCCGCTGCACGTCTGGCTGCCCAGCTGGGTCATCGACCTGGCCATCACCGACCTCGTGTTCGGGTCCGGCTACGAGACGGAGTTCTACTCGATGGCCCGCCAGCAGTTCACCGAGGCGCTCGCCCAGGGCAACGTCAACGTGTCCTGGTACCTCGACAGCGGCACCGGCAAGGGCCAGTACATCAACTCGGGCAACCGCCAGGCCGCCGGCGCCCTGACCGCCTTCCCGACCACCGTGGTCTGGTACCTGGCCGCCGAGGGCTCGTGGCTGTTCCTCGACGACGGCACCCTCGACATCGGCCTGGTGCGCGACTCCACGCTGAACCAGTCGAACAACTACCGCATCTTCGGGGAGTCCTTCGAGGAGGCCGCCCTCATCGGCCCGGAGTCGCTGGAGGTCACCTCCACCATCTCGGCCACCGGCGCCTACGCCCCGGCCGGGTCCGCCCCGAGCGGCTTCTGAGCCGGAGGCGCTGAGCCCTCATGGCAACTCTTGGCCTCGGTGAGGTTGTCGCCGCCCCGCCCCTGCTGCCGCCCGTCGTCGGGCTGCTGCAGGCGGCGGCGGTGGTCGAGCACGACGACGATCACTGGTTGGCCGGCATCCGTTGGGCGCCAGGCAACAACGTGGCGCTCGAGACGGTCGACCTGTGCGAATACCAGGCCAGCCTCGGCTCGGCGGGTTCTCACCCGGCCGCAGGCGAGTACTACCCCTTCGCTCTGGTGCAGGAGGACTCCTGCTCGTACAAGGTCTTTTCCGCCGCCGAGTTCCAGTCCATGGCGGAGTCGGCCCTTCGTGCCAAGGAGTGGGCGGCGCTGGAAACCGAGTTCGAGCGCGGCACGCTGGTGCCGACGAACCCCCACCTGGCCGCCGTCTACACCACTCCGGCGGCGACGCAGTTCCCGTTCTCCTCGGGCAGCAGCCAGGCGACATCGCTGTCCTTCTCGCCTGGCGACGCCCTGGCGTTGCTTGACGAGACGATCTCCACGTGGGGCAGTGGCCTCGGCATGATCCATGCCCCCTCCTTCGTCATCGACAAGTGGGTGGCGGCCCGGATGGTGACGAGCGAGGAGCCACCCGCCGACACCGACGAGGCCAACTTCGCCATTCAGCACCCCACCCTCATCTCTCCCATGGGGAACATCATCGTGGCCGGCACCGGGTACCGGGGCTATGCCCCCGACGGCACCCTCGACGCCACCCACGCCGCCAAGTGGTGCTACGCCACAGACCTCGTCACCGTGCATCGGGACGCTCGAGTGTCCTTCACCCCGAGCACGGCCGCCGCTGCCCTCAACCGCACCACCAACTCGGTGACGTGGCGGGCATGGCGTGTCTACGCCCTGGCGTGGAACCGCCTCCTGCACGCCGCCGTCAAGGTCAACACCGTCCTGGCCGCCGCTCCGTGACCGCCCTCACCCCCTGGATCACCGACGTCGAGCTCACCGACGAGGCGCGCTTGGTCAACATCAACCTGCCGTCCGGGATCACGCTCGCCGGGCTGTGCGACTCGGCCACGTCCTACCGGTGGGCCGCCTCGGGCGCTCAGTTCAACGCCCGGGACATCACCGTGCGCCCGAGTCGCCTCGTGGCCTCCTGCGGCTGCGGCTGGGGCCCGTTCGGGATGATCACCCCCTTCGGCCAGGGATGGGGCGGCTGCCAGTGCGACGCCGGCCAGGGCTACGACCTCAGCTACCCGGCGAGCGTGACTACCGTCACCGTCGACGGCGTGGCCCTGGCCGCATCGGCCTGGTCGCTCTACGACCGTCGCACCCTCGTCCGCAACGCTCTGCCCGGTGCGCCCTCGTCGTGGCCGTGCTGCCAGGAC
>JBDSMG010000058.1:0-21763 GCA_039915925.1 Sphingomicrobium sp.
CGGACCCAGGCATGATTCCGAGGCACTCGGCTCCATTCTCCTCGCTGCGCTCAAACAGCAATTGCATGCCGAGGCAGATGCCGAGCGCGGGCTGGCGAAGTCCCTTCAGCACCGGACCAAGCCCGAGCCGGCCGATCTGTTCCATCCCGAACCCCGCGGCGCCGACACCCGGCAGCAGCACCTTGTCGGCGCTCGCGATGACCTCCGGATCGCTGGTCAGCTCGGCGGTGATGCCAAGCCGATCCAGCGCCATCCCGACCGACCCGGTATTGCCGCAGCCAAGCTCGACCATCGCCAGCTTCACAGCATGCCCTTCGTACTGGGCAGCACGTCGCCGTCCTTGCGGATCGCCTGGCGCAGCGCGCGGCCGGTCGCCTTGAATGCGGCCTCGACCTTGTGGTGGTCGTTCTCTCCGCGCACCTTCACGTGAATGGCGGCGCGCAGATGTTCGGCGAGCGAACGGAACACGTGCGCGGTCATTTCAGTCGGATAATCGCCGATGTGCGATCCGCTGAACTCGCCTTCGAAGATACCATAGGGCCGCCCGGAAAGGTCGATCAAAGCCTCCCCTTCCGCTTCGTCCATGGGCAGAGCGAAGCCGTAGCGCCCGATCCCGCGCTTGTCGCCGAGCGCCCGGTCGAGCGCCTGGCCGAGCGCGATCGCGCAATCCTCAACGCTGTGGTGCGCGTCGATCTCCAGGTCGCCCTCGCAGGACAGAAGCAGCGAAAAGCCGCCGTGCGCCGCCAGCTGGTCGAGCATATGGTCGAAGAAGGGCAGGCCCGTGTCGATCTTCCGTGGCGAGGTGCGGTCGAGATCGACGGCAACCGTGATCCTGGTCTCGTTCGTGTCGCGGACCACCTCCGCGCGGCGCGTCGCCCGTTCGGCTGAGTTCACGCCGAAGGCCGCGAGTGCCGCCGCATTCTCGTCGGGGCTGCCGATCGAGAGCCGGACCGCATTGGGCGTGACGTTCGGACGGAAGCGGACTCGAATGCCGAGCTGCAGCAGCTTCTTCGCCATCGCGGGCGCATCGTCGACTTCAAGCAGCAGGAAGTTGCCGCCGCCGGTGCGGACGCTCCTTACGACCGGCGAGGTCCGCAATGCATCGGCAAGCTGCGCTCGGGCTGCCGTGGAAGTAGCGATCCGTTCCGACTGAAGGATTCGGCGCGAGGGCGAAAGGGCAGCGAGCGCCGCCTGGATCGACGGCGTCGGCATCGGATAAGGCGGCAGCGCCCGCGCCACCAGCGCGACCAGTTCCTCCGTTCCGATCAGACAGCCGACACGCGCACCGGCCAGCGCAAAGGCCTTCGACAAGGTGCGCAAGACGACGAGATTCTCGACCTCGCACGCCTCGGCCGCAAGGCTCTCCTGCTCGGCGAATTCGATATAGGCTTCGTCGGCGACTATGATCGTGTCGGGAAGCGCCCGCGTAACCTCCAGGACCGTGTCCGCCGGCACGAGATTGCCCGTCGGATTGTTGGGCGTGCAGATGAAGGCGATCTTCAGCGACTGCACTTCGCGAGCCGCGGCAATGAACGGCCCGGCTTCGAAATCATAGTCGCCGTTGAGCGGGATTTCGGCCACCAGCGCACCCTGGATCTTGGCGAACTGCGCATAAGCCGAGAAGGTGGGCGGGCAGATCGACACGCTGTCGACACCCGGCACGCAGAAGCTGCGCACGAGCACGTCGATGGCATCATCCGCGCCGCGCGTCACCAGCAGATTCTGAGGCCGAACACCGTAGAGCGCGGCCATTGCCGCGCGCAGGTCGGCCGGTTGCGGCTCGGGGTAGCGGTTGAGCTTCGACCCAAAGGCGCCACCGACGAGCGGCTCGTATGGGCTCTCGTTCGCGTCGAGGCGGATCGCGCCGGGTCCGAAAGCCGCATTGTTGTTCGCGGAGAGATCCGCATCCGGAAGCGCGAGGATCTCGGGGCGGGCAAGCCGTTTCACGAGGCTGGTCATGAATTCCTCCCGATACGGGCTTCGGCTGCGCGGGCGTGCGCTTCAAGGCCCTCCAGCCGCGCAAGCGCCGCGGCAGCGGGCGCGACGCGCGCCACCGCCTCGGCGGTCAGCTTCTGGATGCTGATCGCCTTCATGAAACTATACACCGAAATTCCGCTCCACGCGCGCGCGGCGCCGTCGGTCGGAAGCACGTGGCTCGATCCGGCTAGATAGTCTCCGAACGTCTCGGCGGCCGAGTGGCCGGCGAAGATTGCACCTGCATTGTTGATGTGCGGCAGCAGTGCGTCTGGGTCATCGACCGAAAGCGTAAGGTGCTCTGGGGCATAAGCATTTGCCACGACCACCGCCTCGTCGAGCGAGCGGGTGACGATCACGCGGGCATGGCCGAGCGCGTCGCGGGCGATGTCGGCGCGCGGCAAGGTCGCGAGCTGGCCCTGCACTTCGAGTTCGACCCGGGTGGCAAGTTCGCCCGACGGCGTGACCAGCAGAACCTGGGCTGTGCGGTCGTGCTCGGCCTGGCTGAGCAGGTCAGCGGCGACGACCGCGGCGGACGCGCTCTCGTCGGCGATCACCAGCAATTCGCTGGGGCCGGCGGGCATGTCGATCGCCGGGCCGCCGGAAAGGCTCGCAACATGGGTTTTGGCAGCCGCAACGTAGGCATTGCCGGGCCCGCAAATCTTGTCGACGCGGGCGATCAAACCGGCCCCGAACGCCATTGCGGCAATCGCCTGGGCGCCGCCTACGGACCACAGGGTCTCGATCCCGCACAACTCAGCCGCGAGCGCAATCATGGGATTGACGCTACCGGCGCTCGTCGGCGGGCTGCAAACGACAATCTCGCGCACTCCGGCCGCGCGCGCCGGAAGGGCAAGCATCAGCAAGGTGGAAAAGAGCGGCGCATTGCCGCCGGGCACGTAAAGGCCGGCTCGGTCAAGCGGCCGCCAGATTTTGCCGACCGAAAGGCCCGGCTGCGTTTCCATGCCCTGGTCGCTTGGCACCATAAATTCATGGAAACGCTGAATATTGTCGCGGGCGAGCTCGATCGCCGCGAGCTGCTCCGCGTCTAGCGTCCGGCGCGCCTGCTCGGCTAGCGGCGCGGTATCGACCTCGCGTGGCTCCTGGCCGTCGATGCGCACGGCCTGTTCGACCAGTGCATCCCAGCCTCGCGCGCGAACATCGTCAACAATCCCGCGCACGTTGGCCACGAGTTGGTCGCTGGCGCGCGCGACCGGACGGGCCAGCGCGGCGCGCCGGTCCTCCTGGTCGAGCTCGTTCCAAACCAGCCGCTGCATCAGATCATCATCTTCTCGATCGGGACAACCAGGATACCCGAAGCGCCGGCCGCCTTCAGCGTCTCCAAAGTCTCCCAGAAGACCGACTCCTGGCACACGGCGTGCACCGCGAAATGTCCGGGATTGCCGGCAAGCGGGATGATGGTCGGCGCCTCGACCCCCGGCAGAATTTCGGTAATCCGCGCAAGCGCCGCCTCGGGCGCGTTGAGCATGATATATTTGCTTTCCTGCGTCGCGAGCACGCCCTGGATGCGCTTGAGCAGGCTTTCGCCGAGTTGGACCTTCGTCTCCACGGTCGGCTGCAGCGTTCGCACAAGAACAGCCTCGCTTTCCAACACCGTCTCCACGGGGCAAAGCCCGTTCGCGGCAAGCGTATCGCCGGTGGAGACCAGGTCGCACACAAACGGCGCGATCTTCAGCCGCGGGGCAAGCTCGACGGCGCCGCTCATCTTCACGACGCTCGCGTTGACACCCTGTTCCTTCAGATAACGTTTTAGGAGGTTCGGATAAGTCGTTGCAACGCGAGCTCCTTCAAGACTCTTGAGCCCTTGCCAGTCGAACCGCTCCATCGCAGCAATTTTCAGTGCGCAGCGGCCGAATCCGAGGTTGGCAAGTACCTCGAAGCCGTCGCTCTCCTGCCCGAGGCGATATTCCTCAAGCACGTTCATGCCGACGATGCCGAACTCGCAGATGCCATCGCCCACGAAGGTCGGGATGTCGTCGTCGCGAACGAACATGAGGTCGGCGGCGAAGTTCTCGACGCGCGCGCTGAGGCGTCCCTTGCCGCCGCTCTGGATGCGAAGGCCGGCATGTTCCAGCAGCGCGCGGCTTTCGTCGGACAGCCGCCCGGACTTCTGGATGGCAATGTGCAGGCGGTCGGTATCCGTGAACATCGTCGCTCTCCGTGCGCTGCCTTCAACGGCCTCAACGGCTTCGAAGGGTTCGGTTGGCATGTCGTACATCGTCGTCAATCCAAAATGGCAAAAGAAAACCCGCCGGGGGCGGGTCGCTGGTCAATGCGTGGGTTTGAAAAAGCGGTGCGCTTAGTCCCGATGCAGTGATGCGACCCCGGCGAGGTGATGGTCATGGCCATGATATTGGTGGGCGCGAGCAGGCGTGCGCGCTGCGAGGAGCGCGTCAGCGGAGACAAGGATCGCCTGCTGGCCGGTCATGGCGGCGCTAATCGCGGCAATGGGGGCTGCGGTCAAGTCTGTTGTGCCGATTGGGCGTCGGCGGCTTCGGCGGCTTCGGCGATCGTCGGTGAGGCCTGCGTCAGTTTGTCGCCTTCACGAGCCTCCTCGGGCCGGTCCTCAACCTCGTCCGTGGTGGCAACATTGTCGGCGGCCCAGGCGCCGCGCTGCCCCAAAGGCTGTTCGGGCCCCGTAGTGCTGTCGTAGGCGGTCTGGTGCTCGATCTCGCTGTTGAGCTCGGCTCCGAACACCACGACATAGGACGAAAGGTAGAGCCAGGTCTGAAGCGCAGCGAGCGCCCCCAGCGAACCATAGGTCGCGCTATAATTCGTCAGGTTCGAAACGTAGAGGCCGAACAGCACCGTCAACAGCATCCATACCGATGCGGCGAACACGGAGCCTGGCGTAATCCACTCCCACCTCGCGTTCTCGCGCGATGGCGCGAAGCGGTAAAGCAGCGCGATCAGGCCGGAGGCGACGATTACCAGGATGAGATAGCCCACCGCTCGACCTGCGATCACGACCGGACCCGGCATATACGGGAAATAGGCACCCAGCGCGGCAATTGCGGCGGTCGCACCCATGGCCAGCAGCGTTACCGCGACCGCCGCGATCGTCATCGAGATTGCCAGTGCATAAAAGCGCAGGAGCGAGCGCTTCTCCTTCTCCTCATAGGCAATATTGAGCGCCGTGATCACCGCCGCCGACCCGTTCGTCCCTCCGTACAGCGCAGCGGCAAAGGCGATCACCAGCCCGAGTCCCTTGGTCTCTTCCGACGTCTTGACGGCGTTGATCAGCTGATCGCCAATTACGACGGCCACATCGCGCGGAAACAATGCTGCAAGCGTCTGGATGTTGCTGATGACTGTCTGCGGATCGGCGAACAGTCCGTAACCGAGCACGATGATGCCGAGCAGCGAGACGAGGGCAAAGAAGCCGTAGAAGGCAACGCCTGACGCGACGAGGCCGACATTGTCGTCCCACGTCCGCTGCCAGGTGCGCGAAAATATCTGCTTCCACCCCGCCCACGGCATTTGCCATGGCGCCGTCGCCCAATGTCCGTGGTCGCCGCTCACACGCTCAATCGTCTCGCGTCAGGGCAATGCCCGCAGCGGCGGCGAGCATTAAAGTATCGGTGGCCTTCCCGCCTAAGTCTGCCGGTTGCGAAGTCTGCATGTCCATGGCGCCACAATCGCCCGACCCGCCGCTTCCGTTCCAACAGACATTCGACGAACGGTGGTGCGAAGCGTCGGAACGAGCGCGGCGGCTCTTGCCAATCGCGCAAAACAGGCGGAACCTCCGCTCCCCAGAAGAACGCGCAGGCCGCTTCTTCACGCGACTCGCGCGCCCCGGAACGGAGAAGTTTCAGGACGAGAGGAGAGTCGCATGGCAGACAACAAAGCTGGAGAATCCAAGGGCACTCGAATGATCGCGCTGGTCGGACCGGCCGGCGCGGGAAAGACCAGCCTGGCCGAGGCGATGCTGTTCGCGGCCGGCGCGACGGACCGGCTCGGATCAACGTCGGCGGGATCCAGCCTCGGCGATTGCAGCCCGGAAGCGCGGGCGCGCGGCGGCTCCACCGAACTCAACCTCTATAATTTCAATTATCTCGGCGATGCGTTCGCGATTCTCGATTGTCCCGGATCCGTCGGCTTTGCCAGCGACGGTGCGCGCGGGCTGGCGCTCGCCGATGTAGCGATCGTCGTGGTTGACCCCGATCCTGCGCGCGCTCCGCTTGCCGCGCCGGCGCTGCGCACGCTCGACGAGCTAGGCATTCCACACTTCATCTTCGTCAATCGCGTCGACCAGGCGCGCGGGCGAATCCGCGATCTGCTACAGGCGCTCCAACCGTTGAGCGTATCACCGCTGATTGCCCGCCAGATCCCGATTCGCGAGGGCGAGAAGATCAGCGGTTTCGTGGACCTCGCGCTTGAACGCGCGTTTCACTACCGGCCGGGCAAGGAGTCGGAGCGCATCGAGATCCCGACCGACCTCCAGCAACGCGAGGCGGAAGCGCGCACCCACATGCTCGAGCAACTCGCCGACCATGACGATGATCTGCTCGAGCAATTGCTGATGGACCAGACCCCCGAACAGCGCAAAGTGCTCGACGATCTCGCCCGCGAAACTGGCGAAAATCTGGGCGTCCCGGTGCTGTTCGGTTCGGCCGCAAGCGCGTGGGGCGTGCGCCGTCTGCTCAAGGCGCTTCGGCATGAGGTGCCCCGTCCCGATCGCACCGCGCGGCGTCTTGGCGTCACCTCCCCTGCCCTGCACATATTCAAGGTGTCGCACGGCGGAGCGGTCGGGCGCCTCGCTCTTAGTCGCGCGCTCGGCGGTTCGGTCAGCGAAGGGGCCGACCTCAAGTCGTCGGCCGCCACGCCCGCACGGCTCGGCGCACTGTTCACCATGCAGGGCGACAAGACGCTCAAGGTCCATGAGGCGACCGACGGCGACATCGTGGCCGTCGCGAAGATCGACTCAATCAAGGCCGGGCAATGGCTCGGCTCCGGCGCGCTGCCGCCCCCGCTCGAGATCGAATATCCGGCACGCAACTGCGCGTTCGCGATCGAACCCGCCGACCGCAAGGACGATGTGAAGTTGTCCAGTGCGCTCCAGCGGCTGCTGGAGGAGGATGGCGCGTTGATCCTGGACCATGACGAAAGCAGCCACGAAATGCGCCTGCACGGTGTTAACGACGAGCATCTCAACACCGTCATCGCCCGCCTCAAGCGCCGTTACGGAGTCGACGTGAAGAGCCACGCCCCGACGATCGGCTATCGCGAATCAATTCGCCGGACCGTCACCCAGAAGGGCCGTCACAAGAAGCAGTCCGGTGGCCATGGCCAGTTCGGCGACGTGATCATCGAACTGAAACCGCTGCCGCGCGGTTCCGGCTTCCAGTTTGCGGAGCGGATCACCGGCGGCGCCGTTCCCCGTCAGTGGATTCCCGCGGTCGAGCAAGGCGTGCGCGAGGCAATGCTGAAGGGACCGCTCGGATTCCCGGTTGTGGATGTCGCGGTCGCGTTGATCGACGGCAGCTACCACAGCGTCGACAGCTCCGAGCTTGCCTTCCGAATGGCGGGACGGATTGCAATGCAGGAAGCACTTGCGGCTGCTGGTCCATACATGCTCGAGCCCGTTCAGCGCCTGACCGTGGTCTGCCCATCGAGCGCGACGAGCAGGATCAGTTCGGCCGTCGCAAGCCGGCGCGGGCAGATGCTGGGCATGGGCCCGCGCGAAGGCTGGACCGGGTGGGACCGGATCGAGGCGCTGATCCCGGAAGCGGAGCTTGGCGGGCTCGAGGCGGAGTTGCGTTCCCAAAGCCAGGGGCTGGCAAGCTACCAGGCCGAGTTCGACCATCTTGCCGAACTCAACGGAACCTTGGCGGAGAAGGTGCAGCAGCGGATGCCGGAGGTGGCCTGACCCTGATCCGTTCGTGTCGAGCGAAGTCGAGACACTCACGCCAACGTCCCTCGACTTCGCACGGGAAGAACGGGTTAAGCTAATTGCCTAGCGACGGCACCACCGCGACCGGCTTCCACTCCCCGAGGCCATATTGTTCGGCGAACTCACGCGGGAAGTCTCCACCGCCGTGAATGCCGCCGGTCACGAACACGCAGTCGATGCCGTTGCGGGCCGCACCGACCACGTCGGTCTGCAAGCCGTCCCCGATCGCAAGCACGTGCTCCTTCGGCGGATTACCGCCCAGCTTCAGCGCATGCTCGTAGATTGCGGGATAGGGTTTACCGTACCATTCCACCTTGCCGCCGGTCGCCTCATAGGAATCGGCGAGCGATCCGGCGCATAGTTCGAGCGCACTTCCACGAACGACCACGCGGTCGGGGTTGAGGCAGTGCATGACCACGCCGCGCGCCGCCCAGCGGCGGAGATCGTCGGCATATTGCTCCACGGAAGGGCGGTCGGGCTCAAGCCCGGTGCAGGCAAGATGACGGAAATGGTCGTCTTTGGCGATGCTGATCGCACGTCCTTCAAGAACGCCACGATCCATGCCCGTGCCAAGGAAGCCGACCGGCTCGCGCAACTCCGACAATGCATTCACGCCCGCTTCGCCCCCAGTCGTGATGGCGGCCCACGCATCGCGCGGAAGTCCGAGCTCCGCGACCTGGCGCTGCACATAATCGGCCGTTCGCGGCGCATTGGTGATGAGCACCACGCACCGCCCTTCACGCCGCCAGCGCAGCAGTCGCGCCGCAGCGCCTGGGTAAAGGTGAACGCCATTGTGGACGCAGCCCCACAAGTCGCAGAGGATGACGCGGTAGTGATCGGGAAGCTCGTCGAGATAGTTCATCGGCGCGCCCTAGCCACGGCGGCATGGCCTGTGAAGCTTGACGCGGCACCACGCAGCAGCTTGGACTGTAGGCGCGCATAGGAAAGGAATGTGTTCGTGGCGACCAAACTCACCCGGTTCATTCTCATCGCCCTGGTGCTCGGGATAATCGCCGGCTGGGCGATCCACGTGAATGGCGAAACACTGCGGCGCTTCTTTGTGTGGCTGGGCTGGGTGGGTGCGCAAACGAGCACGACCGAATTTCTCAAGAGCTTGGCCGAATATCTCAGCATCGTGACCGTATTGTTCCTGCGCCTGATCAAAATGATCATCGCGCCTTTGGTCTTCTCGACATTGGTCGCGGGGATCGCGCACATGGGCGACATTGCCGCGCTTGGCCGCGTCGGTGCGCGTTCGCTGGCATGGTTCATCCTTGCAAGCCTCGTTTCGCTGAGCCTCGGGCTGCTTCTCGTGAATCTACTTCAGCCGGGGGTTGGCCTGAACTTGCCGCTGCCCCCGGTCACCGCCGCCAGCGGCGTCGAAACGGCGGCGTTCAACCTCAAGGATTTCGTCAGCCACGTAGTACCAGCCTCCATTTTTGAGGCGATGAGCAGCAACGAAATCCTGCCGATCGTCATCTTTTCGGTCTTCTTCGGGGTCGCGCTAACCGCCATCGGCGAGAAGGGCCGCCCGATCGTCCACGGCGTCGAATCGCTCGTGGCGGTGATGCTGCAGATCACCAATTATGTGATGCGCTTTGCGCCCTTTGCGGTGTTCACAGCGGTCTGCAGCGCGCTTGCGGAGCGCGGTCCGGAGATTCTGGCGACGCTCGGCAAGTTCGTCGGCAGTTTCTATCTTGGGCTCGCGATTCTCTGGGCAGTGCTGATCGGAGCGGCGTTCGTCATCGTCGGGGCGCGCACGCGCCACCTGGTGCGCTACATCCGCGATCCGATCGTGCTGGCCTTTTCGACGGCATCCAGCGAGGCTGCCTACCCGCGCACGCTCGAGGCGCTCGACCGCTTCGGAGTGCCGCCGCGGATCGCCAGTTTCGTCCTCCCGCTCGGCTATTCGTTCAATCTCGACGGGTCGATGATGTACATGACGTTCGCGTCGATCTTCATCGCCCAGGCCTATGGCATCCACCTCAGCCTCGGCCAGGAGATCACCATGCTGCTGGTGCTGATGATCACGTCGAAGGGTATGGCCGGAGTCCCGCGCGCCAGCCTGGTGGTGATCGCCGCGACCCTGTCG
This sequence comes from Sphingomicrobium sp., assembly GCA_039915925.1. Lineage (GTDB taxonomy): Bacteria > Pseudomonadota > Alphaproteobacteria > Sphingomonadales > Sphingomonadaceae > Sphingomicrobium. The sequence continues at coordinate 9,981 of JBDSMG010000058.1, forward strand.
ATGTTCAAGATTCCCGAAGCCGGCCTGCTGCTGATCCTCGCGGTCGATCATTTCCTCGACATGGGCCGCTCGGCGACCAACGTGGTCGGCAATGCGGTGGCCTCGGCAGTGGTGGCGAGGTGGGAAGGCACGCTCGATCCAGAGCAGCCGGCGGACATCGAACCGCCCCACGCGCCCGCGCACCGGCCCGTCCCACCGCCGGAAACCTGAGTCGGCGTTGCCGATTGGGTTGCATCGAGCAACGCAATCCGCCAGCAGGCAGCCCCCATGTTCGAATCAGCCGATCCCTCTACTGCGCGGCGCCCCGGCAGGCGCGAGATGACCGCGCTTCTCGCCGGCCTGATGGCGCTCAACGCAATGGCGATCGATGCGATGATCCCGGCGCTCCCCGCGATCGGTGCAGACCTTGGCGTAGCGCAGGAGAACCATCGTCAATGGGTGGTCGTCTTTTACATGTTCGGGTTCGGCTCGACGCAGCTGCTGTGGGGACCGCTTGCCGACCGCTTCGGCCGCAAGCCGATCCTTGCCATCGGAGTTGCACTCTACGCGGGCTTTGCGCTGTTGTGCGGCCTTGCGAGCAGCTTCGAGCTCCTCGTCGCCGGCCGTGCACTGCAGGGCGCCTCTGCCGCAGTTACCCGGGTGCTGGTCATAGCGATGGTCCGCGACCTGTTCGAAACCGAGGAGATGGCGCGCGTAATGAGCCTGGTCTTCATGGTATTCATGCTGGTTCCGGTGCTGGCGCCGAACATCGGCCAGCTGATCCTCGCCTTCGCGCCGTGGCGGGCGATCTTCATCCTGCTTGCGGCTTATGGGATCGCGATGCTCATCTGGTCGTCGATCCGGCTGCCGGAAACGCTGCACGCCGAATATCGTCGCTCGCTGCGGTGGAAAGAGATCGGCAGCGCGGCGTGGGAGACGCTGCGCGAACCGCAATCGCGCGGCTATACGCTGGCGCTGACCACCACGTTCGGAGCGCTGACCGCCTATATCGCCTCGATTCAACAAATCGTGTTCGACGTCTTCGACGCGGGCGGCGCGATTGGGCTCGTGTTCGCGGCGGTGGCTGGACCGATGGCGCTCGGATCGTGGGGCAACTCGCGACTCGTGGGCAAATATGGATTGCGGCGGATCGGGCATCTCGGCGTGGTGGCCTTCGCGGCGGTAACCACTCTTCACGCGCTGCTGGCCTGGTCCGGTGCGGAGACGCTTGCACTGTTCATCGTCCTGCAAGGGCTGGCGATGCTCTTTTTCGCTTTGACCTCGTCGAATCTCGGAGCGCTGGCGATGGAACATATGGGGCCGATCGCCGGGACGGCCTCTTCCGTTCAAGGTGTTGTCGGCACAATCGGAGGAGCACTGATCGGCCTGTTCATCGGGCAGAGCTTCGATGGAACGGCGCGCCCGTTTCTCACCGGCGTCGCGCTGTGCGCGGTGGCGGCGCTCGTGCTCGTGATCCTTACTGAACCCAGGCGCCTGTTCGCCCGCCTACGCATCAACAGCGAAGCGCCGGTCCCCGAGACGGCCCACTAGGCGCGGCGCCGGGCCATTCAGCTATAAAAAGCGGCGGAGCGTGCATCCGCCCCGCCGCCATATTTCGACTTCAGCCGTGACACTCAGGCGTCGAGATCGTCTTCGTCACTGGGCCCGACCATCAGCGCTTCGCCGACTTCCTCGGTCTTGCCGCGGACCGCGTTCTCGATGCGCTGCGCGACGTCGGGATTTTCCTTGAGATAGACTTTCGCATTCTCGCGGCCCTGGCCGATGCGGATCGAGTCATAGCTCAGCCATGCGCCGGACTTCTCGACGATCCCCGCCTTGACGCCGAGGTCGAGGATTTCGCCAGCCTTCGAGATGCCCTCGCCGTACATGATGTCGAATTCGACCTGCTTGAACGGCGGCGCGACCTTGTTCTTGACGACCTTCACGCGCGTGGTGTTGCCGACGATATCGTCGCGGTCCTTGATCTGGCCGGTACGGCGGATGTCGAGGCGAACGGAGGCGTAGAATTTCAGCGCATTGCCGCCGGTCGTCGTTTCCGGATTGCCGTACATCACGCCGATCTTCATGCGCAGCTGGTTGATGAAGATGACGGTGCAGCGCGAGCGGCTGATCGAGCCGGTCAGCTTGCGCAGCGACTGGCTCATCAGCCGCGCCTGAAGGCCGACGTGGCTGTCGCCCATCTCGCCCTCGATTTCCGCGCGGGGTACCAGCGCGGCGACCGAATCGATCACCAGCACGTCGATCGCATTCGAGCGCACCAATGTGTCGACGATCTCAAGCGCTTGCTCACCGGTATCCGGCTGCGACACGATCAACTCGTCGATATCGACGCCGAGTTTCTTGGCGTAGCCGGGATCGAGCGCATGCTCGGCATCGACAAACGCAGCGGTGCCGCCGGTCTTTTGCGCCTCGGCGATAACGTGCAGCGCAAGCGTCGTTTTGCCCGAGCTTTCCGGGCCGTAAATTTCAATCACCCGGCCGCGCGGAAGGCCGCCGACGCCAAGCGCGATGTCGAGGCCGAGCGATCCGGTGGACACCGTCTCCACCTCCATCTTCTCGCGGCTGCCAAGCTTCATTGCCGAGCCCTTGCCGAACGCGCGGTCGATCTGAGCAAGCGCCGCTTCGAGGGCCTTCTGCCTGTCCATTCCCGATTCCGACCCCATTCCGACGACCTTCAGTTGCGCTGCCATGCCCTTCGTCCTTCCGTCAATCGGCAAATTCGCCGAGTTGGTCTTCGTCAATGGCGGCCGAGCCCCGCCGCGATGGAAAACTGTTCGTATCCCATCTGTTCCACGAGAACAATAGGAGAACGCAGATTTTTGCAGCTGTTCTGACGACGCTCATTCACCTGTTGAAAACTGTTGGCGTCCGAATAGGATGTGCTCGCCGGACTGGGGGAATTTATGCGGTCGCGTTACCTGTTGTTGTTCACCTCCGCGGCGGTCGTCGCGGCGGGACCGTCCATTGCGGCCGATCAGCTGAAATTTGGCAAGGCGCCAGCCTGGGTCGTGCCGCTGGCCATTCCGGCCCCACCTTCGGAGCCAGGTTCGACGCCAACACTCATGCTTCTCAGCGATCAGCAAATCCACCTCGAACCGGGCAAGGTGACCAGCTACGTCGAAGTCGCCGTTAAGATCCAGACTCCGGAAGGGCTCGGTTCCGGCAACATCTCGCTCCCGTGGGATCCGGCAACGCAGACGGTGACCGTCAACAAGCTGGAAATCCATCGCGGGGCGCAGGTCATCGACATCCTAGGATCCGGACAGACGTTCACGACAATCCGGCGTGAGTCCAACCTCGAACTTGCAATGTTTGACGGCGTACTGACGGCGAACATTCAACCAGAAGGCTTGCAGGAAGGCGACATTCTCGTTCTGGCCACAACCAGCGACTATTCGGACCCGGTTTTGAAAGGCCATACGGCGGCGAGTTTCGCCTTTTGGAACGACAGTCCGGTGCAACTTGCGCACGCGCGGCTTGAATGGCCGGGCAACATCAAGCTGGTCACTCGGCAAACGCCCGCCTTGCCCGCGGCCAAGACCAGCGAACGCAACGGAACGAAGTCGCTCGAGCTCACGCTGACGAACGTTCAGCCGCTCACTGCGCCGGCAAAAGCGCCGGCCCGGTTCACGGTCGGGAGGCTTGGCGAGGCGAGCGATTTTAGTTCCTGGGCCGACGTCGCGGATCTCATGCTTCCCCTCTACCGGGGCGCGGCCGTCATTCCGGCAAGCGGACCGCTGCACGATGAAGTCGAGAAGATCCGCGCCGCAAGCGCAGATCCCAAGGAACGCGCCGCCAAGGCCCTCGACCTTGTGGAGAGCCGCGTTCGCTATGTTGCCTTGCTAATGGGGCAAGGCAGCTATGTACCGGAATCGGCCACGACGACCTGGGCCCGGCGCTACGGGGACTGCAAGGCCAAGACCGCGCTTCTCCTGGGCATCCTCCACTCCCTTGGAATTGAAGCTGATCCCGTCATGGTCAACGCCCAGGGCGGCGATGCGGTAGTCGACCGCCTCCCAATGCTTGGACACTTCAATCATGTGCTCGTCCGCTCGACCATAAGCGGTAAGGAATATTGGCTGGATGGCACCCGCACCGGGGACGCGGGAATCGACCAGATTCAGGTTCCCAACTTCGGCTGGGGCCTCCCGATCATTAACAATGCGAAGCTCGTGCACATCGTGCCGCCGCCATTCGCAACGCCGGTATCGGAGATCGCGGTCGAGATGGACGCCAGCACGGGGGTCAAGGCGCCAGTCCCGACAACAATGGAGTTCGTGTTCCGGGGCGATTCCGCGCGCGCGATCAACCAGATGTACACTTCGATGCCAGCCGCCAAACTGGACGAGCTGCTCCGCCAGCACTGGAAGAAGGACTATGATTTCGTCACCGTCGCGACGTCGAACTTCGTGTTTGATAAAGCGAAGGGCCAACTCCGTCAGACGGTCAAAGGCGAGGTAAAAATGGACTGGCGCGATAGCTGGTTCACCGTGCCGCAATCCTCGATCGCCTTCGATCCGGACTTTGAACGCGCCGCCGGGCCCCAGCACGACGCGCCTTTCGCTACCGGCTTTCCCGCTTTCGAGACACGCCACGTGAAGATCCGGCTCCCCGCCGGCTTTGCAGCCCAGAACAAACTTCCTCCTGCCGTAGACGAAGTCGTCGCCGGCACCGCGTACCGTCGTACCGCGGCCTTCGCCGGCGATGTTCTTCAGGTCGATGCCAGCGAAAAGATACTCGTGCCCGAGGTTCCCTACCAGGAAGCAATAGCGGCAGAGGCTCGCCTCCGCTCGCTTTCGCGCGACAATGTCTACCTGCAGCTATCCGATTCATACAAGCCGACTGAAAAAGATCTGGCGGCAATGAATAGCGAAGATCCCGGATCGGCCCGCAATTTTCTGATCCGGGGGATTGGATACATGAACGCGCAGGAGTTCGATCGTGCGATCGCGGACTTCACGAAAGCAGCCGCGCTCGACCCGAAAGATCCCTGGGCGATATCGAACCTCGCCATGGCGCGAGTCTGGAAGCGGCAGTTCGACCTCGCGGAAAAGGACATCGCTACTGCCGAGGCGATCGATCCCACCAATTCCGTTCTGCTGCACGCGAAGGCTGTCCTCGCTGACTATCAGGGCGACCATCGGAAAGCGGCGGAAATATTGTCCAAGGCTGCGGAAGCCAATCCGAAGGACCTGCTCGCACTCTACCAAAAGGCGGCCGCACTGATGGCGGCGGGCGACTATGACGAGGCTTTGAAGACTGCCGATGCGATCGCCGCCGCGGATCCGACGAACACGGCGGTCGTCACGATGCGGGCCCAGATTACGTCCGCGCGCGGAGACCTCAAGGGCGCGGTGGACATTTTGACCAAAGCGCTTGCAGCCAAGCCGGACGAGCCCAACTGGCTTAACGCTCGCGCACAAATGCACGCTGCTCTCGGCGAGAACGCGCAAGCCCTTGAGGACAGCGGACGGGCTCTGCCCGGCACCCGCGACAAGGCGGATTTGCGGCTTTTCCGTGCTAATCTCTACCGCAAGATGGGCAGGAAAGACGATGCCCTGCGCGAGGCCGAGACAATGACAAAGGAGAATGCCACCTCCAACTTTGCATTTGTTGCAGCAGCAAAGATCTACGCCGCCTTCGGACAGAAGGAACGGGCCTTTGCCGCTCTCGACCGAGCGATGCAGGTTAAACCTGAAGCCTATATCTACTTGAACCGCGCCGAGATTCGAGATGCTGGCGACGGGGCCGCCCGCTTGGCTGATATCACGGCGGCATTGAAGATGGACGCCAACGATCCGGATGCGCTGGTCGCGATGGCGCGCGAACTGGCCACACAGGGGAACGACGCCGAAGCGATGACCTACTATGAGCGCGCGGTCAAAGCGGAACCCACCGCCAAGTGGATAGCAGTTCCGCGGGCGCTGCTTCTCGCGAAGCTTGGCCGAACGGATGAGGCGGAGAAGTCGCTTACCGAATATCGTGCAGGGCTGAAGACTGCTCCCGAGTTCAACAATCTGTGCTGGTCCAAAGCGACGGCCGCCCTTTTACTGATGTCCGCGCTTCAAGACTGCGAGGAAGCGCTGCGGCTCACACCAGGCGAAGCGGCCTATATCGACAGCCTGGGCATGGTGCTCCTGCGCCTCAAACAATATGCCAAATCGATTGAAGCCTATAGCAAGGCCATCGCCAAACGCCCGCTCTCGGCCGAATCGCTCATGGGCCGGGCGTTCGCTTTCGCGGGCAAAGGCGACATGGAGCATGCTCGCGCCGACGCGAAGGCCGCGCGAGCTGTAGACCCGAGGATCGATGAAACGTTCGCGCGATATGATCTAAAATTCGCCGATCAAAAGGCGCTGACGAGCAGATAGAATAGCGCGCCCACTGTCGCCGACGCCGGAATGGTGATCAGCCAGGCCGCAACGACGCTGCGGGCCACGCCCCAGCGGACTGCGGAGGCGCGGCGAGCGGCCCCTGCCCCAATCACGCAACCGGTAATAGTATGCGTCGTCGAGACCGGAATCCCGAGCCACGATGCGGCAAACAGCATTACCGATCCGCCCGTCGAGGCGCTGAAACCCTGATGCTGGGACAGTTTGGTGATGCGCGTGCCCATCGTTTCAATAATGCGCCATCCACCCGAAAGCGTGCCCAGTCCGATCGCGACATAGCAGCTGATCGCCACCCAGTGCGGCACCTGGAAATCGCCATGAAGATAGCCGGTCGAATAAAGCAGGACCGTGATGATCCCCATCGTCTTTTGTGCATCATTGAGGCCGTGGCCGATCGAATAGGTGGCGGCCGAAACCAGGTGCAGCGCCCGGAACGTCCGCTCCGCTCCGTGAGCGCTTGCACGCAGGCCGAGCCAGCTCGTTGCCAGCATGATGATCATGGTCAGGAACAGGCCAAGGGTGGGCGACAGGACGATCGCAATCAGGGTCTTGTTGAGGCCGGTCCACTGGACTCCCGTCAGTCCGGCATGCGCGACACCCGCGCCGATCAGGCCGCCCACGAGCGCATGACTCGACGAGGAAGGTATCCCCTTGAGCCAGGTCACGATGTTCCAGAACATGGCTCCGACCAGAGCCCCGAAGACCACGGCGGGAGTGATCAAATCCTTGTCGATCAAGCCCTTGCCGATCGTGTCCGCGACCTTGTGCAACTCGGGCACGGCCAAAGAGAGGAAGTATGCGGCGAAGTTGAAGAAGGCTGCGAAAGCCACCGCAGCGACGGGGCTCAGAACGCGGGTCGCGACCACCGTTGCGATCGAGTTCGCCGCATCGTGCAGTCCGTTGAGGAAGTCGAACGCGAGCGCGACCGCGATCAGGCCGATCAGCAGCGGTAAGGCGAGTTCGTGCATGGATCAGGCGTGGTCGATGACGATGCCGTCGATCTCGTTCGCGACGTCCTCGAAGGCATCAGTGATCCGCTCGAGATGCTTGTAGATCTCGCGAGCCACGATGAAGGCCATCGGATTGCCTCCCCGATGCTCCTCGAAGGCTTTTTTGAGCCCGGTTGCATGCGCATCGTCGGCATCGCCCTCGAGCTCCACGATCCGTTCGGTCAGCACATGGATCTGCGCGCCCTTGCGGCTGACGTCCCGGAGCAGCGGGATCGCCTGCGCGGTTGCCTGCGCCTGCTCGACGATCATCTTCGCCATCTGTTGCATGCACGGTTCGAACTTGGTGAGCTCGTAAACATCGATTGCGCGGGCCGCCGACTGCATCTCGTCGATCGCATCGTCCATCGCGGCGATGAGGCTGGTGATCGCGCCGCGGTCGAAAGGCGTCAGGAAGGTCCGGCGAACGGTCGTCAGCACTTCCCGAATGATGTCGTCGGCATCATGTTCGCGGTCGTTGATCTCGGCGATCAGCTGCTTCGACCCGTCGCCGCCCTCGACCAACTTCAGCATCGCGTCGGCCGCCGCTGTCAGAGTTTTCGAATGCGCTTCGAACATGCCGAAAAAGTCGCCTGTCTTCGGAAGCAGGCGCTGAAACCAAGCGAACAATATGGCCCCCTGTCAGGCAGAATGTGACAGTTCAATGACAGGCTTTGCGCCAAGCACAAGTGCGGAACTGGGGCAAGCTCCGCAGCTTATCCAAGTCAGGCCGGGGTGATGTCGGCCGCGCCGGTGGTGTCGCCCTCGCCCGCATCGGGGCGCTTGTCGAACACTTCGTCGATGATCCCGAAAGCCTTGGCTTCGTCCGCTTCCATGAACGTATCGCGGTCCATGGCCTTCTCGATCTCCTCCAGCGTCTTGCCGGTATATTTCGCGTAGAGCGCGTTCAGGCGGGCGCGCATGCGCAGGATCTCGCGCGCCTGGATCTCAATGTCGGCAGCCATACCCTGCGCTCCGCCCGAAGGCTGGTGGACCATGATCCGGCTGTTGGTCAGCGCGACGCGCATGCCCGGCTCACCCGCGGCGAGGAGGAAGCTGCCCATCGATGCCGCCTGGCCGATGCAGACCGTGCCAACGCGCGGGCGAATATATTGCATGGTGTCGTGGATCGCGAGGCCGGCCGTCACCACGCCGCCCGGCGAATTCAGATACATGAAGATGTCCTTCTTCGGGTTCTCGGACTCGAGGAAGAGCAACTGGGCGGTGATGAGCGAGGCCATATGGTCCTCGATCGCGCCGGTGATGAAAATGATCCGCTCCCGCAGCAGGCGCGAGTAGATGTCGAAGCTGCGTTCGCCGCGGTTCGACTGCTCAATGACGATGGGGACGAGCTGCGAGACGATATCGGGATGGTCCATGATCAAATGCGGATCCTTGGTTGGTGACTGGAGCCTATAACGGATTCCCATCAAAGTAGTACTTTGATGGGGTCCCATACATCGGGCGGAACGGCTGAAGGTTCAAGCGCCCGGTGCGGGAAGCGACAGATAGGCAAGCCGCCGGACCTCACGCCGGCCGCGCGTGACCGTATCGAGGATCATTCCCGCGAAGAAGCAAAGTGCGGCGATGATCATCATTCCGGTCACAAGAATCGCGGTAGGAAAGCGCGGCACCAGCCCGGTGTGCTCGTAGGTGATGATGAGGGGGATCGAAATCACGAGCGCCGCAACCGCGATCAGCAGGCTGAGCATCCCGAAAAACAGCCAGGGACGTTCCACGCGGTAGAGCGTGACGATCGTGTTCAAGATGCGCCAGCCGTCGCGGAATGTCGACAGCTTTGAATGCGAACCTTCCGGACGGGCCGCGTAAACCGTTTCGAGCTCGCCGACCGGCATCTTCAGCTCCAGCGCGTGGACGCTCATCTCGGTTTCGATCTCGAAGCCCGAAGATAGCACCGGAAAGCTCTTCACAAACCGTCGGGAGAAAACTCGATATCCGGAGAAGATATCGGTGAAGCTGCGGCCAAAGAGCCTCGACAACATACCGGTGAACAGCCGGTTCCCGAGCACATGGCCGCCGCGATACGCGTCCTTCGCCTCGTGCCTGCGCGTGCCGACGACCATGTCGAGCTGGTCGGCAAGGAGCTGATCGACCATCACCTGCGCGGAGCTGGGATCGTAGGTCAGGTCGCCGTCGGCCATCACATAGACGTCGGCTTCGACGTCCGCGAACATGCGCCGGACGACATGCCCTTTGCCCTGCTGCCGTTCACTGCGAACGATCGCGCCGGCCGCAGTTGCGACCTCGACCGTCCGGTCGCGGCTGTTGTTGTCGTAAACGTAGATGGTCGCGTCCGGCAGCGCTGCGCGGAATCCCGCAACCGTCTGCCCGATCGCCGCTTCCTCGTTGAAGCAGGGCAGCAGAACGGCGATGCGCGGTGACGAGTCCATTCAAGCCCCCAACCCGTTCGGGCTGAGCCTGTCGAAGCCCTCCCCTCCCAATTGGTAGAAGTTAGGGCAGCCCTTCGACAAGCTCAGGGCGAACGGTGTTATTTCTTTGCTGCCTTCTTCGCCGGAGCCTTCTTGTCGCCCGCCGCCTTCGCGGCTGCTTTGTTCGCCGGCTCGCTCTTGAGCGGCTTGGCGGGCTTCGGCTCGGCCGCGGGCTCTTCGGTCAGCTTGACCTTCTTCGGAGCCGCCTTTGAAGCCTTGGCGGGCTTTGCCTCTTCAGTGGCAGGAGTCGGTTCCGCCTTCGCCTTCTTGGCCTTGCCCTTCGCCGGCTTTGCCTCCTGCGCGTGGTCATGCCCGCAGCCGGGCCCGTGAACGTGGCCTTCCTCGCTCTCGAGGTCGGCTTCGAGCTCGGCGCGCGTCGCGGCGCGGTCGGTGATCTCGGCCTTGGAGAAGAGGAAATCGACGACCTTGTCCTCATAGAGCGGGGCGCGCAGCTGAGCGGCGGCCATCGGCTCGTTCTGGACATATTGAATGAACTTCTCGCGGTCCTTCGGGTCATATTGCGAGGCCGCCTGCATGATGAGCCGACTCATCTCCTGCTGGCTCACCTCGACGCCGTTCGCCGCGCCGATTTCCGACAGAAGCAGACCAAGACGAACACGGCGCTCGGCGATCGAGCGATATTCGGTCGAATCCTTTTCGAGGTCCGCGAGCGCGGCCTCGGAATCCTCCTCATGGCTTGCTTCGTGCTTGAGCTGCTGCATGATGTTCTGAAACTCGGCCTCCACCATCGTTTCCGGCACCGGGAAATCGTGGCTCGCGGCCAGCTGATCGAGCAGTCGCCGCTTCATGTGCGTGCGGGTGAGGCCATTCAATTCCTGCGCCTGCTGGTCGCGCAGGATGCCCTTGAGCTTGTCCAGGCTGTCGAGGCCGAGCGTTTTGGCGAATTCCTCGTCGACCTTGCTCTCGCCCGCGACCTTCACGGCCGTAACGGTCACTGCGAAGTTGGCCGGTTTCCCCTTGACTTTCTCGGACGGATAATCGGCCGGGAAGGTCACCTTCACGTCGCGCTCGTCGCCGACCTTGACGCCCTGCAGCCCCTCTTCGAAGCCGGGGATCAGCTGGCCGGAGCCGAGCTCGACCTGCATGCCCTCACCCGAACCGCCGTCGAACTTCTCGCCATCAACGGTGCCGACGAAGTCCATCACGACCAGTTCGCCGTTGGACGCCGCATGGCCTTTCGCAGCATCGGTCCAGCTCTTGTTCGAATCCGCGAGCCGCTTGAGCTGCTCGTCGACCTGCGCCTCGTCGGGCTCGACGGTCAGCCGCTCGAGCTTCAGCCCGTCGATCTTGGGCGCGGGCACGTCGGGAAGCGCTTCCAGGCTCACCTTCAGCTCCGCATCCTTGCCGGGCTGATAGCCGTCGGCCAGTTCGACCTGCGGCTGAAGGGCCGGGCGCAGCTTTTGCTCGGCAAGGAGCTTCTGAACGCCTTCCTGCACCGCGCCGTTAAGCGCATCGGCCTGGATCGCCTCGCCGTGCATCTTCTTGATGAGGTTGGCGGGCACTTTGCCGGGGCGGAAGCCGGGCATGCGCACCTGCGGAGCGATTCGGCGGACCTCCTGGTCGACGCGCGCCTCGATTTCCTTGGCTTCGATGGTCAGCGTGTAGGCCCGCTTGAGGCCCTGGTTTTCCGTCTCGACGGTCTTCATTGTGAATTACATTCCCAAAACTGCGGCTGAGGCGGCTACGCGGCCGGACAGGCTGTGTGGCGAAATGGTGCGGGCGAAGGGACTCGAACCCCCACATCTTTCGATACTGGTACCTAAAACCAGCGCGTCTACCAATTCCGCCACGCCCGCGCGGACGCCTCAAGGGTGCGCGGCCTATAGCAAGGATCGGGCAGACGGCAAGCCGGTGCAGGATAACCAGCGGGTGGGATGCGACGGGCGCGCCCGTTCTTATACGCGGCGCCGCGCGGAGGCGACGATCGCCTCGAA
>JBDSMG010000075.1:0-53140 GCA_039915925.1 Sphingomicrobium sp.
GTCTAGCCCGGATCGCCCGCTTCGCCATGGCTGCAGACATTTCCATGCTCGCCGATCCCCCGGATCGACTGTGCGTGGAAATGGTGCTGCCGGTGAGGATTGAACTCACGACCTCAGCCTTACCAAGGATGCGCTCTACCACTGAGCTACGGCAGCATTGTCGAGGAGGTGGCGGGCCTATGACGGGGCGGGCGTCCCAATGTCAACCCGCTTGCGGTCGCAACCAGACCTGACCAAGATGTTGGAATGACGCAAAAGCAGGACCAAAAGGCGGAGCGGCTCGCGGCTGCGCTGCGCGACAACCTCAAGCGGCGCAAGGCCCAGGCGCGAGCCGGGACCTCCGCCCCGGGAGCTGCTGAAACGAAATGAGCGCAAGCGCCGCACAAGCCCGTTTCGATGAGGGGACCAAGCTCATCACCAGAACTTCGCTTTGGGCGGACTGGCAGCGTGGGATGGCGCTGATCGAGCAGGCATCACGCGACGGCGTGCCAGAAGCCAGCGAGCGCTCGGCGGTCTTCCACTGCATGGGCATTGGAAAGCCAATCGATTGGCCGCGCGCCCTCGACCTGCTCGTGCTTGCTGCCGAGCAAGGTTCGGCCAGGGCAGCCGAAGAGCTGTCGCTGATGGCCGGTGGCGACCGCAGTTCGTCGCCTCGCGATCTTCGCTCGGCCATCTCGCTTGAACAGCTCTTTTCGGCGCCGCCCGTCCAGCTCCTTTCGATGACGCCGCGGATCGGGATCATCAAACAATTCGCAAGCCCTGAGGAGTGCCGTTGGCTGATCGAATCGGCCCGCGACCGACTTGAGCCCGCAACCATTTTCGACCCCGAAACCGGGGCGCTTCGGCCAGATCCGAATCGAACCAACCGCGCCGTGCGGTGCGATCCGTTAGAATCGGGCCTGATGGTTGAAGTGATCCGGGCTCGTCTGGCGAACGCGATCGGGCTTCCGCTGACTCAGTTCGAAGTTTCGCAGATTCTGCACTACGCGGTTGGCGAGCAGTTCTGGCCGCACCACGATTATTTCAACACCGACCGGCCGAGCTTCCAGAAGGAGATCGCGGCCGGCGGTCAGCGCATCGCGACTCAGCTGATCTACCTCAACGAGGAATATGAGGGCGGAGCGACGCAGTTCCCCGACCTGGGGTTCGAATATCGCGGCGGAACCGGTGACTCGCTGATGTTCTTCAACATCAATGAGCGCGGCGATGCGGAACCGTTGACCCTGCACTGCGGCTTGCCGCCGACGAGTGGAGACAAGTGGACGTTTTCACAATGGATCCGCGACCGTCAGCCCGCACCGCGCAGCTAAAGCAAGCCGGGAACCGAACACAGTCCGAAGGCCACCGCGCGTCATTCGACGGGCGCGCACGCCTGTTGGAGCCACGTGAGATCGTCCGCGGCCAGCTTTGGCCCGATGTTCGCGAGCACATGGGCATGGTAGCAGTTGAGCCAGGCCTTCTCCTCGAACGCGAGCATGTCGGCGACGATCAGGCGCCGGTTGATCGGGGCGAATGTCAGCGTCTCGAAGCCGAGCATCGGTTTCTCGGCGCCTTCGATCTTGCGTTCGACCACCAGCACCAGATTTTCGATGCGGATCCCGTATTCGCCCGTTTTGTAATAGCCGGGTTCGTTGGAAAGGATCATGCCCGGCTGCAGCGGTTCGTCGCCGCCGGACTGTGCGCTGCCGACGGGCGAGATGCGCTGCGGCCCTTCGTGGACCGAGAGGAAACTGCCGACGCCATGCCCGGTGCCGTGGGCGTAATCGAGGCCCGCTTCCCACAAGGGACGGCGCGCGAAACTGTCGAGCTGGCTTCCGCGCGTGCCCTTGGGAAAGAGCGCGGTGGCGACGGCGATGTGGCCTTTCAGAACGCGGGTGAAGCGGTCGCGCATTTCCACGGTCGGCTCACCGATGGCGACGGTGCGGGTGATGTCGGTGGTGCCGCCCAGATACTGGCCGCCGGAGTCGATCAGATAGAGGCTGCCCGGCTCGAGCTTGCGGTTGGTCTTCTCGTTGGACCGATAGTGGACGATTGCGCCGTTCGGACCGGCCCCTGAAATGGAATCGAAGGACAGATCCTTGAGCTCCGAATCCTCACGCCGAAGCGCTTCGAGGCGGTCGGAGGCGGTGAGTTCATCGACGCCGCCCTTCGGAGCTTCCTGATCAACCCAGCTCAAAAACCGACAAATCGCGGCGCCGTCCTTGACCTGCGCGTCGCGGTGCCCGGCGATCTCCGCCCCATTCTTGATCGCCTTTGCGAGAATGGTCGGGTCGCGGACGGCGAGCACCTTTGCTCCGGCCCGGTCCACGGCCTCGAAGATGGCCGCAACGGCGCGTTCCGGATCGACAGCCACTGTCTTGCCACCGAGCTTGCCAAGCGCGCTTTCGAAATCCGAACGCTCGTGGATGCGCACACCGTTGCCGAGATGCTGGCGCACCTCCGCATCCACTTTTTCGCCGGCGACGAACAGATCGGCAGTCGCATCGCTGTGGACGAGCGCGTAGGCAAGCGCGACGGGGGTGCGCGCGACATCCGCGCCGCGCACGTTGAACGCCCATGCGATGGAATCGAGCGCCGACAGCACGGCAGCGTCGGCATGCTTGCTGGCGAGCCAGTCAGCGATGTCGGTCCGCTTCTCGGCCGCACTCTTGCCGGCATAGCGTTCCGGGTGGACGACCAGGCGCGCATTCGACGCGTCCGGCCGGTCGCTCCACACCGCATCGATCGGGTTGCGCTCGACCGGCACCAGCGACGCGCCGCGGCCGGCAAGCGCTTCCCCTGCCCGCTTCACCCAGTCGCGGCTGTGCAGCCAGGGATCGTAACCGATCCGAGCACCTTCGGCCGCATGGTCTTTGAGCCAGTCGGAAATGCTGGTCTCCGGCACCGACTGATATTGCCAGTGCGCTCCATCGACCTGGCTGCGCACCTGCAAGGTGTAGCGGCCATCGACGAAGATCGCCGCTTCCTGAGGAAGCACGACGGCCGAGCCGGCGGAGCCTTCGAACCCGGTCAGCCAGGCGAGCCGCTGCGCATAGGTGCCGACATATTCGCTCATATGTTCGTCGGTGAGCGGAACGACGAAGCCGTCGAGTCGGTCGGCCTTCAATTGCTCGCGGAGGGCGGAAAGACGGTCGGCGTAAGTAGACATGGCTCGGCTCAGGCCCCTGCTCGACCGCTGTCAGCTTCGGCGGTCACCCCCAAGATCACCCGAAACGCAGCGATTGCAACACCCCTACACGCACGCGCACGCCTGCACGCGTACGTACGCGAGGCGGCCAGACGGACGGACGTTTCGGTTCGAAGCTTCATTCGCGCGACCAAGCATAAGCTGGCCATTGTAGGACAGGGAAATCGATCGCGCGCCCGGCCGGCGTGCGAAGAATCAGGCCCGCCGGAATCGTCCGAACAGGCGGGCAAGCAGGCCGGCGCGGGGTTGCGGCTCGACCGGTGTCGCTTCGGGCGTCCGCAGGCGCTGGCGGAGGGTTGGGGCGCCTTCCGCTGCATCCACGGTTGGGTCCTCGTGCGGGACCCAAGGCTTGGCTACCAATGTGGCGAAGGCAGGCTGGGTGGGGGCGGCGGCTGCCGGGGCGGCTTTCAAGGTCGACGTGCGGTCGGGGCCGAGCACGGCGAGGAAATCTGCGTCGATCTCCACGGTCCCCACGATCAGGCGACAGCCTGCGGGCAGGTCCTTGCCCGACGCGACGCGGTTCGCAGCCTGGAGGAAGCGGGTCGCGAGCAGCCAGTTGGCGAGCACGAATTCGACATATCCGCCCGGTGCGCGGCCTTCGACTCCGTCGCGGCCATCGCGCAGAAAGTAACGATGCTTGCAGTTGATGAGCGCCGTGTTGACGTCGGCGACACCGGTAAGTTCGCAGTGGAATTCAATGTCCTCCTCGCCGCCGACCCATGCCGGAAGCTCCTTGTCGCATTCGGCGATAAGGTCGGCCTTGCTCGCGCGGCTGAACGGAAAGGCTTCGTCGGAATAGAGCCCGATCAGAAGCTCGGGCGCATGCGTGCGGCCGGCTTCGAACACGAGATCCGGGGGGTTGGTGAGACCAAGTGTGATCGCTGTGATCGAGGGGCCTTCCCATTCGTCGAGGATCGGCGGCAGGTCTTCCCAGCCGTCGAGAGCGACTTCGGCAACGGTGGCGGCCTTGCACAGACGGGCGAGCGCGCCTTCGAACCCGGCCAGTTCGGCGGAGATGCGCTTATCGGCTTCGTCGGCTTGCCCGGCCGACAGCAGGGCGCGGATTTCATCGACCCAGGCGCGCTCTCCGGCCTCGGTCAGGAAGGTCAGCTGCAGCGGACATGGCTCGGCCGGTTCACGATAGGCGCGGACGCCTTCGGCGCTCGAGTCCGGAATCGATACGTAATGCGGGTGCGGCGACGGCTCCGCCTTCGAACTGGTTGCCATATGCACGCCCCTCCACTCGCCCCTCGGTGGACGTCCGATGTAGCGGCAGACGGTTAAGCCTTGGTGTCGAGCGGGGTTTCGCCTTCGCCCGAGGTCGCTAAAGCGTGCGCATGAGCAAAGCATCCGACTTCCCGCCGCCGCCGATCGCCCCGCAGAAGGCCTATTCCTACGAACACCATGGAGTGACGCTTGAAGACCCGTGGGCCTGGCTTCGCGACCCCGGGTACCCGGACGTGAAGGACGAAGAGGTGCTCGGCTATCTCAAGGCCGAGAACGCCTATTTCGAAGCATGGGCCGAACCGCAGCGCGCGCTTCTCGACGGGCTGTTCGAAGAGATGAAAGGCCGGATCAAGGAGGACGAAAGCTCGGTTCCGGTCCGCGACGGCGACTGGCTCTACTGGTGGGCGTTCAGGCCGGGGGCGCAATATCGGACCTGGTATCGGTCACCCGTGAGTGAAAGTTCGCCCGTTCGTCCTGAGCGGAAGCCGAAGGCTGAAGTCGAAGGGCGTATTGCACAGGCCCCGGCGCAGCGCCCTTCGCCTACGCTCAGGACGAACGAGGTTGGAGAAGACAATGCGGAGATCATCTTCGACGAACCGACCGAAGCCGAGGGCAAGGAATATTTCCGGCTCGGAGCGATGGAGGTCAGTCCGGACGGGCGGCTGATCGCGACGCTGGTCGACGACAATGGGTCGGAAAGATTCACGCTGCGGATCCGCGATATCGCCTCGGGCAAGGACATCGAGACGATCACGGATGTCGGAATCGGGCAACCGGTTTGGACCAGCGACAGCAAGGGAGTCGTGTTCACGGAGGTGAACGAGAATTGGCGCAGCTATCGTGCGCGATATCATCGGCTCGGTGACGATCCGGCGGCTGACGTCACGCTTTACGAGGAAACGGAAGAACTCGGCTTCTCGGTCGGGGTCGGCAAGTCACACGACAAGAGCCTGATCTTCATCTCGACCGGCGACAATGCGACGACCGAAGTGCGGTTCGTGCCGGCGTCGGACCCTACGCAGCCGCTGACGCTGATCTCGCCGCGCAAGGAGAAGCGCGAATATCACGTCGATGCGGCGCATGGGAAATTGTGGATCGTCACCAACGACGATCATGTGAACTTCCGGCTGGCCGAGGCTGATCCGCGGAATCCAGGTGAGTGGCGGACGGTCATCGCCGGCTCGGACCGCGTCTATCTTCGCGGAGCGACGGCATATCGCGATCATCTCGCGCTCTCGACCCGCGTCGACGGCCTCGAACAGCTGATCCTGCGCTCCTATTCGGGCGAGGAGACGCGCATTCCGTTCGCGGAGGCCAGTTATACCGCAGGCTTTGGCGGCAATCCCGAATATGCGCCCGCCGCGTACCGGCTTGCCTATACGTCGATGGTCACGCCGATGACGGTCTTTGATTATCATCCCGGCAGCGGCGCGCTCGAAGTGCTGAAGGTGCAGGAAATCCCGTCGGGATATGATGCCTCGCTCTACCAGACCGAGCGGCTGATGCTGCCCGCGCGGGACGGCAAGAGCATTCCCGTATCGGTCGTCTACCGCAAGGGTTTCGAGAAGGACGGCGAGGGCAAGCTGTTCCTTTATGCCTATGGCGCTTACGGCCACGCGATCCCACCGTCGTTCAACACCAACCGCATCAGTCTGCTCGACCGCGGCTGGGCCTGCGCGATCGCCCATATCCGCGGCGGCGACGACCTTGGCCACGACTGGTTCCTGCAAGGCAAGCTCGCCAAGCGGACCAATACGTTCAACGATTTCGTCGATGTGGCGAAGGGCCTGGTCGACGCGGGGTTCACGCGCGCCGGACGGATCGCGATCAACGGCGGATCGGCCGGCGGCGAGCTGATGGGCGCCGTCGCAAACTCAGACCCCGATCTGTGGGGCGCGGTCGTTGCGGACGTGCCCTTCGTCGACGTGCTCAACACGATGCTCGACGACACGCTTCCGCTGACGCCCGGCGAGTGGCCCGAATGGGGCAATCCGATCACCGACAGGGCCGCGTTCGACCTGATCCGAAGCTATTCGCCCTACGACCAGGTCAAGCGCCAGGCCTATCCGCCGATGCTGATCACCGGCGGCCTCAACGACCCGCGCGTGACCTATTGGGAGCCCGCGAAATGGGCGGCCAAGCTGCGCGAGTACAAGACCGACGACAATCTGCTGCTGCTCAAGATCAACATGGGCGCGGGGCACGGCGGGAAGTCGGGCCGCTGGGAGCGGCTCCACGAGGTGGCGGAGACTTATGCGTTTGTGCTGACGCAGGTGGAGTGATGAGCGAGCCGCCCGTCTTCGAAATGGCGCTGACCGCCTTGCCCGAGCACATCGACGTCCTCGGGCACGTCAACAATGCCGTGTGGATCCAGTGGATGGAGCGGGTCGCGACTGCGCATTGGGAGGCGGTCGCGGCGAAGGCGCATCAAGCCGCTTATTTCTGGGTCGTGGTGCGGCATGAGGTGGATTATTTGCGGCCTGCTCATGATGGGGACCGGATCGTTGCTCGGACGTGGGCGGAGCCGCCGCAGGGGGCGAAGTCGGTGCGGGTGATGGAATTCCTCGGCAATGACGGGCGGCCGTGCGTCCGCTCCCGCACGACCTGGGCCATCATCGACCAGTCGGCAGGGCGGCCGATCCGAGTGCCGGAGGAAGTGATAGCGCCGTTCATGGGCAAGGATTAGGCTGCGGCGATGAGCCGTCCGATCCTCTACGATTACGCCCGCTCCTCCGCCGCCTATCGGGTGCGGATCGCCCTTCACCTCAAGGGGGTCGATTATGAGCGGCGGCAGGTTAACTTGCTCGAGGGCGCGCAGAAGGGCGAGGAGTATCGCGCGGTTAATCCGCAGGGGTTGGTGCCGGCATTGGAGATCGACGGGCAATTGATCACGCAGAGCGTCGCAATCATCAATTTTCTCGACCAGCGCTTCCCCGTACCGCCGTTGCTGTCCACGGCAATCCCTGACCAGGCGCATGTGCGGGCGCTTGCATTGACCATCGCCTGCGACATCCACCCGCTCAACAATCTGCGGGTGCTGAAGTATCTGACCGGCCCGCTTGGCGTGAACGAGGAACAGAAGAACGCTTGGTACGCGCATTGGGTGAGCGAGGGTTTTGCAGCGCTCGAGACGCTCGCGGCGCCGCGTTCGGGCAACTTCCTGTTCGGGAACAGCCCGACCATGGCCGACGTGCTGCTGGTGCCGCAGATGTTCAACGCGCGGCGCTTCAACGTCCCGGTGGACGACTATCCGACGCTTGTGCGCGCTGACGCCAATGCGTGCAGCCTCGACGCGTTCGCGCGCGCCCATCCGGACGCGCAGCAATGAACCGCGTCGAGGGCGTCAGCCGCGGGCTGTCCGATGCGCGGGCGTTCGACCGAATCGAGATCCCCAGCCTCCAAGGTAAAGTTAGCGCGGAGGAATGGGCGGTGCGCGTCGATCTCGCCGCCGCCTACCGGCTGGTCGCGTATTTCGGCTGGGACGATCTCATCTTCACGCATCTGTCCGCGCGCGTGCCGGGGCCGGAGCATCATTTTCTGCTCAACCCCTATAATCTGATGTTCGAGGAGGTGACCGCGTCCAGCCTGGTCAAGGTCGATGCGAGCGGAGCGCCGGTCGAGCCGACGCCCTTCGTCACGAATCCGGCCGGCTTCGTCATCCATTCGGCGCTGCACATGGGACGCGAGGATGCGCAGGCGGTGATGCATCTTCATACGCCCGCTGGCCAGGCGGTGTCCGCCCATGCGGACGGGCTGCTGCCGCTGACCCAGACGGCGATGCTGGTGCTCGGCGACCTGGCCTTCCACGATTATGAGGGGCTAGCGGTCGAGCATGAGGAGCGCGAGCGGCTGGTCGCCAATCTCAGCACCAAGGGCGCGATGATTCTTCGCAACCACGGCACGCTCGCGGTCGGGCGCACGGTCGCCGAATGCTTCCTGCGCCTCTATTTCCTCGAACGCGCATGCGAGGCGCAGATCATGGCGCTGTCGGCGGGAGCCAGCCTCAACCACCCACCGCAGGGCGCGCCGGAGATCACCGCGCAGCAGGGAATGGCGGGGCTGGAGATTGCCGCGAACAAGCTGGCGTGGCCCGCGCTGAAGCGGAAGGCGTATCGGCTTGATCCTGGGTTCGCGAGTTGATCCAGTCCCGATCATCCGATCTGGACGTGCCCCGCATGTCCAGCATGCGATCATTGCCATGACGATCGTCCCCCGGACCATCTATGGCAATGTTGGTCGGGGAGAGAGGATTCGAACCTCCGGCCCCTGCCTCCCGAAGACAGTGCTCTACCAGGCTGAGCTACTCCCCGACCGGGACCGGCCGTGAAGGCCAGTGCAGGAGCGCGGGCTTCATAGGTTGGGCTTGGCGGTTGCGCAAGCTTGCCGCTCAGTGACCGAGCGTCGTCAGCCAATCCTCAACGCGGACCATTTTCTCGCGCGGACTGCCGTCCCGCGCGGCCGCCATTTCGGCGGCTTCGATGCGGCGCCAATCGCCGAAGCTGGTCGCCTTGACCCTACGCGCTTCCAGTAATTGCCTGAGCCCGTCGCCGCCGGTGCGACCTCCACTGCTTGCCGCAGGCATTTCGAAGGCGATCGCTTCGGCCACTTCGTAACCGTCCGGACGGTTGGTGCCGATCGTTCCGGTCGGTCCCCGCCGCGCCCAGCCGACGCAATACAGCCTGTCAGATATGCGGCCATTCACATTGAGGAATTTGCCGCCGCGGTCATCGTAGGGGACGCCATCAATCGGCGGGGTTGAGTAACCGATGCAACTGATGATCAACGAGGCGGGGATTTCGTAGGTTTCGCCAGTGCCCCTGGCGGCACCGCTTGCATCGAGCTCGGTTCGCTCGACGATCAGGCGCTCGGCATGTCCATCGCCTTCAATCGCAAGTGGCTTGGCGAAGAAATCGAAAACCATCGCCTTGGGTTTGTTGGTCCTCAGGTCGGCGAACTCGCGCAGCAAGGTGACCGATTTGCGCTGACCTGGCTCCAGCTCTTGATCGGCCTCGACCGGCGGGAAGTCGGACATTTCGACCAACGGGACCGCCGCTTCCAAATGGCCCAGCTCGCCAAGCTCCTTGGGAGTCATTGCGATCTGGTGCGGGCCGCGCCGGCCGAGGATCGTGATTGCTCGGATCGCGGATGATTCCAACGCCTCGAGCGCATGCCCAACGATATCGGAGCCCTGGAACTCATGCCGAGTCTTGGACAATATCCGCGCGACGTCGAGCGCGACATTGCCATTGCCAATGACCGCGGCGTGGGTGGCACCTAGCGGCGGGTTGAGGTCGGCGAAGTCGGGGTGTCCGTTGTACCAGCCGACGAACTCCGCCGAACCGATGACCTCCGGGAAGTCCTCTCCCGGAATCCCAAGCTTGCGGTCGTGCGGAGCGCCGATCGCGAGGATTACCGCGTCATAAAGGTCGAGCAATTCGTCGACCGACACATCGCGGCCGACCGCGACATTGCCGATAAACGCAACCTCCTCGCTTTCGGCGACCTTGTCGTAGCGCTTGGACACCGCTTTCAGCGACTGGTGATCGGGCGCAACGCCGAAGCGGATCAGGCCGTAGGGCACGGGATAACGGTCAATGATGTCGACGCGGGCCTTCTCGCCATAGGCCTTCTGCAGCGCCTCGGCGGTGTAGAAGCCCGCAGGTCCAGACCCGACGATCGCAAAGTGCCGCATGCGCATCTCCTTCGCGAGGGATGCTAGAGGCTAAGGCGAAGTGCGCAAAGGCCCTCGCCCTTCCGCCGCATCGCGTCTCCCTCCCTCTCCCAAGGCGAGAGAGACATCAGCGCTTGCTGTGGTCCTCGAGCAGGACGTCGCTGCCCTTGCTTCGAAGCATGGATTCTATCGGCTTGGCGAACATTGCGAGCAGCGGCGGAAGCATCATCTGAACGCGGACGCGTGCGTCCTCGACCAGGATTTTCGCTTCGATGCCCTGGCCCATTGCCGATACGTTGAGCGTCAGCTCGTCGCCCGCCCAGCTCGAACTGGTCTGCGCTCCGCCCGGGATGTGCTCGGCAAGCTTGTGCGTGTTGTTCGCGATGCGGCGCCGCGCTTCGTCCTTGCCGAGGCTGTGGGGGAGGTCGACCGAGATAGGCTGGTTCATGGATGCGACAGTGGGAGGGCGTTCAGCGCTTTTCAAGCTTGGGGCTGCAACTATGCTGGAGTGATGACCCGCCTGCTCGCCGCCTTCCTGATGTTCTTCCTTGCAGGCCCGGCACAGGCTCAGCAGGTGCAGTATTTGCCGCCGTCGGTCGTTGTGGCCCCTGTCTGGAACCCCGCTGCCGACTATGTGACGACAGGCCAGGACGAGCCGGGATACCGCAACTGGTACATGGCGACGCCTGCCCACGCCGGCCAGGTTGCGGCGTTCAACCAATATCTCAACACGTGGCAGGTCGGCGGAATCGTCCCGACCTGGCAGCTGCTTCGCACCGCGACAATGTGGCAGCGTTGCGGAGCGCAGCCGTTCGAAATCCCGCCGACCAGCGAATGGCCCAACGTCGTGCAGACCTTGCGCTACATCCGCGATTATGTGGTGCCGGCCGTCGGACCGGTCGAGCCGGTTTCGGCCTACAGGAACCCGATCCTCAACGCCTGCGCGGGCGGCGCGCCGCAAAGTTCGCACCAGCATTTTCAGGCGGTCGACCTGGTGCCCCTGCGTCCAACGACGCGCGAGCAACTGATGCAGACGCTGTGCCGAGTCCACCTGCGCGAGGGCAGCCCGTATCAGGTGGGCCTCGGCTTCTACGCATTCCTCCGCTTTCACATCGATTCCATGCGCTTCCGCAAATGGGGCGCGGCGGCCTCGAACGAAGCGGCTTCCTGCGCAACTCCGCTGCCGGGTCAGCAGCCTGTGATTGCGACGGTTGCGCCTCCGGCAAGTGTTTCCGTGCCGGCGGCACAGGCGCCAGCGCCGCAGGCCCTTCCGACCCCGGCGGCACAGGCACCAACCCCGCAGGCTACTCCCTCTCCGGTGCCAGAGGCGACTCCAGCTCCCGCGGCAGACCCGCTCGCGCCAATTGCGAGCGATCGACAAACACCAGCGCCTTGATCTCGCCACCCCCTTGTGTTGCTGAACTGCCACACCAATATGAGCGGCAGGCAAAGGGGTAATCGATGGATCTGGAAAAACTCACCGACCGCGCGCGCGGGTTTTTGCAGGCGGCGCAGACCATTGCGGTGCGCGAGCATCATCAGCGGATCGCGCCGGCGCACCTGTTGAAGGCTCTGCTTGACGACGAGCAGGGCATGGCGGCCGGGCTGATCGGTGCTGCGGGGGGTGATGCCAAGGTGGCGCAGCGCGAAGTCGATGCGCTGGTTGCGAAGATGCCGCAGGTGACGGGCAGCGGTGCGACATCGGCTCCGGGGCTCGACGGCGACACCATGCGCATTCTCGACCAGGCCGAGCAGGTCGCGAAGAAGGCGGGTGACAGCTATGTCACGGTCGAGCGGCTCCTGCTGGCGTTCGCACTGGCGAAAAACACCGACGTAGGCGGCGCCTTGGCGAAGGCAGGCGTCACTGCGCAGAACCTCAATATGGCGATCGAGAAGCTGCGCGGCGGGCGAAGTGCCGACACGCAGGGCGCGGAGGATCGCTACGATGCGCTCAAGAAATTTTCGCGCGACCTCACCGCTGCCGCCCGCGAAGGGAAGCTCGATCCCGTGATCGGGCGCGACGAGGAGATCCGGCGCACGATCCAGGTGCTCGCCCGCCGCACCAAGAACAATCCGGTGCTGATCGGCGAGCCGGGCGTCGGCAAGACCGCGATCGCAGAGGGGCTTGCGCTGCGGATTGCCAATGGCGACGTGCCGGACGGGATCAAGGACCGGCGGCTGCTGTCGCTCGACATGGGGTCGCTGATCGCCGGAGCCAAATATCGCGGCGAGTTCGAGGAGCGGCTGAAGGGCGTGCTCGACGAGGTCAAACAGGCCGCGGGCGAGATCATCCTGTTCATCGACGAGATGCACACGCTCGTCGGTGCCGGCAAGAGCGAAGGCGCGATGGACGCGTCCAACTTGCTGAAGCCGGCGCTTGCCCGCGGCGAGCTGCACTGCATCGGCGCGACCACGCTCGACGAATATCGCAAGCATGTCGAAAAGGACGCGGCGCTCGAGCGGCGCTTCCAGCCGGTTTTCGTCGGCGAGCCGACGGTGCCCGACACCATTTCGATCCTGCGCGGGCTGAAGGAGAAGTACGAGCTTCACCACGGCGTCCGAATCACCGATGCGGCGATCGTCGCGGCGGCGACGCTTAGCAACCGCTACATTTCCGACCGCTTCCTGCCGGACAAGGCGATCGACCTGATGGACGAGGCGGCGAGCCGGATCCGGATGGAGGTGGAGTCGAAGCCGGAGGAGATCGAGAATCTCGACCGCCGCATCATCCAGCTCAAGATCGAGCGCGAGGCGCTGAAGAAGGAGCAGGATGCGGCGTCGAAAGACCGTCTCGGCAAGCTGGAGACGGAGCTCGCCAATCTGGAGCAGCAGTCGGCGGAACTGACTCAGCGCTGGCAGGCCGAAAAGGACAAGATCGCCGGCGAGGCGAAGCTCAAGGAGCAGCTCGACGCGCTTCGGATCGAGCTTGAGCAAGCGCAGCGCAATGGCGACCTCGCCAAGGCGGGCGAGCTTCAATACGGGCGCATTCCCGAGCTGGAGAAGCAGCTTGCCGAGGCCGGCGCGGCAACCAAAGGCGCGATGCTGCGCGAGGAGGTCACCGATCAGGATATTGCCGGCGTCGTCGCGCGCTGGACCGGCATTCCGGTCGAGCGGATGCTGGAAGGCGAACGCGAGAAGCTGCTGAGCATGGAGCAGGCGATCGGCGCGCGTGTGATCGGCCAGGCCGATGCGGTGAAGGCGGTTGCGTCGGCCGTTCGCAGGGCGCGCGCGGGCCTACAGGATCCCAATCGCCCGCTTGGCTCCTTTTTGTTCCTGGGACCGACGGGTGTTGGCAAGACCGAGCTGACGAAAGCACTGGCGGAATTTCTGTTCGACGATCCGGGCGCGATGGTGCGAATCGACATGTCGGAGTTCATGGAAAAGCATGCGGTCGCGCGTCTCATCGGCGCTCCTCCCGGCTATGTCGGTTATGAGGAAGGCGGCGTGTTGACCGAGGCCGTGCGGCGGCGGCCCTATCAGGTCGTGCTGTTCGACGAGGTCGAGAAGGCGCACGGCGATGTGTTCAACGTGCTGTTGCAGGTGCTCGACGACGGGCGGCTGACCGACGGTCAGGGGCGCACGGTCGATTTCACCAACACCATCATTATCCTCACTTCGAACTTGGGCTCGCAATATCTGGCGAGCCTTGGCGAGGACGAGGATGTCACAAAGGTCGAGCCGCAGGTGATGGAGGTCGTCCGCGCGCACTTCCGGCCGGAATTCCTCAACCGCCTCGACGAGATCATTTTGTTCCACCGGCTGTCGGCCGGCCACATGGCGCCGATCGTCGACATCCAGGTCGCGCGTCTGCGCAAGCTGCTCGAGGACCGCAAGATCCTGCTCGAGCTAACTGATGGCGCCAAGGCCTGGCTAGGACGCGTGGGCTACGATCCGGTGTACGGGGCGAGACCGCTGAAGCGGGCGGTGCAGAAGCATCTGCAGGACCCGTTGGCGGACAAGATCCTGTCCGGCGAAGTTCCGGACGGATCGACGGTGAAGGTGGACGAGGGCGAGGGCGAACTGGTGCTGACCGCGGCTTAAGACCTCTTACCGGTTCATGCTCCCCATCGTGCGCTGCGCACGCCCGCGCAGGCGCTCGACATCGCCTGAGCCGTCTTCCTCGCGCTGCGCCCATTCCTTCTTCGTCATGCACACCTTGACCGACACGATCGACCCGATCGGCGTTTCTCTCCGGCAGATCTGCTTGTCTTCGTCGGCCTTTTTGGCGGGTGCCGGAGTTTGCGCGTCGGGCCCAGTGGCGGCGATCGTCGCAGCCGCGCAGATCAGCAGCGGCAAGGTGAAACGAAACATGGCGAACTCCCCGTAAAGCGAGGATTTTGCGCCGATATTGGTGACGGCTCAAGGCCGCCGGGAGCGCAAAAAAATGGGGCGGCCGAAGCCGCCCCAAGTCAGTTCGAATGGTACCTTGGTTTAGAAGTTCATCTTCACGCCGGCCTTGAAGTAACGGCCGTAGATGCCTTCGCCACCCTGCACCGGGTTGTACCCGTGCGCACCGTAGGTGATCGTGTCGATCGGCGGCATCTTGTCCAGGATGTTCTGGGCAACGGTGTAGAAGGTGAACCGGTTGTTGAGCTTGAACTGCGTGTTCAGGTCGAACGTGATGTACCGCTTCACGTGGCACGGGATCGAGCCATCGCTCAGTCCGCAATCCTTATACTCGGTGCCCTGGTCCATCGCCGACAGGTCATAGCCGCCGAAGTAGTTCACCGTGCCAGCGACCGTGAAGAGCTTGTTGAACTCAAGCGCGGTCGTCCACACGCCCTTCCACTTCGGAGTGCCGGAGCCTGCCGTCAGGTTGAAGTTGCCGAGCGTGCCATCGTACCGCTCGGTATGTCCGTCCGGAAATGACATGCTGAGACGGCGGATGTAGCTCGCTTCGGCCGTGGTCGTCATCCGGATGCTGTTCGTCAGGTTCCGGTTGACGTTCAGGCCGAAATCGAAGCCCGACACCTTCTGCGTGTTCGCATTGATAAATTGCGACTGCACGAAGGCGATACGCGGAAGGGCATTCGGGTTGTTCGGATCCACGGCATCCGGGACAACGATATAGCCGGCCGGGATTGGCTGCCCGCCATAATATGCGCTGAGAGCCGGTGTGTTGGGGGCCGTCGTGATGACGTTGTTCTTCTTGATCGTGTAGAAGTCGACCGAGAGCTGCACACCGCGCAGCGGTTCGACCACCGCACCCGCCGTGAAGCTCTTCGACTTCTCCGGCTTCAGGTTCGGGTTCGACAGCGAGGTCGCGCCGTAGGACGTCGTCGTCACGTAGGTCGGGCACGTGCTGTAAGTTGCGAGGCTGCACCCATACTGGTTAAGGAAAAAGTCTTCGTAGATGCCCTTGTTGGCGGTTACGAATCCGGTCGTCGGGTAGGTGGCGTTGCCCTCACCGAAGCTCGGGATACGGAAGCCCTTCGAGGCGGTGCCGCGAAGCGTCAACATCCGGCCCAGCGGCTTGAAGACAAAGCCCGCCTTCGGCGAGAAGTTGCTGATGCCGTTCGGATATTTGTCGAAGCGGCCAGACACGTTCAGGGTCAGCGACGTGAGGACCGGAGCGTTGATTTCGCCGTAGGTCGACAACACCGTACGGTCGCCCTTGAGAGCGAAGCCGTTGAGGCGGAAATAACGCTGCGTTCCGCCATGAATGTCCGAGTTGATGCTGGGCGAATCCACCGCTTCGTAACGCACCGATGCCCCGACGGCCACAGTCAGCGGTCCGCCAGGGAGTTCGGCGACGGGACGGTTTGCGTTCGCGTCGAACTGGAACAGGTCGGACGTCGATGTTCCACGATTTTCCGGAGACAGATAATCGAGCGTCGCCTGGCTGTTCGACATCGGATCCCGGAAATTATAGCTTCCGTCCTTGACCAGATCCAACAGGTTCTGAATGTAGACGTAGCCGTTATACTTGCGAAGCAGGTCGATGTGCATGCCGGTCGCATTCACTCCGAAATCCCACCCCGCGACTGTTCCGCGAACGCCGGCGGCAGCCCGGTAAGCGCGGGTGCGGCTGAAATTCTGTTCGAACAGGTTCGGGATACGGCCGATGATCGCAGCCGTCTGACCCTGCGCCGCATAGGGGTTGTTCGGGTTCAACACGCCGTTGGCCGCAGTGCACGGCCCGGGGGTCGTGCGCGGACAGATGTACACCGGCAGCTGGAGAACGGTGTTGTTGCCGTAGGCCAGAACGTTTGCCGATGTGCTGTAGCGGATGTTGTAGAAGGGCGCCGGAGCATTGGCGCGGATCGTCCCCGTCAGGTAAGTGTCGAACGACGAGGATTGCAGGAAGTTCGCCGAGACATAGCCTTCGAGCGTGTCGGTGATCCGCGCTGTGACGCGGCCCGAAATCCCGAAGCGCTTAATTTCGGGCGAAATCACGCCGTACATCTGCGTGACATCTTCCTGGCACACGGGACCGCTTGCCGGGGCCGCGGCATTGACTGGCAGCGCCAATTCGGCAGCGGTCGGCGTGTAGGTTGGGAAACCCGGGCAGCCGCTGAGATATGTGTAGCGAGTTCGGGCGGGGACCACCGCACCGCCGGTTGCAGCGTTGCGAGGCCGCACGGCAAACGGCGTGGCCGAGCCAAAGCCGCCGCTGTACGTACCGTCATACTGCAGGCCGTTGATTACGCCATTGCTGCCGCAAACGTCCGGCTCAGTGCAAAGCTTCGAGAAGTCGTCGGTGTTATACGGGTACGGACGATCGCGGTTGTACAGCATGTCCGACTTGTAGAACATGCCGCTGATGTAGGCGTTGATGCCCTTGTCGTAGAGATCGCCGAAGCCCGCGGTGACGGAGCCGCGAAGCTGCTGTGCATCGCCGCGCGACGAAATGCCGCCTTCAAGGCGAGCACTGACGCCCTGGACGTTTTTCTTGGTGATGATGTTCACAACGCCCGCAATGGCGTCGGCGCCGTAGGTCGACGAAGCGCCGTCGCGAAGGATTTCAACGCGCTCGACGATGTCGTCCGGGATCGTGTTGAGATCGACGAAGTTACGCGTGCCGTCGTCGGCGAGCGGATAATAAGCCGCGCGCATGCCGTCGAACAGAACCAGCGTCGAGTTGGTGCTGAGGCCGCGGAGCGAGACCGCGGATGCGCCGGCGGCGAACGCGCCGTTGGCGGTGAAAGAGTTGGTCAGCGCCGGGCCGTTGTTCGAGGCGATGCGCTGAATGCCTTCCTGGACCGTGCTGATACCGCGCTGGTCGAGGTTGGAAATCGTCAGCGTCGTGACCGGCGACGGGGTCGTGACCGCCTTGATCAGCGTTCCGGTGACAACCACTTCATTCGCGGCCGGGCCAGTCGTATCGGCCGGCGCCTGCGACGCAACGGTTTCACCAGGCGTGGTGGGGCTCGGGGCGGCGGCGGGTTGGTTTGGAGCGTTGGTTGCATCCTGGGCAAAAGCCGGAGCGGCAAACGCCATGCCCGCGATCACGGTCGTCGTGAGCAGCGAGCCTTTAAGAATTCGATTGGACATTTCATTCCCCTCATGCTGGCCCCAGATTCGGTGCCATCAATGGCCTTTTCCACTAGTGGCAAAAGGCAATGGATCGTCCGTATTCCGAAATTCAGCAGCCGTGCAATGAAAGTCGGGGAGGGGCGGACTAAATCGTGACTCACCTGTGACAATATGAACACAGGCAATTTTGGGATCCCATTTGCGTGATAAGGCGCTGGTAGCGCTATCTTTTTCCAATCGCTCCAACTGCTTGCTCGGCGCGCAAACTGGCCTCCGCATCGGCATAGGGTTCCTGTCGGGCAACACTCCAGTAGCGCAGTTCGGACAGCGGGATTTGCGTGCCCGTGACGGCGCAGATGACATGTTCGCCGTGCGCGAGGATGCGGAAGGTCCCCGCCATATAGTGCAGCTTTGCCGCCCGTCCCGCGCCGCTCATCAACATCGAGTCACTCCTCGGGCGCATCGAACAGGCCCGGCTGCGGGGCGACATAGGGCCGCGACCGCGAACGCTCAAGGCGAGGGCGTGCGGGTTCACCGTCAGCGGTCGAAGCATCGACCTTGCCATCGCCGAAGTGGAGCGTGAGCAGGCGCGCTGCCCTGGCGTCGGAGGCGTGGGTCAGGGTCGTGCCGTCGCGCGCGGTCACCCGCACAAAGCCGCGGGAGAGCGGCCGCTCCGGATGGACCAGCTCCGCCATCTTCCACAGGGCGCCGAGCTTCTCCTCTGCCCGGCTCAGCCGATCCTTCAGCATTTCCGGGCGAAGGCGCGGCGCGACTGCATTCAGGTCGGCACGCGCGTTGCTCGCGCGCGAGGCCAGTGAGCGCGGCAGACGGTCGCCGATCTCGTCGAGCCGCTGCGCGGCCGGAGCGAACAGGAGTTGCGGCTCGGGCCAGCGGCAGACAGTCAGCTGATAACGCTCGCGCGCGCGCTCGGCGTGGCGGGACAGGCAATTGTGGCCGCGCCGGCCGAGGTCGGCGAGCTGGGCGAACAGTTCGGCCCTGACCGGCACCGCAAGCTCGGCAGCGGCGGTCGGCGTAGGAGCACGAAGATCGGCGGCATGGTCGATCAAGGTGGTGTCCGTTTCATGGCCAACAGCCGAGATGATCGGGATCGGGCTCTCGGCGGCGGCGCGGACCACCTCTTCCTCGTTGAAGGCCCACAGATCCTCGATCGAGCCACCGCCGCGCGCGACGATCAGCAGGTCGGGGCGTGGGACGGCTCCACCGGTCTCGAGATCTCCGAAACCGCGAATCGCCGCCGCAACCTTGGCCGACGCGCCCTCGCCCTGCACGGGCACCGGCCACAGGATGACGTGCGTCGGGCAGCGATCCTCAAGCCGGTGAAGAATGTCGCGGATGACGGCTCCGGTCGGCGAGGTCACGACACCAATCACGCGCGGAAGAAAGGGCAGCCGCCGCTTGCGTGCCGGGTCAAACAGTCCCTGCTCGGCAAGCGCCCGCCGGCGTCGCTCGAGCAGCGCCATAAGCGCGCCTTCGCCGGCCAGCTCCATGCGCTCGACGACGATCTGATATTTGGAACGGCCGGGATAAGTGGTGAGCCGGCCGGTGGCGATGACCTCCGCGCCGTCCTCGGGCCGGAACGCCAGGCCCGCCGCACTGCCGCGCCAGATGACGGCATCCATGCAGGCGACGTCATCCTTCAAAGTGAAATAGCAGTGGCCCGAACCATGCCGCTTGAAGCCCGAAATTTCGCCGCGCACGCGCACCTTGTCGAAGGCGGCCTCGATCGTCCGCTTGAGCGCGCTCGAAAGTTCGCCGACTGTCAGCGGGGGCGAATTGTCGCCGGGCGGGACGTCCGCTAACAGGCCGGCTCGGGCGTCGTCGTCGGGGAAGTTCATGAATATCCTGCTGCTGGGATCGGGCGGAAGAGAAGATGCGCTCGCCTGGCGCCTGAGGCAATCGCCAAGCTGCGAACGGCTGGTCGCGGCGCCCGGGAATCCGGGGATTGCGCGCTGGGCCGAGTGCATGAGCGTCGACCCCTGCGATCCGGCGGCGGTCGAAGCGCTTGCGCGCGAAGTTGCGGCCGAACTGGTCGTTGTCGGCCCGGAAGCGCCACTCGTTGCGGGCGTTTCGGACCGTCTTCGGTCGGCCGGCTTTGCGGTGTTCGGGCCAAGCGCGGCAGCAGCGCAACTGGAGGGTTCGAAGGGGTTCACCAAGGACCTGTGCCTCGCGCATGGCATTCCGACCGCCGACTATGTCCGCGTCGAACGTGTCGTCGATGGGCTCGCGGCACTGGACCGCTTCGGCATCCCGGTGGTGATCAAGGCCGACGGGCTGGCCGCCGGCAAGGGCGTGACCGTGGCGATGACCCGCGCCGAGGCCGAGGAGGCGGTCGCCGCCGCCGGCGACGGGCCGATGGTCATCGAGGAGTTTCTGGAAGGCGAGGAAGCCAGCCTGTTCGCGCTCGCGGATGGAGCTACCGTTGTCTCGCTTGCTTCCGCGCAGGACCACAAGCGCGTCGGCGAGGGCGATACCGGGCCGAACACCGGCGGAATGGGTGCCTATGCGCCGGCGCCCGTGCTTACGCCCGAGCTCGAAGCGCGGGCGATGCGCGAGATCGTCGAGCCCACCGCAAGAGCGATGGCAGCCGCGGGAACGCCTTTTTCGGGTATGCTTTACGCCGGTCTGATGCTGACGTCCGATGGCCCCAAGCTGATCGAATATAATGTCCGCTTCGGGGACCCCGAATGCGAAGCGATCATGCCGCTGATCGACGGGGATTTTGCCGAGCTATTGCTCAGCGTAGCCGAGGGTCGGCTTGCAGATGCGGAGATCCCGCAATTGCTGCCAAAGCATGGCGTGACGGTGATTGTGGCTGCGGAGGGCTACCCCGGAACGCCCAAGAGCGGCGGTGCAATCGGCGGGATCGAGGCCGCCGAACAGGTGGAAGGGGTCACCGTCTTCCAGGCGGGCACGGAAGCGCGGGACGGAGGAATCGTCGCCAAGGGCGGTCGCGTGCTGGCAGTTACGGCGACTGCCGAATCGTTCGTCGAGGCGCGCTCACGCGCCTATCGCGCGATCGATGCGATCGACTTCCCCGACGGTTTCTGCCGCCGCGACATCGGCTGGCGCGAGCTCAAGCGGGGCGACCAATGATCTTTCTCTGGCATCTTTATTGGCCGGCGATCGCGGCGGCGCTGGTGATCGGTATCGTCACCGGCCGCTACGCCTATCGCCGCCCAGACCCGGACGCGCCAAACCCGCGTCGTAACCGAAGCCTCGGCTTCGGATTGCTGGCGATGCTTGCCGCTGTTGTCCTGTGGCACTGGCCACTCGGCGCAGTGGCGCGATATGCGAGCGAGGTGGAAGCTGGCGCGCGCGCCGAGCTGAAGCATCAGGAGATGATTTCGGTGCAGGCCCGGCTTGAACGGGGGCCGCTGCGGCGCAGCCTTCTGCTCAGCGGTGCCGCCGACGATTTCCAGCGCAGCGAGCTGGTGCGGATCATGGGGTCCGTGCCGGGCGTAAGCAGCGCCCACTGGACCAGTCCGCCGCTGGGCAGAAGCCGCTGGATCCCGCTGATTGCTGAAGTCGCAATGCTTGCGCTGATCCCCTTCGCGCTCGGCTTGCTACTTTCCTGTTTGAACGAAATTAGGCGGCGCTCAAACGCCGAGTGGAGCTGGTGAACATGATTGATGTGGTCCGTGACAGTCCGGCGATCCTGCTGATTGCAGTCCTTGCCCTCGCGATCATCGCTTATCTGATTTTCCGTCCGCGCCAGCGCGTGCGGCTGAGCGACAGCACGCCCGTCCGCCCGCACATGACCAAAGCGAAGGACAGCTCGCGCGAGGGTGTCGGCCTTGCGTCCGAAGCGGCAGTTGTGACGGACCAGCTGCTTCGCGCCCCGCTTGACGCCGGCCAAGGCGAAGATGTGGTCGCGGACGACTTCCAGCGCTTGAAGGGCGTCGGGCCGAAGTTCGCGCAGATGCTGCAGGCGCGGGGGTTTTTCCGCTTCGACCAACTTGCGAGCCTGACGCCCGCGGAAGTGGCTCGACTCGACCCGCACCTCGGCGCCTTTCGGGGACGCATCCTGCGCGATCGGATCATCGAGCAGGCCGACTACTTGGCCCGCGGCGACCAGGATGCCTTCGAGCAGCACTTCGGGAAGCTGTGATCGCACGAAAACGGACGTTGCCCCGTCCATTCCGGTAACTTCTCGTTAACCGGCGAAGAGTAACCATCTCTTCTCCGCAAAAATGCGCGGATGGTGTAACCAATGGGTGTGGGGCTCATGGACTTCTCGCTTCGCGAGCATTGCCGCCGTTTCACCGCCCGGCGCGAGCCGAGCTGATGGCCGAACCGCGCTTCGGCCGGACGGTTCTGCGTTACCTTACCCGCGTCGAAACGCTGCTTGCCTTCGCCCTCATCGCGACGGGTCTGGCGATCATCTTCCGCGAGCCGCTCACGCGCGAAAGCATGACCATCGCGGCAGCCGACGCGGACCAGAAATTCTACACCTATGTCTATGACAGCAGCAGCTCGGGAAGCCACTCCAGAGGGACGCTGGTGGGTCCAATGGAATGGTCCTGTAACCTGCCTGTTGCGGAAGCCAACGCTTATTGCGGGTTCGGTCTTCAACTTGACCTGACCAATAGCGGCAAGGGGATCGATCTCAGCCGGTTCGACAGCTTCGACCTCGACGTCGAGTTCCATGGTGAAGCCGAGTTCCTGCGTGCTGTTCTGAAGAACCATCTGCCTGCGGAGAAGGGTGCGGCAGCGCCACCAGACATGATGGTCCAGGGCACAATCCCGATCCAGTCCGGCGAACATCTTATTGCGGCAAGCCTGCCGGACTTCGTGGTCGCGCAATGGTGGAAGGATGCCACCAAGGACCATGGCGCCAAGCCGAAATTCAACAATATCATCGGTGTCGAGTTTGGCATCGGGAACGATTCGAAGGTCGGCGAGCACCGGTTGCGGATCAAGAGCATCCGTTTCAATCGCACGATTGTCCCGACCGAAACCTGGTACGGCGGCATCGCCGTCTTCTGGATGGCCCTCATCGGCTTCCTGCTGCTCAGCCGGCGGCATCAGATCGAGAGCTGGAAGCGTGAATTGGCGGCCCGGACGCTGAACTCCGTTCCGCAAGTGATTTTCTCGATCGGCCCGGACGGCTGGCCCGACTTCGTGAGCAAACAATGGGCCGAACATTATGGCGGTGATCCGAGCCAATTGCTCGGCCGCGGATGGCTCAAGGTCATTCACCCGGAAGATCGTCGTGGCGCGCTGCGCGGCTGGGTACAGGCATTTTCGACGGCGGAGCCATATGAAGCGGAATTCCGCGTGCTTTTTCCGGACGGGTCCTACCGCTGGGCCGAAGCACGGGCGCGCCCTGACCATGATGTCGACGGAAAAGTCACGCGCTGGTTCGGAACATGGACCGAATCCAATGAGCGCGTCCTCGCCGAACAGGCGTTGAAGGCGAGCGAACGGCTCCACCGCGGCATTCTGGAAGCGAGCGCGGATTGCATCGCGGTACTTTCACCGGACGGGACTCTCGAGCTGATGAACTCGCCCGGAATCCAGGCGCTCGAGTTGTCTTCGGCCGAACGGATCACGGGATGCCACTGGACGGCATTTTGGCAACGGGATGCCTGGCCGATCGTCGGCGACGCAATCGCGCGTGCGGCGAACGGAGAGACCGTCCGCTTCCGCTCCTTCTGCCCGACGGCGAAGGGCACGCCCAAATGGTGGGACGTCGTTCTCACTCCGATGCTCGACGAAACGAGCAACGTCAAAGGCCTGCTCGCAATATCGCGCGACGTGACGAGCGACCGCGAAAAGTCGGAACAATTGCGCTGGGCGAGCGAACATGACGCGCTCACCTTGCTTCCGAACCGGCGTGCGTTCCAGGCGCGGCTGCAAGCGGCAACGCTGCGTGCGATGGAAACCGGCGAGCAGATCGGATTGCTGATCATCGACCTTGATCATTTCAAGCACATCAACGACAGCCTCGGTCACTCGGCCGGCGACGACGTGCTTAGGACGGTCGCCGAACGGCTGCGCGTTTCCACTCGAGATAATGACTTTGTGGCACGTGTCGGCGGCGACGAATTCGCGGTCATCCTCGAACATGTGCGCTGCAAGGACGACGTCCTCACACTCAGCCAGAAAATATTCTCGCTCATCCAAGCTCCGATGCCGCTCGGCCGTCGCGTACTCAGTGCGGGCGCCAGCATCGGCGGCGCGTTGTTCCCCGAGGATGCTCAGAGTGCGAACGACCTGTTCAAGGCGGCCGACACCGCCCTCTATGCGCTCAAGGGCTCCGGACGCGGCGGGACCATGCTGTTCCACGGCTATATGCTCGAAGAGGTCGAAAAGGCCGCGGCCCAGCTGTCGGTCGCACGCGACGCGCTGACAGACACATCAGTGGTGCCCGTCTACCAGCCAAAGGTCGACATCCAGACGGGAGCCATCGTCGGCTTCGAAGCACTGCTGCGCTGGAGACATCCGACCAAGGGGCTGCAACTGCCGGAAACCGTCGAAGAAGCGTTCAAGGATTATGAGCTGGCCGCGAAGATCGGCGACCTGATGCAACGGGCAGTGGCACGTGATTTGCAGAGCTGGCTTGGCGCCGGCCTGACATTCGGCCGCGTGTCGATCAACGCCTCGCCGGCCGAATTCCTGCGCGACGATTATGCCGAGCGGCTGCTCACGATCCTGGCCGAGCACCAGATTCCGGCGCATCAGCTTGAGATCGAAGTCACCGAGCACGCGCTGCTTGAGCTTGGCCCGGCTTACGTTGCGCGGGCCCTCGCGAAGCTCAAGGAAGCCGGCGTGAGCGTGTCACTCGACGATTTCGGAACCGGCTACTCGTCGCTCTCCCACCTGCGCGACTTCCCCGTCGACCTTGTGAAAATCGACAAAAGCTTCGTTGAGCAGATGACGTCTGACGCCGAGATCGGGTCGATCGTTGCAGCGGTGATCAACCTGGCCCGGAGCATTGAGATCGAGGTTGTTGCCGAAGGAGTCGAGACGCCCGCCCAGCTCGACTTGCTGCGGTCAATGGGCTGTCATTTGGCGCAAGGGCATTTGTTTGGCCGGGCGATCGAGAAAGAAGACGTGCTTGCCCTGCTTCAGGACAAAAGAGTCGCCGCCTAAGCCTCGCCGACCGCGTCCGCCTCGTGCTTCGGCTGCGCACGTTTGCGCCGCGTCGCGATGAGCTTGTCGATCTTGCGGCCATCCATGTCGACGACTTCGAACGACCAGCCATCATGCTTGAAGCTTTCGCCCGTGCTTGGCAGCCGCTTGAGCACCGAAAGCGCAAAGCCGGCGACGGTCGAATAGTCGCGGTCGGTCGGAAGCTGCATTCCGAGGCGGTCGGTGAGCAGGTCGGCGCTTCCAGCCCCCGATAGAAGCCAGCTGCCATCTTCGCGCTCGACGATCGGCGGATCGTCGTCTCCATCGAGATCATGGGCAAAAGCGCCCGCAAGGGCGGCAAGAATGCTACCCGGCGTCACGATGCCATCGAAGTGGCCATATTCGTCGTGGACGAGCGCAAGCGGGACCTCGGCGCCACGGAGGACGGCGAGGGCATCCATCGCGTCCATCAGGTCGGGAATGACGGGCGCGGGCTTGCTCAGGCGGCGCAGGTCGAGCGGCTCGGCTTCGAGCAGGCAGGTGAGCAAGTCGCGGGTCTGGATCACTCCGACGATATTGTCGACCGAGCCCTCCGCTACGGGAATTCGACTGTGCGGATTTTGCAGCAGCTCGGCACGTATTTCTGCTTCGGTCGCACTGATGTCGATCCAGTCCACATCGGTTCTTGGCGTCATGACTTCACGGACCGGCCGATCCGCAAGGCGCACAATTCCGGAGATGATCGCGCGCTCGTTTTCCTCCAGCACGCCGGCCGTCTGCGCTTCGGCGACCACCAAATGCAGTTCCTCTGCCGTGACCGCATTCTGCGCTTCGCGGTCCAGCCCCAGCACTCGGAAGATCAGCGCGCTGGTCCTGTCCAGCAGCCACACAAACGGCGCCGTGACCTTCGCAAGCCAATAGAGGGGGCGGGACATGATGACGGCGATCGGCTCGGGCGAGCGCAAGGCGAATTGCTTGGGCACGATCTCGCCGATGACCAGCGAGGCGAAGGTCGTGAAGAGGACAACGAGGCCGAGGCCCAAACTTTCCGCCGTATCGGCGTCGATCCCGAGCGCCATGAGGCGCTGGGCGACTGGGTGTCCAAGGCGCGCACCGGAGAAAGCGCCGTTGAGGATTCCGATCAGAGTGATCCCGGTCTGCACGGTCGACAGGAAGCGGCCAGGTTCGGCAGCGAGGTCGAGCGCCACCCTTGCTCCACGACTGCCGCCCTTCGCCATCGCCTTGAGCCGGGCGTCGCGCGACGAGACCACCGCCAGCTCGCTCATCGAGAGCACGCCGTTCAGCACCACGAGGGCGAGGATCAAGACGAGGTCAATCCAGGGGAAAGGCATCAAGGGGTGGGCCATGGGGCTCGCGCGCTATTATCGTTCGCTATCGCGGAATCACAAGCGCCGCTCGCCGAAGAAGGCACGGAGCAGCTGGGAGGACTCCTGTTCGCCCAACCCTCCAAGCACATCGGGGCGATGGTGACAGGTCGGCTGCGCGAAGATGCGCGGTCCGTGCACGACGGCGCCGCCCTTCGGATCTTCGGCGCCGAAGCGCAGCGCCTTGACCCGGGCAAGGCCGATCGCCGCCGCGCACATCGCACAGGGCTCAAGCGTCACCCACAAAGTGCATTCATCCAACCTTGAGGTACTGAGGCGTTCAGCGGCCCGGCGGATCGCGACGATTTCGGCGTGCGCGGTGGGATCGTTGCCCGAGCGCATGAAATTGCGCCCTTCGGCGACCACTTCCTCACCGCGCGTCATCACCGCTCCGACCGGCACTTCGCCGGCGGCCGCGGCCTCGCGGGCGAGTTCGAGCGCGCGCCGCATCGGCTCGGGGAGTGGAAAGGACATCGCCCGCCCGCTAGCGCAGCGGCAGGGCTCTGTCAGCTACATGCCCGCGACATTGTCCGCGGGGGCCTGCGCATTTGCGTCGACCTGGACCCCGCCCTTGGACGCGCGCTCCACGCCAAGCGTCGGGACCTTGACCGTCGCGTCCTTGGTGCCAAGCTTCACGGACCCGGTCTCGACCTCGAATGCCGGCGTTTGCCCGCCCTTCGCAGTGACGCCGTTTCCGGTTGCGGAGAGCTGCGGGGCTTGGGCAGGGCGAGTCAGGTTCAGGCTGATGAGTCCGCTTGCAACAGCGCCGATCAGGGCGACGATGGCGAGGATCAGGACCAGCAATATCGCGCGCATTCATCGTCTCCAGGTTCGTGTCGGATGCACAACAAACGCAATTGTTGTTCCAGGGTTGCGCAGACATTCCAATTGACGCATTCGCCCATTGCCGCTAACGGGCGGCGCTTTCCGGGCGCATCCACGTGCTCGCTTACATCAGGATCAAAACCATGTCGCGCGTATGCGAGCTGACCGGCAAGGGCCGGCAGGTGGGCAACAATGTTTCCCACGCCAATAACAAGACCAAGCGGACCTTTCTGCCGAACCTGCAGAATGTGACGTTGATCTCCGATGCTTTGGGCCAGAGCGTGAAGCTGCGCGTGTCCACTCATGGTCTGCGTTCGGTCGAGCATGTCGGCGGCCTCGACAATTGGCTGGCGAAGACGAGCGAAGACAAGCTGAGCCTGAAGGTTCGCAAGTTGAAGCGCGAATTGGCCAAGAAGAGCCAGGAAGCCGCCTAACGGCCGCCGCCTCCGGGCGGTAGATCGAGCGCGAGCAACAGCGTCCTTTGCGGGCGCTCGAAATTGTCGTCGGCGATCATCCACAGGCGAGTTGCGCCGCTCGCAAGACGCTCGGCGGCCAATCCCTCCATATTATCGAACGGGCCGAGTGGCAGCGATGTCCGCGACACGATCGTGTAGCGGTCCTGCGCTTCATGCACGAATATGAGTGCGTTCCGAAAACCCGACCAGGTCAGGCTCCTTTCAAGCCCGATCAACCGGCCATCGGGCAGCCGTGCAGCTTCGGAGAACGGCCCTTGCTTGCCGGTCACGGCGAACGGGACAGGCTGCGCACCCTTCACGCGATAGATCCGTTCTTCGCCTTCCGCGAACAGCAGGTGGCCGCTCCTGTCGCTCACCAGTCCCTCAATCCCCTGGTTCACCGGCCAGCGGCCCCACCCGAACCGAATGCGTCGGAGCGCACGCGAGAAATCGCGGTCGTACAGCCACAGCTGGTTGGCGCGTTCAAACGACACCCACCAGCCGCGTCCAAAAGGATCGGCGGCGATGGCTTCGGAATCGCGGCCCGCCTTGAAATGCCCGTTCCCCGGGCCGCCCGGAAGCTCGGTCATCATGACGGTTGAGCGTTCCAGATCCGGTTTGGCAAACCATGCCACTGATCCGATGTCGTTGATCGCAAGCAGTTGTCCGCGATCGATGGCGAGCCCCGAGAAGCCACCGAACCGCGGATCGGAACTGGTGAGGTTCCAGGCTCCGGCCAGGCGAAACGGGTGGAAATCACCGCGCAGAGCCACGGGCCGAACAGTAAGCGCTGAGACGCTGCGGCCACGCTCGACCCGGTTGGGGAGGTGAAGGAACAGCCCATGCGCGGCGACGATAAGGCCGGCGAGCACAAGCATTTGAAGAACTTTGAGAATTCTGAATATCGGCTGCACCCGACGTTCAGGCTTGATTGCTACCGACTCGGGCATAAGTCACTCATTCGGCGGGATTTCCCCCTTTTTTCCCGCCATCCTAGTTCCCTCGCGTCGCGTAACGAGGGGGGCCCGGCGGGCGTAGCTTCGCCGGGCCCGTTTTTTTAAGTGGCGCTCGCATGCGTTCAGGGGGTTTCGAACAGTCGCGCAAGCTGCTCGGTCATTGCGCCGGCGAGCTGGTCGGCATCCATGATCGTCAAGGCCCTAGCATAATAGCGGGTCACGTCGTGGCCGATGCCGATCGCGATCAGTTCCACCGTCGAGCGGCGCTCGATCCATTCGATGACCTGGCGCAGGTGACGTTCCAAATAGGTGCCGCCATTCGCCGAGGCGGTCGAATCGTCGACCGGCGCTCCGTCTGAAATCACCATCAGGATTCGCCGCTCCTCGGGCCGCGCAATCAGCCGGTTGTGCGCCCACAGCAGTGCCTCGCCGTCGATATTCTCCTTGAGCAGCCCTTCGCGCATCATCAGTCCGAGGTTGCGGCGGGCGTGGCGGTAGGGCTCGTCGGCGCGCTTGTAGATGACGTGGCGGAGGTCGTTCAGGCGCCCAGGATGCGCTGGCCGTCCGTCTGCGAGCCAGGCCTCGCGGCCCTGCCCGCCCTTCCACGCGCGCGTGGTGAAACCGAGGACTTCGGTAGCCACTCCACAGCGTTCGAGCGTTCGCGCGAGGATGTCCGCGCACATTGCGGCAATGGCGATCGGCCGCCCGCGCATCGATCCTGAATTGTCGATCAGAAGCGTCACGATGGTGTCGCGGAATTCGGTGTCGCGCTCGACCTTGTAGCTGAGTGAATGGGCCGGGCTGACGATGACGCGGGCAAGGCGGGCGGCGTCCAGCAGCCCCTCCTCCTGATCGAAGTCCCAGCTGCGCGCCTGCTGCGCCATCAGCCGGCGCTGAAGCCGGTTGGCAAGCCGGGTCACGACCGATTGCGAGCTTGCCATTTGCTGGTCGAGGTAAGCGCGCAGGCGGCCGAGTTCATCGGTGTCGCACAACTCGTCGGCCTCGACCATTTCGTCGAAGCGCGTCGTATAAGCGCGATATTCCGTTTCCGGTGCAAGGTCCCAGTTGCGGCGGCCGGGCGACGACAATGCGCCCTGCTCGCTCTCATTGCCGGTGCCGGTATCTTCGTCCGAGCTGTCCGTCGCGCTGGTTTCCTGCTCGTCGTCGCCTTGCTCGCCCTCCTCGCCGCGCACGTCCATCTCGCCGCCGGAGGGGGTGGTTTCGTCGCCTTCGCTGGAGCTTTCCTCCGGCTGCTGGTCACCGTCATCTTCGCCCGAATCTTCGTCGGGCTGCTCCTCGGCAGGGTCTTCGGCGGCGGCGAGGTCGAGATCCTCGAGCAGCCGCCGAGCGAGCCTCGCGAACGCCCGCTGGTCGTCGATGGTCAGTGCGAGCGCGTCGAGCTCCGCCGCGCCCCTTTCCTCGATCCAGGACGAGACCAGCTTGAGCCCTGCAAGCGCCGCTTGCGGAGGCGCCTCCCCCGTCAGCCGTTCGCGAGCGATCAGACCTAGCGCGGTTGCGAGCGGCACCTCGTCGGCGGTGCGCGCCCTGACAATTGCGTCGCCGCGCACCCGTGCTTCGGTGAGCTCGGCAAGGTTGGCGCGCACGCCGCTCATCGCGCGGGCGCCGAGCGCTTCGACGCGGGCGCCCTCAAGCGCGTCGAAAACGGCGCGCGCCTCGACGTCGGCGGGGGACGCAGAACGATGCGCACCTTCATCGTGATGCCGAAGCCTGAGCGCAAGCGCGTCAGCCGCCCCGCGCGCTTCGGCGAGTAGCTGGGGCTGCATGTCGACGCCGGGCGAGGGCACACGGACAGTCTTGCCGCTCGACTGGGTCGAATCGGAGGCGATCGCTACCTCAACTTGTGGATCTTGGGCGATCGCTCGCGCGGCTCCGGCGAGCACCGTTCGGAAACGATCGAGATTGTCGGCCACAAGTCTCTCTATCGCTCTTGGCTAGCCGGTGAAAGGCTGAGCAGGAGGTTTGCTAACAGCCGTGGACCCACCGGCATTTGTCTAGTTCAGTCAAAGGGTTAATTGGTCGTTGACACTGATCGAAGCGCCGCCCAGTCTCGCTTCATTAGGCCGGAGGGTTCCTCCGAGCAGTCAGATTGGGAGAGTTATGAGAGAAGCAACTAATCGCGCCGAGAGCCTCGACCAAGTGAGGGGAGCCAGCGTTTCACCCGCCGAATTCAATCTCGATCAGCTCTACACGCTTGGTTACACAACTTACGCCGGTAAGCCGATCATCGGCCTTGACGGCGTCGTCGACCATATCGATTCGGGAGCCAATCTGGCCGTAGCCGCCGATGGCGTGATCACCTACGCGTTCGCGGATTTTCAGCATGCCCTTGGTCTGAACAACAATCCGAGCTTCGGCGAGGGACCGGGCTATGCGCCCTTCACTGCCGAACAACGCACGGCAGCGCGCACGGCGATTTCTTACTGGGACGACCTGATTCCGCAGACCTTCCAGGAAGTGAAGCCGGGCCCCGGAGCGAGTTCCTGGGCTAAGAACGACGTCGACATCTGGCTCCAGAATTCGACTACCGGGCCGCTGCAGGCGTGGGCCTATTACCCCGGATATGAGCACCAATATAAGCGCGTCAGTAGC
Organism: Sphingomicrobium sp.; assembly: GCA_039915925.1. Taxonomy (GTDB): domain Bacteria; phylum Pseudomonadota; class Alphaproteobacteria; order Sphingomonadales; family Sphingomonadaceae; genus Sphingomicrobium. The sequence continues at coordinate 30,888 of JBDSMG010000075.1, forward strand.
GATGTGTGGACCGCGGATCCCGCGTGGAACTGGTCCAACAACTGGTTCAGCATGCTTGGATACGGCAACACGACCCTGGTGCATGAGCTTGGCCACACGCTTGGGCTGTCGCATCCCGGCGCCTATAATTTCGATCCGAATGTAACGCAGGATTATGCGGGGCTTGCCGAATATGCCCAGGATAGCACTCAATATTCGATCATGTCCTACTGGGATCCGATCGAAACCGGCGCGCGCATCATTAACTGGACCGGTCTGCTTTACGGCTATGCCCAAACGCCGATGCTTCACGACATCTACACGATTCAGCAGAAATACGGCGCCGACACGCAAACGCGTGCAGACAACACGGTATACGGCTTCGGCTCCAACGCTGGACAGGACATCTACGACTTCGCGAAGAACCCCTATCCGTTCCTGACAGTCTACGACGCGGGCGGAAACGACACGATCAATCTCTCCGGGTTCACGATCAGCCAGTTCGTCGATCTTCACGCCGGCTCGTTCAGCTCGATCGGCGCCGGCCTACCGAGCGCGTCCTCAGCCAACGCCTATCTTGCAAACCTCAGCCAGATCTCCGGCGAGGACTGGGGAACATATGATGCGGCCCTGTGGACCAACGTCATGACGAACTTCCGAGTCGCCAACGAGGCGAGCATCGGCAACGATCTGATGTTGACGGGTCACGTGGATGTAGACGGAATCTACGCCTCCGAATATCAGAACTTCTCGATTGCCTATGGCGTGACGATCGAGAATGCGACGGGCGGCTCCGCGCGGGATCTGCTGTGGGGCAATCAGGTCGCGAACACGCTGAGGGGCATGGGCGGCAGCGACGTGCTCAACGGCTTCGAAGGCGCGGATACGCTCTACGGCGGTGCGGGGAACGACACCTTCATGTTCAGCCAGGTCGAGAAGGGCGACCGTATCATGGACTGGAACGCGGGCGACAAGATCGACCTCCGCGAAATGGACGCCAACAGCACCCTCGCGGGAACGCAGCACTTCACCTTCATCAACGGCGGCGGCGCCTTCACGGGCGTGGCCGGCCAGCTGCACTATGTAGGCGGCGTGCTCGAAGGCGATGTGAACGGTGACGGCCTAGCCGATTTCACGGTCGCGCTCCTTGGAAGTCCCACGATCGGAGCCAGCGACCTGATACTCTGAAGCCTTCAAGAACTATGGGGCCCAGCCGAGGACCGGCCGGGCCCGTTTTTTATGGGTTTAACGCGTCCCCGCGGCGATGCTTTCGGGGAGGTCCGTTCCAAAGACGCGCTGGTAATATTCGGCGATCAGCGGCCGTTCCGCCTCGTCGCACTTGTTGAGGAACGACAGGCGGAAGGCGAAGCCGATGTCGCCGAAGATGAGCGTATTCTGCGCCCAGCTGATCACCGTCCGCGGGCTCATGACGGTCGAGATGTCGCCGTTGATGAAGCCCTGCCGCGACAGTTCGGCGACCTTGATCATCTTCGTGACCTGATCCTTGCCACCGGGCGTGTCATATTCGCCCGACTTGGCGAGGACGATCTGTGCCTCCGTCGCGGCGGGCAGATAGTTGAGCGTGGTGACGATGTTCCAGCGGTCCATCTGGCCCTGATTGATCGCCTGCGTGCCGTGATAGAGGCCAGTCGTGTCGCCGAGCCCGATCGTGTTAGTGGTCGAGAACAGCCGGAACCACGGATTCGGACGAATCACCCGGTTCTGGTCGAGTAGGGTGAGCTTGCCCTCGACTTCGAGAACCCGCTGAATCACGAACATTACGTCGGGCCGGCCCGCGTCATATTCGTCGAACACCAGCGCCACCGGGTGCTGGATCGCCCAGGGCAGGAGCCCTTCGCGGAACTCCGTCACCTGCTGGCCGTCGCGAAGGACGATCGCGTCGCGGCCGACCAGGTCGATCCGGCTGATATGCGCGTCGAGGTTGATTCGGATGCACGGCCAGTTGAGCCGCGCCGCAACCTGTTCGATGTGAGTCGACTTACCAGTGCCGTGATAACCCTGGACCATCACACGGCGGTTGCGGCCGAAGCCCGCGCAGATTGCCAGCGTAGTGTCCGGATCGAAGACATAGGCCGGGTCGAGGTCGGGAACGCGTTCGTCCGCCTCGCTGAACGCCGGCACTTCCATGTCGCTGTCCACCCCGAAGGCATCGCGAACCTTCACCATCTTGTCCGGCTTGGACATGAGGGTTTCGCTGCGGCTTTCGGGCATGGTGTTGGAGATGTCGTTCATGCCAGTGCGCCTTAGGGCAAGGGCGCGGCCGCCTCAACAAAGGATCAGCCGACTTTCGGGGGGAGCGAGAAGAGGGTCATGAACCGTCGGGCGACCTCGACATCGCCTTCGACCGGCAAGCTTTCGATCGGTGCGCCGCCGTACAGCACGGGTTTCAGCGCATCCGGATCGCAGCTGATGGTCGCGTCCGCCGTCGTCGGATCGCCGCGCTCGACCTTGATCGTGCCGTCTCGCACTTCGGCGAAGTAGCGGGCCTCGTCGAACTCGAAGGCGACGCAGCCCTTGAAGCTATCGGCTCGCGAGGGATCGAAATTGACCTTCATCGACATCATGATCGCCACCGGACTGACCGGGTATCTGGGATCGTGGCCGGGCGAGCGCGACGCCCAGCGGCCGAGCTCGCAGAGCATCGGGGCCGCGTCCATCGCCCATTCGGTCGCTTCATAGACCTGAACCGAGGCCGGTGGCGGAAGCTTCTTGCGTCGCACCAGGCCGCGTTCCTCGAGCTCGCCAAGCCGCTGCGTCAGCACGTTCGCGCTGATCCCCGGCAGACTCGCGCGCAGCCCGGAGAAGCGCCGGGGACCAAGCCACAGTTCACGAAGAACCAACGGCGCCCAGCGCTCGCCGATCAGCTCCAGCGCATGAGCGAGTCCGCACGCGTCCTCATACCCTCGCTTCGTCTCGGCTAGAGACCGTTTGGTTGTTTTTTCTAACTTCATGGTTGCAATATGTAACTTCACACGCCAAAAAGCAAGCCGAATCGAGTCGCCTGAGGAGGAAAAAGCGATGCCCCGGATGATTTTTGTGAACCTGCCAGTGGAGGATCTCGATCGGTCCAAGGCCTTTTATGAGGCGATCGGTTTCCGCAACGAACCCAAGTTTACCAATGAAGCGGCCGCGATGATGGTGCTGTCGGACACCATCTCGGTCATGCTCCTGACCAAGCCCTTCTTCGCCGGCTTTACGCCAAAGCCGATCGCCGACGCGCATCAGTCGAGCCAAGTGCTGCTGTGCATCTCCTGCGAGAGCCCGGCCGAGGTCGACCAGATGACGGAAGCGGCGGGAAGCGCGGGTGGCAAAGCCGACGTCGGACCCAAGCAGGACATGGGCGGCATGATGTACGGCCGCAGCTTCGCCGATCCGGACGGTCATCATTGGGAGCCGATGTGGATGGACCCCAGGTTCGCCGAACAAGGCGCGCACCCGGCCGAAGAACAAGCGGCCTGAGCCAAGCGCAACGACGTCGTCACAATCATCGGGCAGGAGGAAAACATGCCGATCGATCCGAAGGCAAACATCGAAATCACCGCGTTCGGCTGGGTGCCGGAACCGGCCAAGGGGCTGGTCAAGGACCTGCGCGTCCGCTGGGCCCTCGAGGAAGCGGGCCTGCCCTACCGAGCGCGCCTGCTGCATGCCCGCGACAAGCCCGCCGACTATGTGCAGCAGCAGCCGTTCAACCAGGTGCCATTCCTGCGTGAAGGCGACTTGCAAGTCTTCGAAAGCGGAGCGATCCTGCAATATATCGGCGAGCAAAGCGAAGCCCTGCTTCCGCGCGATCCGCAGGGCCGGTTCGCGGCCATTCAATGGACTTATGCGGCGCTAAGCAGCCTCGAGCCCTTCATCCAGCACCGCGTACTGCTCGACAGCATTTATGCAGGCGAGCAATGGGCGCAGCTGAGCAAGCCGAGGGCCGATGAATTGGCTCGCTTGCGACTGACCCAATTGTCCAACTGCCTCGGCAACAAGCAATGGCTTGAGGGCGACTGCTTCACCATCGGCGACCTGCTGACCGTCACCGTTCTGCGCATCGCCGACCGCGGAAAGCTGCTCGAGCCAGGATCCAATCTCGCCGACTATCTCGCGCGCGGCGAGGCGCGGCCGGCGTTCCAGCGCGCGCTCGCCGATCATCTCGCAGACTTCACTTTACCGGAAGGAATGGCAGCATGACCTACATTGAAGGATTCGTCGTTCCGGTCCCCGCGGGAAACCGGGAAGCGTTTCGGACTCACGCAAACAGCTTGATGTCCCTGCTCGGCGAGGTTGGCGTCCAGCGCCAAGTCGAGGCCTGGGACAGCGATGTCCACGAAGGGAAGGTCACTGATTTCCGCATGGCGGTGAATACGACGGCCGATGAAAAGGTCGTGTTCGCCTGGTTCGAATATCCCGACCGAAAGGCGCGCGACGCGGCCAACCAGAAGATGATGGCCGACCCGCGCATGGAGAATATGGAACCGCCGCCGTTCGACGGCAAACGCATGGTCATGGGCGGCTTCGAGGCCATCGTCGAGGAAGGCGAGGGCCACGGCGACTATGTCGACGGCTTCGTCGTCCCGGTGCCGGAGGCCAAGCGCGAGGCCTATCGCGAGCTCGCCGCCAAGATGGCCAAGGTGTTCCGCCAGCACGGCGCGCTTCGCGTGGTTGAAGCCATCGCGGACGATGTGTCGCATGGCGAAGTCACCGACTTCTATCGCGCTGTGAAGGCGGAGGACGGCGAGACGGTGGTCTTCTCCTTCATCGAATGGCCCGACAAGGCGACGCGCGACGAAGCCTGGCAGAAGATCATGGCCGACGAGACGATGAAGCCGGACGGAGAAATGCCTTTTGTCGGCCAGCGCATGTTCTGGGGCGGCTTCGACAAGATCGTCGACAGTGCGCGGCAGCCGGCGCACGCCTGATATTGGAAACCGCAACAATCAGCTAAAGAGGAAATAGCGATGACGGAAGTTACAGAAGCTCCCCGCACGCAGGCCAATGCGTACTCGTCGGCCCACGGCAGCTTCATCTGGTACGAACTGATGACGCCCGACCCCAAGGGGGCCAAGGCCTTCTATGACTCGGTAGTGGGCTGGGACATCGACGCCGAGCCGATGCCAGGCCCGGTCGAGTACCGGATGATCAAGCGTTCCGATGGCGGCAGCGCGGGCGGGCTGCTTCGGCTGACCGCAGAAATGCAGCAGCACGGCGCGCGCCCGGTCTGGCTCGGCTATATCAACGTCGACGACGTCGACGCTTCGGTCGCGTCGATCGAACAGGCTGGCGGCAAGGTGCAGATGCCCGCCTCCGACATTCCCGACGTCGGGCGCATCGCCATGGTGGCCGACCCGCAGGGCACGCCGTTCTACGTGATGAAACCCATTCCTCCCGCCGGACAGGAGGACAAGGTCAGCGACGCCTTCTCGGTCGACCAGCCGCAGCATGTGCGCTGGAACGAATTGTCCACGTCCGACCCTGACGCCGCGATCGCCTTCTACACCAGCCACTTCGGCTGGAGCCAGGAAGGGGAGATGCCAATGGGCGAGATGGGCGCCTACCGCTTCATCCAGCACAATGGAGTCGGCATCGGCGCGGTCATGCGCAAGATGCCGGAGATGCCGGTCAGCCTGTGGAGCTATTACATCGGCGTCGACGATATCGACCGGGCGGTTGCAGCGATTACGTCCGGCGGCGGAAACGTCATGCACGGGCCGATGGAGATCCCCGGCGGCGAGTTCGCGCTTAACGCCATGGACCCGCAGGGCGCCCCGTTTGGCCTGGTTGGCCCTCGCAAAGCCTGAGGAGAGACTAGATGACTAGCAAGCTCACCACCTGCCTTTGGTTCGACAAAGGCGAAGCCCGCAAGGCGGCGGAATTTTACGCTTCGGTCTTCCCTGATACACACGTCGGTCCGGCCCATCAGGCTCCATCCGACTTCCCCGGCGGCCAGGGAGGCGAGGATCTGACTGTCGAGTTCACGTTGCTCGGCCAGTCCTTCCTCGGCCTCAACGGCGGGCCCAACTTCAAGCCCAACGAGTCCGTCAGCTTCTGCGTCTACACCAAGGACCAAAAGGAAACCGATCGCTACTGGAATGCGATCGTCGGCAGCGGCGGGCAGGAAAGCGAGTGCGGCTGGTGCAAGGACAAATGGGGCTATTCCTGGCAGATCACTCCGCGAGTCCTGATCGATGCGTTCAACCAGGGCGGCGAAACGGCTCGGCGGGCATTTGGGGCGATGATGCAGATGCAGAAAATCGATGTCGCAAAGATCGAAGCTGCGGTGCGCGGGGAGAACGTGGATGCGTAAGCTCACCGGCGCCGTCTTCCAGTCGCTCGACGGGGTCATGCAGGCGCCCGGCGGGCCGGAAGAAGATGCCAGCGGCAACTTCGCGCTCGGCGGCTGGTCCTTCCACTTCTGGGACGAAAGTCTGGAAAAGCCGTTCGGCCCGGTCATCGACGCGGAGTATGATCTGCTGCTCGGCAAGCGCACCTACGACATTTTCGCGGGATTCTGGCCCAACCACCAGGACCAGCCGATCGGCGCCAAATTCCAGCGCATCAACAAATATGTGCTGACCCATTCGGACGCACCGCTGGCGTGGGAGAATAGCCATCGGCTCTCGGGCGACGCCGCCCAGGCGGTCGCGGAGCTCAAGCGCAACGAAGGCCGCGACCTGCTCATTCAGGGCAGCAGCACACTCTACGCGCCCTTGCTTGCGGCGGGCCTGATCGACCGGCTGGTCGTGATGACCTTCCCGGTGCTGCTCGGCGGCGGCAAGAGCATTTTCGACGGGTTCAAATCGTCCGGCGCTCTGAAGCTTGCCGAGAACAGCGTCTCCGACAAAGGCGTCGTCTTCGCCGCCTACGAACCGGCCGGCGACGTCCCGGTGGGAAGCTTCGCCGAACCCGGGTCCGATCCGGAACAGGTCGCACAGCAGGAGCGGATGGTCGACGAACAATGAGCCTGCAGTTTTTTGGACATCCGTTCAGCAGCTACACGCAGAAGGCCCTGATCGCGCTCTACGCGGACGGTACGCCGTTCGAATATCGGCTGCTCGAACAGGACCATCCCGAAAATATGGAAGAACTGGCGCGGCACTGGCCCTTCCGTCAGTTTCCGCTGTTGCTCGATGGGGGCGGGCCCATCGCCGAAGCGACCTGCATCATCGAGCATTTGCAGGCCCGTCATCCGGGACCGCACCGCTGGATTCCGGACGGAGACGCCGGCAGGCGCGTGCGCTTCCTGGATCGCTTCTTCGACCTCTACGTGATGGACCAGATGACGGTTCCGGTCTTCAACGCGATCCGGCCCGAGGAAAGCCGCGACCCGTACGGCGTGACCAAGGCGATGGAACGGCTGCGCACGGCCTATGATTGGCTGGAAGCGAACCTGGGCGACGGTCCGTGGGCGGTGGGCGATCAGTTCACGCTCGCCGATTGCGCGGCGGCTCCTTCGCTTTTCTACGCCGACTGGGTCGAGGAGATCGGACCGACGCGGCCCAGGCTCGCCGCCTATCGCGCCCGCCTGCTCGCTCACCCAATCGTCGCCCGCGCGGTGGACGAGGGCCGGCCCTATCGCCACTATTTCCCGCTCGGCGCGCCCGACCGCGACTAAGCGAAGGCGCGGGCGCCCTTGAGCAGCTGATAGGCCTCGATCACTTCGCCGAGCTTCTTCTCGTGCGTGCGGTCGCCGCCGTTGCGGTCCGGGTGGAAGCGGCGGACGAGCTTCGAATAATGGCTTCGAAGCGCGGTGCGGTCGGCATCCTCGCCAAGCCCGAGAACGCCAAGTGCCCGCCGTTCTTCCTTCGAGAAGCGCTGCACCGGACCGCGATCCGCCCGCTGGAATCGCGCGGCGATTGCGTCGAGCGGATCGGAAAAGTCTGCCCACTTCGGCACAGGATCGGCTCCCGCAGCAGTGAAGGCTCGCGTCGTCGCCCGTTCCCACCCGTGCAGCGGCGACTGCGCCTCCTGGATTTCGTCGGGGCTCATGCCGTTGAAATAGTTGTAGCGCGCATTGTGCGCGCGGACATGCTCGAGGCAGAGCAGGTGCCAGCGCCCCGGACCATCGGGGCCCGACGGCTCGATCATTGCCTTATATTCTCCCGGTTCACAGCATCCGGGAACCGCGCACACAGCGCCGGTTCCCTCGATCTTGCCGTGAAACTTAGCTGTACGCGACGCCACTGGGTTCCTCGGTTGTTGAACCGTCCTATATAAGCCCGATGAACATTCGTTCCACCGGACCGGTTGCGGCCGAGATGATCGCGCGGCTCAATGCGGCTTTGTCGCCCACGGCGATGGAATTGATGGACGATAGCGAGCAGCATCGCGGGCACGGCGGGTACAATGAGGCCGGCGAGAGCCATTTCACACTGCACATCGAAAGCGCGGCCTTTTCAGGCAAGAACCGGGTCCAGCGGCAGCGGATGGTCTATGCTGCGCTTGGCGAACTGATGCGCGAACGCGTGCACGCGCTGTCGATCAAGGCCCGGGCGCCAGACGAAGGATGACGGAGCCGATCATCCAGACGATCGCTCCGGTCACCCATGACCTCGGCGACTTCAAGGTTCGCCGCGTGCTTCCGTCGCGCGAACGGACGATGGTCGGGCCCTTCATCTTCGTGGATGAATTCGGGCCGGCCCGGCTTGAGCCCGGCCAGGGCATGGACGTGCGGCCCCACCCGCACATCAATCTCGCCACGGTCACTTATCTGTTCGACGGGGCCATTGAACACCGCGATTCGCTCGGTACGCGCAAGGTGATCGAGCCGGGAGCGATCAACCTGATGACCGCCGGCTCCGGCATCGTCCACTCGGAACGGTCGCCGGCCGAGCGGCGCGTAGAAGGCCCAAGCTTTTACGGGATGCAGACCTGGCTGGCGCTTCCGGATGGCCGTGAGGAACTCGACCCGGCGTTCGAGCATGTCCCGGGCGCGGAGCTGCCATTAGTCGAGGACGGCAACTCGTCCGCGCGCGTGCTGATGGGCAGTCTGTGGGGAATGACTGCCGCGACCACCTGCAATTCTCCTACCATCTATGCCGACATAATGCTCGGCGCCGCGGGACGAATTCCGATCGAGGCGGAGGCCGACGAGCGCGCGGTAATGCTGGTCGGCGGCGAGGCCGAACTGGACGGAATCGCGCTGGAACCGTTCGCACTGTACATTCTTGCACCCGGCCATGAGGCAATGCTGTCGAGCGCGAGCGACGCCCGGGTCATGCTAATGGGTGGGGGCGCCTTCCCGACCCCGCGCCACGTGTTCTGGAATTTCGTTTCCTCCTCACGCGAACGGATCAACCAGGCCAAGGAGGATTGGAAGGCCATGCGCTTCCCGCTGATCCCCGGCGACAGGGACGAGTTCATTCCGTTGCCGGAAGTGCCGAAGACCGTTAGCTATCCCTGAGCTTTCGCTGGCCGGCCCTTCCGTGCAGGCCGCGACGGCGCTACTGCCCCGCGCAATGTCCAAGACGCGCTCCCGCTCCCGATCCGCCGCAAGGCTGGCCGCCGTCCAGGCGCTCTATCAGCATGAGATGGAGGGCACGCCGGTTCCGCGGCTGATCCGCGAATTCCATGAGCACCGCCTAGGCGCGACCATCGAAGACGATGAATATGTGGACGCCGAGCGCAGCTTCTTCGACGATATCGTCACCGGGGTCGGCGCTCGCCGGCCCGAGATCGATGCACGGATCGCCGCCAGGCTCGCATCCGGATGGTCGCTCGAGCGGCTCGACCGTCCGATGCGCGCGATCCTGCGCGCGGGCGCATACGAGCTGCTTGCCCGCAACGACGTTCCCGTAGGATCGGTCATTTCCGAATATGTCGATGTCGCCCACGCCTTCTTCGACAAGAAGGAAAGCGCGTTCGTGAACGGCTTGCTGGACGCAATCGCCAAGGACGTGCGGGCTCCCGCCCCGGAGTAGATGGGCGAGGCCGAGATCATCGCGCGCTTGCGGCGGTCGGCCACCCACCCGGCCGCTCGCGGACTGCTCGACGATGTGGCGCTGCTCGACGGCCTGGTGATCACGCACGACAGCATTGCCGAAGGCGTGCACTTCCTGCCGAGCGACCCGCCGGCGAGCGTCGGGTGGAAGCTGATGGCCGTGAACTTGTCGGACCTCGCCGCCAAGGGCGCGACACCGGCTGCCGCCTTGCTCTCGCTCACCCTCACCGGCGATAGCGACTGGGAATCGAAGTTCCTCGACGGGATCGACGCCGCCGCCGAAACCTATGCGATCCCGCTGATTGGCGGCGATACGATTTCGCTGCCGCAGGGCGCACCACGCGTGCTCGGCCTCACCGCGATCGGTCGTGCAGGAGCAAGAACCCCCGAGCGGTCCGGCGCGCGGCCGGGCGATCGCCTTTGGGTGGTCGGGACTCTGGGCGATTCGGCGGCCGGGCTCGCGATGCTTCAGGCCGATGCGCGCGCGATTGGGGCGCTCGTCGACATCTACCGCCGCCCGGTCCCGCAGCTCGCCGCCGGCCAGGCGCTTGCCCCGTACGCGAACGCCAGCATGGACGTGTCGGACGGCCTTTTGCTCGACACATCGAGGATGGCAGAGGCGAGCCGTTGCGGAGTGCGCATCGACCTCGGCCAGTTGCCCTTGTCAGCGGCATTCGTTGCCGAACGCGGGGTCGCTCTTGAGGCGCGCATGTTCGCGGCTACCGGCGGTGACGATTATGCACTGCTTGCCGCGCTCGCTCCCGAAGTCGATCCGTTCACGCTTTCTTTACCTTCCGGGACGACCATCGCCCGCGTCGGGACATTCGTCGAAGGCAACGCCGCACTGGCGCTGACCCACGGCGGAATAGAGGTCCCGCTGCCGGAGTCGCTTGGTTATGAGCATCGCAATCTCGCTTCGCCAATGGCTGATCGGTCTTAGCGGACTTGCTTCCGGCATGGCCGTTGCCCTGCTGCTCCACTAAGCGGAACCTCATCCCACCGGTTGCAACGCGCGCGCCGCGCCAATAAAGGGCACCATCCGCCGGGTCGCGTCCGCGACGCCGGCACCTCTTTCGCGACGCAACCTGGGAAAAGACTGAAATGAACTTGCTTCTGATCGCGATCGCCTGCGGCGTGATTGCATTGCTGTACGGCATCGTCACGAGCCAGCAGGTCCTCCGCGCTTCCGCCGGCAACCAGCGCATGATGGAAGTCGCGGGCGCGATCCAGGAAGGCGCTTCCGCCTATCTCCGTCGCCAGTATACGACGATTGCGATCGTCGGTGTCGTGGTGACCGCGATCGTGTTCGCATTCCTCGGCCCGATTTCCGCCTCCGGCTTCGTGCTTGGAGCCGTGCTGTCGGGCGCGACCGGTTTCGTCGGCATGAACATTTCGGTCCGCGCCAACGTCCGCACGGCCGAAGCGGCGAGCGTCGGACTTCAGCAAGGCCTCACGATGGCCTTCCGCGCCGGTGCGATCACCGGAATGCTCGTCGCGGGCCTCGCTCTGCTCGCGATCTCCGGCTTCTTCTATTACCTGATCGGCGCCGCCAACTACGCACCCAATGACCGCGTGGTGGTCCAGGCTCTCGTCGCCCTCGCCTTTGGCGCTTCGCTCATCTCCATCTTCGCCCGCCTTGGCGGCGGCATCTTCACCAAAGCGGCGGATGTCGGCGCCGATCTGGTCGGCAAGGTCGAGGCCGGAATCCCCGAGGACGACCCGCGCAACCCCGCCGTCATCGCCGATAACGTGGGCGACAACGTCGGCGACTGCGCGGGCATGGCCGCCGATCTGTTCGAAACCTATGTCGTGACGGTCGGTGCGACCATGGTCCTCACTGCCCTGCTGGTGAAGACGGCTGGCGATGACCTGCTCAAGCTGATGAGCCTGCCTTTGCTTGTCGGCGGCGTTTGCGTCGTTGCTTCGATCATCGGCACCTATTTCGTCCGTCTCGGCAAGAGCGGAAGCATCATGGGCGCGATGTACAAGGGCTTCGTGGTGACAGCGCTGCTGTCCGCCGTCGCAATCTATTTTGCGACTCAGTATGCACTCGGTGACATGAATGCGGCCTATGACGCGAACGGCACCAGCTTCACGGGAATGACCTTATACTGGTGCATGCTGCTCGGCCTTGTCATCACCGGGCTAATCATCTGGATCACCGAATATTATACGGGCACGAACTACCGCCCGGTGCGATCGATCGCCCGCGCTTCGGAAACCGGCCACGGCACCAACGTCATCCAGGGCCTCGCGATCAGCCTTGAATCGACGGCGCTTCCGACGCTCGTGATCTGCGCCGGCATCATCATCGCCTTCAAGCTTGCCGGCCTGATGGGCATCGCTTTTGCTGCAACCTCGATGCTTGCGCTTGCGGGCATGGTGGTCGCCCTCGACGCTTACGGCCCCGTCACCGACAATGCCGGCGGAATCGCCGAAATGGCCGGACTCGACGACAGCGTTCGCGCCAAGACCGACGCGCTAGATGCGGTCGGCAACACCACCAAGGCCGTCACCAAGGGCTACGCGATCGGTTCGGCCGGGCTTGCCGCGCTGGTGCTGTTCGCGGCCTTCACGACCGATCTCGACGAGTTCTTTCCGAATCTGACCGTCGATTTCAGCCTGAAGAGCCCCTACGTGATCGTCGGCCTGCTGCTCGGAGCGCTGCTTCCTTACCTGTTCGGAGCGATGGGCATGACCGCCGTCGGCCGTGCGGCGGGAGACGTCGTCAAGGACGTGCGCGACCAGTTCCGCTCCAACCCCGGCATCATGGATGGGACATCGCGTCCCAATTATGCCCGTACAGTGGATCTCGTCACCAAGGCGGCGATCAAGGAAATGATCATCCCCTCGCTGCTTCCGGTGCTTGCGCCGATCGTCGTCTACTTCGTGATCTATGCGGTCGCCGGCCAGGCCGAAGCCTTCGCCGCGCTCGGCGCTTTGCTGCTCGGAGTGATCGTCAGCGGACTGTTCGTCGCGATCTCGATGACCAGCGGCGGCGGCGCCTGGGACAATGCCAAGAAATATATCGAAGACGGCAATCATGGCGGCAAGGGCAGCGAAGCCCACAAGGCCGCGGTGACCGGCGACACGGTCGGCGATCCGTACAAGGACACCGCCGGCCCGGCCGTGAACCCAATGATCAAGATCACCAACATCGTCGCGCTGCTCCTGCTCGCGGCGCTTTCCGGCGGCGCGCACTAAGCACCGCCTGAGCCAAAGATCGGCCCCGCCCGGCACTGCCGCGGCGGGGCTTTTCTTTTGTGGCCGACCGGTGTTGAAGCCGGCCATGACCCACGCGATCCGAATCCACGACACGGGTGGTCCCGAGGTTCTCCGGTGGGAGCCGATCGAAGTCGGCGATCCGACTGCTGGTCAAGTGCGTCTGCGCCAGCAGGCTGCGGGCCTGAATTTCATCGACATCTATCATCGCAGCGGCCTTTATCCGCAGCCCCTGCCGTTCATTCCCGGAGTGGAAGGCGCGGGCGTCGTCGAGCAGGTCGGTGAAGGCGTTGTCGATCTGAAGGCGGGTGACCGCGTCGCTTATGCGGGACCGATCGGTGGCTATGCCGAGGAACGGCTGATTGCGGCTGATCGGCTGGTGAAGGTCCCGGACGCCATCGATCTCGACGTCGCCGCGGCGGTAATGCTGCAGGGGATGACCGCCCGCATGCTGCTGCGCTCGGTCTATCTGGTGCGGACGGGCGATACTATCCTGGTACATGCTGCTGCGGGTGGCGTCGGTCTTCTTGTGTGCCAGTGGGCGGCAGCACTCGGGGCGACCGTGATCGGAACGGTATCGACGCAGGAGAAGGCCGAGCTTGCCCGCGCCCACGGCTGTCATCATCCGGTGATCTACACGCGCGATGACTTCGTCGCAGCCGTCGCGAGTATCACCGAAGGATCGAAGTGTGCGGTCGTTTACGATAGCGTGGGGCGCGACACGTTCCTCCGCTCGCTCGATTGCCTTCGGCCGCGCGGGATGCTGGTCAGCTTCGGCCAGTCATCCGGCCCCATGGATCCTTTGCCGCCGGCTCTCCTAGCGCAGAAGGGCTCGCTGTTCCTCACCCGCCCCACGCTCTTTGATTATATCGCCACATCAACCGATCTGCAGGATTCCGCGCACGAGCTGTTCGCCATGATCCTGTCGGGCAAGCTTCGCCCGGAGGTGAAGCAGCGTTTTGCATTGAAAAACGCCGCCGCGGCCCACCGTGCACTCGAAGCGCGAGAAACGACCGGCTCAACCATCCTGACGGTCTGACTGGCTCCGCTTCCCTTTTTAGCCCCGCCACGGTAAGGGACCGCGACTTTTCGTCTTTTCACGACATCGCGAGGAATGGTTTGGCCAAAGAAGAGCTTCTGGAAATGCGCGGCCGGGTGGTCGAATTGCTGCCCAATGCGATGTTTCGCGTCGAACTCGAAAATGGTCATGAGATCCTCGGCCACACGGCAGGCAAGATGCGCAAGAACCGCATCCGCGTGCTGACCGGCGACGAAGTGCTGGTCGAACTGACGCCCTACGACCTCACCAAGGGCCGCATCACCTATCGCTTCATGCCCGGCCGCGGGGGCCCGCCCGGCTATCCCTGATCGGCCGCGGCAATGAGGCTGATCTTGGCTTCGGCGAGCCCGCGTCGAATCGAACTGCTGGCGCGCATCGGCGTCACGCCGGACCAGGTGCTTCCGGCCGACATCGACGAAAACGTGCGCAAGGGCGAGCTTCCGCACGACCATGCGCTTCGACTGGCGCGCGAGAAGGCCGCAGCGGTTGCCGCGCTGGCTCCGGACGCTCTTGTACTTGCGGCCGACACTGTGGTCGCGGTCGGGCGCCGCATCCTTCCCAAGGTCGAGGACGAGGCGACGCTGCGCGCGTGCATGGCGCTGCTTTCGGGCCGGCGTCACCGGGTGATGACCGGCGTCGCGCTGGCACTGCCCGGAGGGGGAATACGCGAGCGCATCGTCGAGACGACGATCGCCATGAAGCGGCTCTCACCGCAAGAGATCGACTATTACGCGTCCCACGGTGAGTGGCGCGGCAAGGCCGGCGGTTATGCGCTTCAGGGCTACGGCGAGGTCTATGTCCGGCACATCGCCGGCAGCTATTCGAACGTCGTCGGACTGCCGCTGGCCGAAACGCGCACGCTGTTGAAGTCGGCGGGCTATCCCATTGCCTGAATGGCTGATCGAGCGCGGCATCGGCGAAACGCGCGCGGCGCTGATCGACAATGGCGAGATCGTCGAAGCCCGTGTGCGGCGCGAGGGGGTGGTTCCTGCGGGCACTATCCTGGATGGGCGCCTGGCAACCGTCGCGCCGCGAGTGACGGTTGAAGCCGGCGGTGAGCAATTCCTGCTGCCACGCGGCGCCACTGGCATCAGCGAAGGGCGCAGCTTGCGCATCGAGGTCGTGCGGGAGGCGCTTGGCGGAGCGGAGCCCTGGAAACGCGGGCTTGCGCGGCTGACGGACGAACCGGTGCGCGAAGCCCCCGCGCTGGCCGAGGGAGGCCAGGGTCGCATCGAGGGCTGGGGCGATCTGATCGAAGAAGCGCGCAGCGGACTGGTCCGCTTCGAGGGTGGAGAGCTTCGCGTCGAGCCTACCGCGGCGATGACGGTGATAGACGTCGACGGCTGGCTGGTTCCGGACCGGCTTGCGCAGATGGCAGCATGGGCAGCATCACGTGCTATCCGCAGGCTCGACATCGGCGGCCCCATCGGCATCGACTTCCCCACCTTGCGCGACAAGGCCGAGCGCAGGGTCGTTGACGGCATTCTCGACGATTATCTGGACGCGCCCTTCGAGCGCACGGCAATGAACGGCTTCGGCTTCGTGCAGGTGGTTCGGCCGCGGCCACGCGCCTCGCTGATCGACCTTGCCGCGGACCGGGCGGCATTCGAGGCGAGGGCCTTGCTCCGGCGCACCGGCGGCGAAATCGGCAACGTTCGACTGGTGGCCCATCAAGCTGTCATACGTGTGCTGGAATCCCGCCCCGACTGGATCGAACGCCTGGCGCGGCAAGTCGGCGGAACTGTCGGCTTGCGAACCGAGCCGAACCTCGCCATCTCCGGCGCCTATGCCGAGCGCAACTAAGCCCTGCCCTTCGTGCCGCAAGCCGGCATCGCGGGAATTCGCGCCCTTCTGCAGCGCGCGCTGCAAGGACCGCGATCTTCTGCAATGGCTCGGCGACGGCTACCGTATTCCCGGCCCGGCGGTCGATCCCGAAGCGGAAGTCCTCGGGGTGGACAGGGGAGCGGACGAGGGTTAGGGACGCGTCGCCTCCGTATCGGCGCCCGCCGCGGAGTTGCCCGAACGTGGGCCCAGGTAGCTCAGTTGGTAGAGCATGCGACTGAAAATCGCAGTGTCGGCGGTTCGATCCCGTCCCTGGGCACCATCCTTCCTGTTGTGACCTCCAGCTCTCCCGCTATGCGGGCCCCGTGACGAGATCTCCCGCGACCGAATGGCACAGGATTGCCGAGCAGCCGTTCGTGTTGCTTGAATTCGGCGGATCGGCCCAACTTTATCGGTCCGGCACGGTGATCGATGTGCGGGAGAGCGCGCAGGTCGGTGCCGCGCTCGATGAGTTGCGCGGGCGAAATGCCGTCGGGTTTCTCGCTTATGAAGCGGGCTTTGCGCTTGAACGGAAGCTTGCGGCGAAGGATGCGCGCGGCGAACTGCCGCTGCTCTGGTTCATGGTCGATGCTCGCCGCGAAGAGGCGCCCGAGCTCCCGAACACGGACGGCGCCTGGGCGAGCGCGCCGTCGCCGCTGATCGAACGTGCCGACTATCTGGCGGCGGTCGAAACGATCCAGCAGCACATTATCGACGGCGACATCTACCAGGCGAACTTCACCTTTCAGTCGCAGGTGCGGACGCAGGGGCATCCGCTGGCGCTCTATGCGCAGCTGCGCGAGCGGGCGCAGGCGAACTGGGGCGCGATAATGTTTACTGGGACGCACTGGATTCTCTCGTTGTCTCCCGAGCTGTTCTTCACGTGCCAGGGCGGACAGGTCACCTGCCGACCAATGAAGGGAACCGCCGCGCCGGAGTCCGATCCCGAGACGCTTCGCAACGACCCGAAGCAGCGGGCAGAGAATCTTATGATCGTCGACCTTCTCCGCAACGATCTGTCGCGGGTAGCCGAGCCGGGGACGGTGCGGGTCCCCGAACTGTTCGAAGTCGAGCGCTACCCGACCGTGCTGCAGATGACGTCGACGGTCACCGGCAGGTTGCAGGATCGCACGGGACCGATAAATCTGCTCAAGGCCATGTTCCCGTGCGGGTCCATCACCGGTGCGCCAAAGATCCGGGCGATGGAGATTATCGATGAGCTCGAACGCGGCCATCGCCGAGTCTACACGGGCTCGATCGGCCGGCTTTCCACTGACGGCGACGCGGCGTTCAACGTGGCAATCCGAACCTTGGTGCTGCCGACGGGCGAAAGCGTTGCGACCATAGGACTCGGTTCCGGAATCGTGGTCGACAGCCGCGGGGACGCGGAATGGGAAGAGTGCAGGGCGAAGGGCGCCTTCGTTGCCACGTGCGCGAAATTCAACCTGATCGAGACGATGCGGGCCGAGAACGGCATGTTGGCCGATCTGCACGCCCATCTCGATCGCTTGGGGTCCAGTGCCGAGACGTTCGGCTTCCCGTTCGACCGACCTGCACTGGAAACGGCTCTTGCGGAGCGCTCAGGCGCGTCAGGCCGGATACGGCTCGAGCTTGCGCCGGATGGCAGCTGGACCATCGATCTCTCCCCGATGCCGCAGTCGCCGGAGGTCGCGCAGGTGGCGATTGTGCCAAGGCCGACCGACCGGTTCGACTTCCGACTGGCGCACAAGATGACCGACCGCGCGTTCTACGATTCGGCGCGCGAAGAGAGCGGCGCGTTCGAAATAGTGTTCGTCGATGACGCGGGGTTCCTCACCGAGGGGAGTTTCACCAACCTGTTCGTCGAGCGCGACGGCCGGCTGATCACACCGCCACTGAGCCGCGGATTGTTGCCGGGGATTTTGCGGCAGAAGCTGCTCTTGAACGGGGATGCCGTCGAGGGCGATTTGCGCGAGGAAGATCTCGAAGCCGGCTTCTATGTCGGCAACGCGCTCCGCGGGCTCATCCGAGCCCGGCTTCGGCCCTGACGGTCTCCTCGACGATCGCGAGGAAGTTGCGAAGCAGCGCATGGCCATGCTCGCTGGCAATGCTTTCCGGATGGAATTGCACTCCGTGGATCGGCCGGCCGCGATGGCTAAGACTCTGCACGCTGCCGTCGTTGGCCGTCGCCGTCACTCGCAGTTCCTCGGGCAAGCTCGCGCGATCGACGACGAGCGAATGATAGCGGGTCGCGGCGATTGGCGACGGCAGGTTCGCGAAGATGCCGTCGCCATCATGGAGGATCGGCGAAGTCTTGCCGTGCATTACCTGATCCGCTCCGATGATCGTGGCCCCGAATTCCGCGGCGATTGCCTGATGGCCGAGACAGACGCCGAGCAGGGGCTTGCCGCTGTCGAAGCAAGCCCGGACGAGCGCCATCGACTCCCCTGCTTGCGCCGGCCGTCCGGGTCCCGGAGAAATTACGAAGCCGTCAGCACCGCTGGCCAGTGCATCGCGGGCGCTTATCTCGTCCGCACGCACGACCTGAACGTCCGCTCCAAGCTCCAGCAGATAATGCGCGAGGTTGAAGGTGAAGCTGTCGTAATTGTCGAGCATCAGCAGCCGCATCGGTATGCGCCTACACGCGCCCGCCCGAGCTCGCTACCGCTCAGGTGCCGCCGATCTCGAACGAATAGCTTTGAGCCGGCCTATTTTGCCCCGCCGCCACGACCGAAGTCCGCTGCAGCGACATCCTGGCCCTGGTCGATAATAGCGCGCCGGATGTCCCGCGTTCGGCTGAACCAGTCGAACAAGGCCTCGCCATCGTCCCTGCGGATCGCGTCTTCTAGGCCGGCGAGGTCACCGAGAAAACGATGCAGGATGTCGAGTACGGCATCCTTGTTGCTGAGGAAGATATCGCGCCACATGGTCGGGTTGGATGCGGCGATGCGGGTGAAGTCGCGAAAGCCGCCGGCCGAATATTTGATCACCTCGCCCTCGGTCACATTCTCCAACTCGCGAGCGGTGCCGACGATGGTGAACGCGATCAGGTGGGGGAGATGGCTGGTGACCGCGAGCGTGAGGTCATGCTGGCGCCCGTCCATGATCTCGACGCGAGCGCCGAGGGACGACCAGAAAGTGGAGAGGCGTTCGACCGCTTCCGCAGGCACACTGTCGTCCGGAGTCAGGATGCACCAGCGACCGCGGAACAGGGTGGCGAAACCGGCTTCCGGGCCGCTGTTCTCGGTGCCCGCAATCGGGTGGCCCGGAATGATGATCGCGCCCGGAAGCGCCTCGCGCAGCTCCGCCGCAACGGCCGCTTTCGACGAGCCGACATCGCTCACAATTACGCCCTGCTTGAGGCCGGGCGCAATTGCCCGGGCGGCGGCGCCCATCGCGCCAACCGGCACACAGAGGATGACCAGGTCGGCTTCGGCCACAGCCTCGGGCGCAGCATTCGCGACCGCATCGAGGAAGTTGAGCTCGGCCGCACGGCGCCGGATATCTGGATCCGCGTCATAGCCCGTGAGCCGCAACGATGGCGCATTCTCGCGCGTGGCCCGCGCGATCGACGAGCCGATCAGGCCCAACCCGATGATCGCAATGCTGCGGATTGCTGCCGTCACGTGCCACCCCTGCTGCGCGCGATGCTGCTAGACGGACTCGCTGCCTTGCGCCAGTCAGGCCCGGCCGGGAGCAGGACAAGCACAGCCTTGCTCTTGGTCGTTCGTCGAGCCTGGCAATGATCCTGACGAACAGCGGTCCGATGCAACCGGAAGTTTGTTGAAGCGTCGGCGCTATCGAACGTTGCGCGAGGATACCCAAAGTGTTTCGATCGCTTGGTTTCGCCTGCATGGCGCTGCTCGCCCTTGCGGCGTGCAACAAGACTCCTTCCCATCCGAACGACAGTCTGAACGCGGTCGCTCGCGATTATGTGAAGCTCAGCCTCACCATCGGCGAGAAGGAAGCGGGCTATGTCGACGCTTATTACGGCCCGCCCGAGCTTCAGGCGGCAGCCAAGGCGGACGCGGCGAAGGCGAGCCTCGAAGCCCTCTCCACGCGGGTCGACGCGCTCAAGAAACGCGCGCAGGCCTTCACCAGCAACGGTGACGGCATGGACGTGCGCCGCGCGAAATTTCTCGATGCACAGCTAACCGCGGCCACGACTCGTCTGCGGATGATGCGGGGCGAGAAGCTGAGCTTCGAAGATGAGGCGCAAGGATTGTTCAGCGTCAGGCCGCAGCTGCAGCCGCTGGAAAGTTTCGATCCGGTCATTGCGAAGATCGACGCGCTGGTGCCCGGCTCCGGACCGCTGCCGCGGCGGGTCGATGCCTTCTCGAACCGGTTCAACATTCCGAAGGACAAGCTGAAACCGGTGTTCGACGCGGCCATTGCCGAGTGCCGCCGCCGCACGCTCGAACATATCAAGCTGCCCGCGAACGAGCGCTTCGACATGGCGTTCGTGACCGGCAAGAGCTGGAGCGGCTACAATTATTATCAGGGCAACAATCACAGCAAGATCGAGATCAACACCGACCTTCCGATCCGCATCTCGCGCGCCGTCGATCTTGGATGCCACGAGGGCTATCCGGGCCATCATGTGCTCAACAGCTTGCTCGAAGAGAAGCTGACGAAGGGCCGCAAGTGGGTCGAGTTCAGCGTCTACCCGCTCTACTCGCCGCAATCTCTCATCGCCGAAGGATCCGCCAACTACGGAATCAAACTGGCCTTCCCCGGCAAGGAGCAGGTCGAGTTCGAGAAGCGAATGCTCTATCCGCTCGCCGGTCTCCCGGCCGCGGAAGCCGAGAAATATTATGAGCTGCAGCAGGCGCTGCAGGGCCTGGCCGGCGCACGCTTCACCATCTCGCAAATGTTCCTCGACGGCAAAGTGACGGAGGATCAGGCCTTGCAGCTGTTCCAGAAATACCAGCTGCTGACGGTCGAACGCGCCCGCAAGACGCTCGACTTCACCAAGCAGTACCGAAGCTATGTGATCAACTACGGCCTCGGCCAGGACATGGCACAAGCGGCGGTGGAGGCGGCCGGCACGGACCCGAAGGCGCGATGGGCACGGATGGAGAAGATCCTCAGCGAGCCGACGCTGCCGTCAGACTTGGCGGCACGCTAGGCCGCCGCGCTGGCTAGTGCATCCGAAAGACAATCCGTACCAGATTGTAGCTCGGGACCTTCGTCCCATCAGCAAGTTCGGCCGGCTCGTATCTGGCCCGCTTCATCAACGCGTCGCAAACGATCGCATTGAACTCAGGTGCGTCAAAATGACTGAGACTCGTGCACTTAGTAACCTTGCCGGAGGCGTCCACAAGCAGTCGCGCCTTCACTTCGGATTCAGCACCCTTTTCCAGCATACGCTTCGGATAATCCGTGGCTTTCAGGAAAGGCGTTGAGCTCGAATTCCAGACCGGCCGTACGACCTTGTCTTCGAGATCGGGGTCAACACCCCAATCTTTCAGAGACAGCCGACTGCACTCGTCGAGCATCTTGATCGGCGCTGCCAACGAGCCGGTGGACACCAGAACTGAGCGCCTCCGGTCGGTGTCCACCTTCACGGCGCTTGTCTTCGCCGCAAATTCCTGGCGGAGAGCCAACTCCTTGGCCTTTTCGGCAAGATCGACGGCCGGTGGCCGAATATGCTGTTCGGACATGATCCGAGCGGCCTTCTTAGCGGCTTCACTTGGTGCATCCTCGGCAACCAAATGGACATGCGGCCATAACACCGCGGGAGCGCCGCTTTCGCTCGCCTTTGCAGTTCCTCCCTTAATCGGCTCGCCGCGCTTCGGGAGGAAAGTCGCGAAGACCTCGTCGGCGTTTCCCTTCAGCGGCTTTCCGACGATGAGCATGTCCATCTCATACGGAACTTCGCTCTCCATCATCAGAACTGTCTTGTTCGCGGCATCTCCAAAGGTTCGAATCAGGCGGCAGCTGTTGGGGGCGTAGTCGATGACCCACTGGCTGGAAGGTTCAAGCACTACAGGCGGCGGCATCGCTCCGACCAACGGAACGGCCGCAATTATCGGGACCAGGTTTCTCCAGGCCATTGAATCTCCTGTATCCCGAGCCGGAGCAGCTTACACGCCGACCTGTCGCGCAGTCCAGAGATCAAAGCTTCTCCGTCAGTTCCGGCACGATCTTGAATAGATCGCCGACGAGGCCGATGTCGGCGACTTGAAAGATCGGCGCGTCTTCGTCCTTGTTGATGGCGACGATGGTCTTGCTGTCCTTCATGCC
>JBDSMG010000030.1:0-26195 GCA_039915925.1 Sphingomicrobium sp.
GCTTTCCACTGGTCGTAATTCTTGTCGGACATCTACCAAAACCGTTCGGGCTGAGCTTGTCGAAGCCCTGCCCTTGTTTGTGCCGTTCGTCAAAAAGGAAGGACAGTCCTTCGACAAGCTCAGGACGAACGTAATCTTGAATTCGCAAAACGCCTCAATGCGCTTGGCGCGGGCTTTCCATGATCTCGGTCAGCACCCCGCCCATGTCCTTGGGGTGGAGGAAGAAGATCATCGTCCCATGGGCCCCGATCCTGGGCTCGCCCAGCACCCGCGCGCCCTTGGCCTCGAACCACGCCTTCGCCTCATGGATATCGGGCACTTCGAAACACACATGATGCTGCCCGCCGAGCGGGTTCTTCGCCAGGAACGCCGCGATCGGGGAGTCGTCCCCAAGCGGCTCGATCAATTCGATCTGCGGGCCCTGTCCCGAGCCTGTCGAGGGAGGCGTATCGACAAAACACACCCGCACCCCCTGCGCGGGCAGGTCGAACGGATCGCCGACAACCTCGGCCCCCATCAGGTCGCGATAATGCGCCACCGACGCTTCGATCGACGCCGTCGCAACCCCGACATGGTTCAAGCGTCCCAGTTTCATACCGTCTCCATCATCCGCGAAGCGGAATTGAAAGGGTTTTCACACGAAGGCACGAAGAAGAACATCAGGCGCGAAGGGCCTGCACGCCTTCGTGGCTTCCTTCTCCTTCGTGCCTTCGTGTGAATCAAAAATCTATCTTCACTTCACACGTCACCGAATTGGCAATGAAACACGCCTCATGCGCCCGATGATGCAACCCAGCCAGTGCGTCCGCATCGGGCGCCTCCCCGCCCCATTCCACCTTCGGCCGCAACGTCACCAAAATCATCGCCATCCGCCCGTCATCGCGCTTGGCCATCACCCCTTCGGCGACATCCTCATACCCCTCGACCACCAGCCCCGCCCGCCGCGCGAAATCGAGGAAGAACAGCATGTGGCAAGACGACAAGGAGGCCACAAACGCCTCCTCCGGATCGACGCCTGCAGGGTCGGAAAACGGCAGCGGCACCACATGCGGCGAAGACGAAGCCGGAACTACCGCCCCGCCATCGAACGACCATTGGTGCGCCCGACTGTACTGGCCCTTGGCAAAGCCCTCGGCGCGGTTGCGGTCCCAGCGGATGGTGGCGGAGTAGGTGCTCATCTGCGTTGCTCGTTACCGAGGAATTGATGAAGGACGGCAGGCCAGTTGCTACCCACAAATTGCTTGCACGCGTCGTGCGAAGTGGTCGGCAAAGCCAAGAGAGTGCTGGCAGCTTGCCGCAACATCGCCATGTCGTCATCCGACGGTGCGTAACTGGCCTCAGCCTGCCTAGCTCTCAGCTCGACATACTCGCTTTCTTCATATCCCGTGAGGGTCTGGATCTCACCGGGGTACCAATTGTTCCGGCGATCCAGGAACGCATCGATCAATCCCCCGGGGGGCTTAAAGCGGAATATTGTCATGCTTCTTCCACGGGTTATCGAGCTGCTTGTCGCGCAGCTTGCGCAAGCCCAGCGCCACCCGCCGGCGCGTTGAGTGCGGCATGATCACCTCGTCGATAAACCCCTTGCTCGCCGCCACGAACGGGTTGGCGAAGCGCTCCTCATATTCGCGCGTTCGTGTCGCCTGCTCCTCCGCCGTCCCCCCGCGGAAGATGATCTCGACCGCGCCCTTGGCCCCCATCACCGCAATCTCGGCGGTCGGCCAGGCGTAGTTCAAATCGCCGCGCAAATGCTTGGACGCCATCACGTCATACGCCCCGCCATAGGCCTTGCGCGTGATCACC
This sequence comes from Sphingomicrobium sp., assembly GCA_039915925.1. GTDB lineage: Bacteria > Pseudomonadota > Alphaproteobacteria > Sphingomonadales > Sphingomonadaceae > Sphingomicrobium. Next base: position 1,804 of record JBDSMG010000030.1, read on the forward strand.
GTGATCTTGGGCACCGTCGCCTCGGCATAAGCGAACAGCAATTTCGCGCCATGCTTGATGATTCCGCCATGCTCCTGCGCAACGCCGGGCAGGAAGCCCGGCACATCGACGAAGGTCAGGATCGGAATTTCGAACGCATCGCAGAAGCGCACGAAGCGCGCGGCCTTCTTGGACGCATTGATGTCGAGGCAGCCGGCGAGCACCATCGGCTGGTTGGCGACCACGCCGACGCTGCGCCCTTCGATGCGGCAGAAGCCGATGATGATATTGCCGGCATGGGCGGGCTGAAGCTCGAAGAAGTCGCTCTCATCCGCGACCTTCCGAATCAGCTCGTGCATGTCATAGGGCGTCGCCGCGCTCGGCGGGGCAAGCGTGTCGAGGCCATCCTCGATCCGGTCCCACGGATCATCGGTCGGTCGCGACGGCACGTCATGTCGGTTCGACAAAGGCAGGAAGTCGAAGAATTCCCGCGTTGCCAGCAGCGCGTCGATATCATTCTCGAACGCCACGTCCGCCACGCCCGACTTGGTGGTGTGGGTGATCGCGCCGCCGAGCTCCTCCTGGCTGACGACCTCATTCGTGACGGTCTTCACCACTTCCGGGCCGGTCACGAACATGTAGCTCGAGTCCTTCACCATGAAGATGAAGTCGGTCATCGCCGGCGAATAAACCGCCCCTCCCGCGCAGGGGCCCATGATGACGCTCAACTGCGGGATCACGCCCGAGGCAAGCACGTTGCGTTGAAACACCTCCGCATAGCCCGCCAGGCTTGCGACGCCCTCCTGGATTCGCGCGCCGCCGCTGTCGTTGAGGCCGATCACCGGCGCACCGACTTTCATCGCCGCGTCCATGACTTTACAAATCTTCTGGGCGTGGCGCTCGCTCAAGCTTCCGCCGAAGACGGTGAAGTCCTGTGCATAGACATACACTAAGCGGCCATTGATCGTTCCGGAGCCGGTTACTACCCCATCCCCCGGGAATTTCTGTTCGGCCATGCCGAAGTCGGAGCAATTATGCTCCACGAACATGTCGACTTCTTCGAATGACTCGGGGTCGAGCAGGACGGACAGACGCTCCCGCGCGGTGAGCCGACCCTTGGCGTGTTGCGCTGCAATACGTTTTTCGCCGCCGCCAAGCCGGGCCGCCGCGCGCCGAGTCTCGAGCTCCTCGATGGTCGTTGCCACTAGGGAATTCCTCTCCGGAACACCCTGTCCCACGCTGCGCTTTTCGGGTCAACGCCGGCCGGGTATTGCTGCACTGCAACATTGCTGCTACATTAACATACGTCATGTTGCGGAACCGGAATGGCGGTCCCGCCGTTCTACTGGAGAATTCCATTATTTCAGAGGGGTAAACACGAAATGCTGACCGGTGTCCGCTCGCCAGTAGAATCCTTGACGAGAGTCACCGCGCCGGACCCGGAGCCGACCACCTTGCTCTGCTTCTCGCACCTGCGGTGGAACTTCGTGTTTCAGCGGCCCCAGCATCTCATGAACCGCTTCGCCGAGGACATGAAGGTCTTCTATTGGGAAGAGCCGATGAACATCGGACCCAAGGAAACCGCCTTCCTGCAGGTCCGCAAGGCGGAGGATTTTCCGAGCGTCACCGTCATCGTTCCGCACCTGCCCGAGGGCATGAGCGAGGATGCGCGGGAAGCCACGCTGAAGCGGCTCCTCGACGCCCAGGTCGCAACCGTCCGCGGAACGCTGATTACCTGGTATTATACCCCGATGATGCTGCCCTTCTCGCGGCACCTGGAAGCTGACGCGGTCGTGTTCGACTCGATGGACGAGCTGTCGAAGTTCCGCTTCGCGCCCGAAAATCTGCTCAGGCTCGAACAGGAGCTGATCGACATGGCCGACCTCGTGTTCACCGGCGGGTCCAGCCTATACGAGGCCAAGAAGAACAGGCACGACAATTGCCACCTGTTCCCCTCGTCCGTCGATCGCGACCATTTTTCAAAGGCGCGGAACACCTTGTCCGACCCGGAGGACCAGGCGAACATCGGCCGGCCGCGGCTCGGCTTCTACGGCGTCATCGACGAACGCTTCGACATCGAACTTCTGCGCCAGATCGCCGACATGCGCCCGGACTGGCAGTTCGTGATGGTTGGTCCCGTGGTGAAGATCTCCGAGGAGGATCTCCCGCGCGCGGCCAACATCCATTATGTCGGGGGCAAGACCTACGCCCAGCTGCCATCCTACCTTTCGGGCTGGGACGTTGCGTTGATGCCGTTCGCGATGAACGAGTCCACCCAGTTCATCTCGCCGACCAAGACCCCGGAATATCTGGCGGGCGGGAAACCGGTCGTCTCGACTCCGGTCCGCGACGTGGTGCGCCACTACGGCCATCTGGAAGCCGTTCAGATTGCCGCCGACGCGGACGGCTTTGTCCGGGCCTGCGACAAGGCGCTCGAGCTGGCGCGCGGGACCGACCGTAGCTGGCTCGGCGAGGCCGACCTGCTGCTCTCGGCGACCAGCTGGGACACGACCCAGGCGCGGATGGCGGGACTTATCGCCGACGTGCTCGGCGAGCGCACCGGCAATGGTCAGGTCATGCTGGTGGCTGCCGAATGAGTGCTCAGAAAGGCGCGAAAAAGCGCTACGATTTTCTGGTGGTCGGGGCCGGTTTTGCCGGCTCCGTCATCGCCGAACGCCTTGCCAGCCAGCACCAGGCATCGGTGCTGCTCATCGACCGGCGCCCCCACATCGGCGGCAACGCCTATGACGAGCCGAACGAGGCCGGCATCCTGTACCACAAATACGGGCCGCACATCTTCCACACCAACGCCCAGGCGGTGGTCGATTATCTGTCGCAATTTACCGAGTGGCGGCCGTACGAGCATCGCGTGCTGGCCCAGGTGCGCGGGCAGCTGGTGCCGATTCCGATCAACCGCACGACGCTCAACAGTTTGTTCGGCCTCGACCTCAAGACCGACGAGGAAGCGGCCGAGTATCTGGCTTCGCGCGCAGAGCCGGTCGACGAGATCGTCACCTCCGAGGACGTGGTCATCAATGCCGTCGGGCGCGAGCTCTATGAGCTGTTCTTCCAGTGCTACACGCGCAAGCAGTGGGGCCTCGACCCGTCCGAGCTGGACAAGTCGGTCACGGCGCGAATCCCGACCCGGACCAACACGGATGACCGCTATTTCACCGACACGTTCCAGGCGATGCCGAAGCATGGCTACACGGCGATGTTCGAGCGGATGCTTGCCAATCCCCTGATCGAGCGCCGCCTCGGCGCCGATTATCGGGACGTGCGCGACGAGGTGGATTACGACCATCTCGTGTTCACCGGACCGATCGACGAATATTTCGATTTCCGCTTCGGCAAGCTGCCTTACCGCAGCCTCAAGTTCGAACATAAGACGCTTGAGCAGGACCAGTACCAGCAGGTCGGCACCGTCAACTATCCCGCGGAGGAATTCCCCTACACGCGCATCAGCGAGTATAAGCACCTCACCGGGCAGCAGCATCCGAAGACCACCATTACCTACGAATATCCGTCGGCTGAGGGCGATCCTTATTATCCGATTCCCAGGCCGGAGAATCAGGAGCTGTTCAAGAAATATGAGGCGCTCGCGGATTCGACCGAGGGCGTGACCTTCGTCGGGCGGCTGGCGACCTATCGCTATTACAATATGGACCAGATCGTCGGCCAGGCGCTCGCCACCTTCCGCCGCATGGACGAGAAGAAGCGGCAGGCCTCCGGAGGGCTGCGGGAGACTGCAGCAGCGGCTGCATGACGGGACCGAGATGATCACCGCCGGTCCCGGCGCGCCGCTCGAGTTGTGGGGCGGGGTGGAGTGCACGGTCCTCAGGATCGGCGAGGAATTCCGCAACCAGGTCGTCGAGACCGGCCACGCCGCGCGGATGAGCGATCTCGACGAGATGGCGAAGCTTGGCGTGAAGGCCGTGCGCTATCCGATCGTGTGGGAATCGGTCGCCCCGGAATCCCCGACCGAGCTTGACTTCTCCTGGCACGACGAGCGGCTCGAACGGCTCCGCGACCTTGGGATCAAGGTGGTCGGCGGCCTTGTCCACCACGGGTCTGGCCCGCGCTACGCAAGCATGCTCGACGACAAGTTCGCGCCGATGCTTGGCGAATATGCGGCGAAGGTCGCCCGCCGCTACCCCTGGATCGAGGCCTGGACCCCGGTTAATGAGCCGCTGACGACCGCCCGCTTCTCCTGCCTCTATGGCCATTGGTATCCGCACGCCCGCGACCTCGGAACCATGTTCCGCGGCCTTGCCAACGAATGCCACGGCACGCTGCTGGCGATGGAGGAAATCCGCAAGGTCATCCCGCACGCCGAGCTGCTGGTGACCGAGGATCTCGGCAAGACCTTCTCGACCGACCGCCTTCGCTATCAGGCCGAGCATGAAAATGAGCGGCGCTGGCTCAGCCTCGATCTGCTCGCGGGCCGGGTCTCGCCCGACCACCATTTCTATTCCGCCATGGTCGAGGCCGGCGTTTCGGAGGACGTGCTTGCGAAGCTCGCGACCGGACAAGCCAAGCCCGACATCATCGGAATCAATCATTATCTGACCAGCGAACGCTATCTCGACCATCGCGTCGAACGTTATCGAGGCGTCGAACCCGGCTCCAATGGATGCGATACCTATGTCGATGTCGAAGCCGTTCGAGTGGCGCATCTCGCCAACCAGGTCGGGCCGGGTCCGCGCCTGCGCGAAGCCTGGGAGCGCTACGGACTCCCGATTGCCTATACCGAGGTCCACCACGGCTGCACCCGCGACGAGCAGGTGCGCTGGGTTGTCGACGTCTGGAACTCGGTCGAAAAGGAGCGCCGCCGCGGCGCGGACATTCGCGCGGTCACTTTGTGGTCGATGTTCGGCGCGGTCGACTGGCGCTCTTTGCTCACCCGCAAGGAGGGCATTTACGACGTCGGCGCGTTCGACACGCGTGGGGAAAAGCCCCGGCCGACGCTGATCGCGAAGGCGGCCGCCGCGCTCGGTCGCGATGGCAAGTTCGACCATCCCGTGCTGGATCTGCCGGGCTGGTGGCGCCGGCCGGGCCGCTGCAACACGCGCCGGCGATTCGAGACTTTGCCGCGCAATTGCTCGGCCGCGCGCCCGATCCTCATCACCGGTGCGACCGGCACTTTGGGCCAGGCCTTCGCCCGCATCTGCGCCCACCGCGGGCTCGCCCATGTGCTGACCAGCCGCGCCGACCTCGACATCACCAGCGAGCAATCGATCGCCGCCGCGCTCGATCGCTACAAGCCGTGGGCGATCATCAACACGGCGGGCTTCGTTCGCGTCGCGGATGCCGAAGAGCTTTCCGACGAATGCTTCAGGATCAATGCGACCGGCCCGGAACTGCTCGCACGGGCGTGCAAGTTCGCAGGCCTGCCGTTCGTCACTTTCTCATCCGACCTGGTGTTCGACGGCAAGCTTGGCCGCTCCTACGTCGAACCGGACCTGATTACGCCCGCGAACGCCTACGGCCGAAGCAAGGCCGAGGCCGAAGCGCGCGTGATGGAGATCGACTCCGACGCGCTGATCGTGCGCACCAGCGCCTTCTTCGGCCCGTGGGACCGCTACAACTTCCTCTATAGCGTCGCCGACCGGCTGAAGCATGGCGAGGAAGTCGTGGCCAGCGACCGCAATGTGGTTTCGCCGACCTATGTGCCCGATCTGGTCCAGGCCACGCTCGACCTTCTGCTGGACGAGGAAAAGGGCATCTGGCACCTGACCAACCAGGGCGCCGTCAGCTGGCACGATCTCGCCACGCAAGTCGCCGACCGTGCGAAACTCGACCGCAAGCTGATCCGCGTCGTCGAGAATGACGAGTCGGTGGACACCAGCCTCACCAGCCGCCGCGGCCTGCTGCTTCGCGGACTGGAGGGCGGCCTCAACGACTTCTTCGAACATTCGGAACCGCTGCGGCTGATCGCCTGATCAGCGCACGCAATTCTCGTCGGGTGGGCGATCGGGTCGTTGCGCCTCCTGCCGCGCCCAGCATTGCTTGAGCAATTCCCAGGCGCGCTTCCGGCTGACGCGCTTACGCTCTGCGATGCTGTCCACCAGATACGGCCGCGCCCGGAACTGCGCTTCGCTTTCGGGACTGCCGACATAAACCACGGGAGCGGTCCCGCATTTCGACTGCAGATCCTTCACCGCCGGATGATCCGCAGGGATGCTGTTTGGGCCGGCCCAGGAAAACCACTCGCCGATCCGGCCCTTGCTCTTGCCTGTCCGACGATCCGTCAGGACCAGATATCCCTGCTCATCCACGCCAATGCCGGTCTCTTTGTGAAAGAAAGCGAGGGGCGCATCCTTGCCCGTTCCGCTCCGCAGACAACCGCCGCGCATAACGATCTTCCCAGTGAAACCGCCCTCAAGCTGAATCGTGGTCGCGCGATCGTTGTGACCGAAGGTTCGGATGAAGGGCCGCGCCCGTTCTTCGATAGCCGGATACAGGAGCCCGCCCGCGAACAAGAGCTTCACCGGTTCCGGGACAGGCCCCCAATTCTCGCGGCCCGATAGTGCGCGATACTCTTCTTCGCTCACGTTCATCATGATCTGCGCGGTGCCGTAAGTGTCGTCGATGCTAATACCTTCGGCGATGCCATGCTTCTTGAACCTGTCGGTCCACGGCTTGACCAGGGCCTGAAGCTCGGCCTGCGTATATCGCGCGAGCCTCGCCTTGAACCGCGGGTTCACCGTGTAGAGCGCCAGCGTGTGCTCGGGATCGCGCTTGAAATAAAGTTCGTAGCCCCAATCGGGGGAATGGATCATACGTGCAGAGGTGTAATTGCCCGCCTCGCTGACGCGTAGCCGAGCCAACAGGCGTTCGAAAACCGGCATGAGCGCCTGCTGCTCGATCTGTCGCTTGCGCGCTTCTTCAATGCTGATCCCTTGGTCGCGCGCGTACCATTCGGCTTCGGTTCGTGGCCGGTTGTCGGATGGGGGCGGCTCGTCGGGGTAAGGAACGTGTGGGGCCTTCTCGACCGTCGCAAAGCCGGAAGCTTCGATGGTCGCACCTGTCGGGACGAACTGTGGTGCGGCGACCGCCCCTGTCGCGATCAAGGCCGCAGTGATTCCGGCCAGTCTGGAACGCATGCTTACTCCCCTGCTTCGAAGCGGAATGGACACAAGAGCAGCTTTGAGCTTTCTCACTGCTGAAGGAGAACGCGCGCATGCGTCAGAATTGGCCTGCACGGCTGTGGCTGGTCCGGCACGGGCAGAGCCAGGGCAATGTCGCGCGCGACGCGGCGGACCAGGCGGGGCTGCCGACGATCGACATCGACGTTCGCGATGTCGACGTGCCGTTGTCCGAACTCGGCCATCGTCAGGCGGAAGCGGCAGGCCGCTGGTTCGCCGCGCTCCCGCCCGACGAGCGGCCCGAACTCATCCTCTCCTCGCCCTATGTCCGCGCGCGCCAGACCGCTGAAGCCATCTGCAAGGCCGGCGGACTTTCCGGAGGGCCGGCAAAATCGACCATCGACGAGCGGCTGCGCGAGCGGGAGTTCGGGATCTTCGACCGGCTGACGAGCGTCGGCATCCGCAGCCAGTTTCCGGAAGAAGCGGAGCATCGCAAGCGGCTTGGCAAATTCTATCACCGGGCGCCTGGTGGCGAGAGCTGGGCCGACGTGATCCTGCGCCTCCGCTCCATGCTGAACACCATCAACCTCCATTATTCGGACCGGCGCGTGCTGGTCGTGTGCCACCAGGTCGTGGTGCTGTGCATGCGCTATATCCTGGAGGAGCTGGACGAGGCGCAGATCCTGTCGATCGACAAGCAGGCGGAGGTCCTCAACTGCGGCATATGCGCTTATGACTTCGAGGAGAGCGCCGACGGCCTCTGCGTTCCGGCGCTGTCGCTGTGGAACCACGGCGCTCCGCTCGAGGAAGATGGCGCGGCCAAGACGTCCGAACCCGACGCGCTCGCCGGGTCGCGATGAAGCAGGGCAAACCGCTCGACCGCACCGCACTCAAGGCGCATCCGCTCCCGCAGGTGGTCGCCGGCGACAAGGAGACCAAGGGGTGCATCCTGGTGGTTGCCGGGAGCCGCCCACTGCACGGCAGTCGTGGCCGGACCCGGCATGGAGCAGACCGACATGTGCGGCAGGATCGCGGAGGCGCTGCTCGCCAGTCCCGCCCAACTCGTGCTCGACGCCGCGCTGCTGCACAGCCTGCAGCCTTTGGACGAGAACAGCCGCACGGCGGGCAAGCGCCCGATCCTGCTTCCGCACAGCGGCGAACTGGCGTCGCTTCTGGACTGCGAGGAAGGGGAGGTCGAAGCAGACCCGATCTGCTCCGGCCTCCGTGCGGCGCAGCTCTATCGGTCCAACGTGCTGGTGAAGGGCATCGTCAGCCACGTGGTCACGCCGGACGAGAAAGTGTGGACCTACAAGGGCGGCGCACCCGGCCTTGGCGTCTCGGGCAGCGGCGACACGCTGGCGGGGATCGTCGGCGGCCTGCTCGCGCGCGGCGCCGACCCGTTGGCGGCCTTGCTGTGGGGCGTATGGCTGCACGGCGAGGCCGGAGCGAGCCTCGCGAAAAAGGTCGGACCGATCGGCTTCCTCGCCCGGCAAATCCCGGACGAGTTGCCCGCGCTCTTACCGCGGTGAGTCGTCGCTCGCCTTATAGCCTTCCAGCTCGTCGCCAACGAGCCGGACGACATGGATCACATTGGTCGAACCCGCGGTCTTGAACGGAACGCCGGCCATCAGGACCAGCCGGTCGCCGGCGCGGGCGATCTGATGGCGCAGCGCCATCCGCTTCGACTTTGCGACCATTTCCTCGAAGCTGGACACGTCGCGCGTGTGCACCGCCTGCACGCCCCACAACAGCCCGAGCCGGCGCGCCGTCGTCAGCGACGCGGTCAGCGCCATCACCGGCACCGACGGCCGCTCACGCGCAATACGCCGGGCGGTCGATCCGGAGCTGGTGTAGCACATCATCGCCGTGGCCGAGACGGTGCTGACGATCTGACGCGCCGAGCCGGCAAGCGCATCCGCAGTCGTCGGCTCCAGCTGCGTCTTGGTGAAATGCACGCGCGCCGGATACATCGGGTCGCGCTCCGTGGTCACTCCAATGCTGTCCATCATCCGGACCGCCTCGCACGGATATTGGCCGGCGGCGCTTTCCGCCGAAAGCATCACGGCGTCGGCACCGTCATAGATGGCGTTGGCGACGTCGCTGACTTCGGCCCGCGTCGGCGTGGGCGAACTGATCATCGATTCCAGCATCTGGGTCGCCACCACCACCGGCTTGCCGAACTGGCGAGCGGTCGCGACGATGCGGTTTTGGAGCGGCGGAACGCCCTGCGGTGGAAGCTCGACGCCGAGATCGCCGCGCGCGACCATCACCGCGTCCGAAAGTGCGATGATCTCGCTTAGCTGATCGATCGCCTGCGGCTTCTCGATCTTTGCGAGCAGTGCCGCCTTGTCGCCGATCAGCGCACGCGCTTCGGCGACGTCTTCCGGCCGCTGCACGAACGACAGCGCGATCCAGTCGGCGCCCTGTTCGAGCGCGAACTCAAGGTCGCTGCGGTCCTTTTCGGTCAGCGCCGGGATCGGCACCAGCACGTCCGGAACGTTGACGCCCTTGTGGTTCGAAATGCGTCCGCCGACTTCGACCTCGGTGACGATGCGCTGATGGTCGGACTCGACGACTTTCAAGCGAATCTTGCCGTCGTCGACCAGGATCCGCGAACCGACAGTGATTGCTTCGAACAATTCGGGGTGCGGAAGTTCGACGCGCGCGACGGTTCCAGGCGTCTCGTCGCGATCGAAGATGAAGCGCGCCCCGTTTTCGAGCTCGACCGCGCCCTCGGCAAAATCGCCGACGCGAAGCTTCGGCCCCTGAAGGTCGAACAGGATCGTCGTCGGACGCCTGAATTCCTTTTCGAGCGCGCGGATGGATTCGACCAGCGCCGCCTTCTGCTGCTGGTCGCCGTGGCTCATGTTGATTCGGAACGCGTCCGCACCGGTCAGCATCAGCTTGCGGATCATCTCCGGTGTGTCGGAGGCCGGACCGAGCGTGGCCAGGATCTTCACCTTGCGCGATCTGGGTGCGAGTGTCTCGCTCAAGCTAATGTCCTCTGGCCTGGGGTGCGCCCTGCCCATAACCGCAATTGTCTGAGGTTCAACCCGCTTGAGCAGCTTCGCAGGCTGCCGTAAGGTCCGCTGTTCTACCCCGAATGGAGTTTTGAAAGCATGGCGGAAGGCACCGTCGCGGCGGATCAGCTGCGACTGTTCATCGAGCGCATCGAGCGGCTCGAGGAAGAAAAAAAAGCGATGGCCGACGACATCCGCGACGTCTACGCGGAGGCCAAGGCCAACGGCTACGACACCAAGACGATGCGCAAGGTCGTGGCGCTGCGGAAGATGGAATCGCACGTGCGCCAGGAAGCCGACGCGCTTCTGGAAACCTATCGCACCGCGCTCGGACTGGCGTAAGAGGCAGCCATGGCGGGGCATTCCAAATATAAGAACATCATGCATCGCAAGGGCGCGCAGGATAAGAAGCGCTCGACGATATTTTCCAAGCTCGCGCGCGAAATCACCGTCGCGGCCCGCATGGGCCTGCCCGACCCGGAGATGAACGCGCGGCTGCGCGCGGCCGTGCTCGCGGCCAAGGCGCAGTCGATGCCGAAGGACAATATCCAGCGCTCGATCGACAAGGCGACCGGCGGCGATGCCGAGAATTATGAGGAAGTCCGCTACGAGGGCTTCGGTCCCGGCGGAGTCAGCCTGATCGTCGAGGCGCTGACCGACAACCGCAACCGCACCGCGACCAACGTCCGCACGGCTTTTTCGAAAAACGGCGGCAACCTTGGCGCTGGCGGAAGCGTCAGCCACGGTTTCGACCGCATGGGCCTGATCGAATTTCCCGCGAGTGCCGGTGACACTGACAAGGTGTTCGAAGCCGCGATCGACGCCGGCGCCGACGATGTCGAGTCCGATGAGGACGGCCACCGCATCTGGACCACGCAGGAGTCGCTGCACGAAGTCGCCAAGGCTCTCGAAAGCGCGCTCGGAGAATCGGAAGGCGCCAAGCTCGCCTGGAAGCCGCAAACCCCGGTCGACGTCGCCGGCGACAATGTCGCGAGCCTGATGAAGCTGATCGACACGCTCGAGGACGACGACGACGTCCAGACCGTCTGGGGCAATTACGAGATCGACGACGCGGAATTGGAGCGGCTTGCTTAAGCTCCTCCCCCTTGGGGGGGGGTGTCATGCGCAGCATGACGGAGGGGGCCTGTTGCCCCATCACTCCCCCTCCAGCGTTACGCGCCACCTCCCCCGCAAGGGGGAGGAAAGTTGATCATCCTCGGCCTCGACCCTGGCCTCGGCACCACCGGCTGGGGCCTGATTCGCGCCGAGGGCAATCGCCTGAGCCACATCGCCAACGGCCAGATCAAGACCAGTGCGTCCGCGCCACTGCCGGACCGACTGGCAGATCTCGCGGATCAGCTCGAAGCACTGATTGCGGAGCATCGGCCGCAAGGCGCCGCGGTCGAGGAAATCTTCCTCAACAAGAACCCGCAGTCGACGCTAAAGCTCAGCCAAGCCCGCGGAGTGGCGCTGATGCTCGCCGCGCGCGCCGGGATCGGCGTTGGCGAATATGCGGCCCGGCTGGTCAAGAAAGCCATCGTCGGCACCGGCGCCGCCGAGAAAGTGCAGATCCATGCCATGGTCGCGCGCCTGCTCCCGGGAGCGAAGATCGCCGGTGCCGACGCCGCCGACGCGCTCGCGGTCGCCATCACCCACGCCCATCATGTGGCCAGCGCCCGCAGAATCGCCTGAGTTCCGCCCGCCAACGCCACACCTTCGTCATGCTGAACTTGTTTCAGCATCCATCAAGTGGCCGCACCGATGCTCGGAAATGGACCCTGAAACAAGTTCAGGGTGACGGGAGGATAAACTCTTGCTCTAATCGATCCATGATCGCCCGACTTTCCGGAAAGCTCGCTGAAACGACCGCCGACAGCGCGGTGATCGACGTCGGCGGAGTCGGCTATCTCGTCCTCGCCAGCACCCGCACGCTCGACGCGCTTGGGGGCATCGGCGGCGACGTCCTGCTCCTCACCGAAATGCAGGTGCGCGAGGACAGCATGACCCTGTTCGGCTTCGGCTCGGCCGGCGAGCGCGAGAGCTTCCGCGCCCTGACCAGCGTCCAGGGCGTCGGCGGACGCGTTGCGCTTGCGATCCTTTCGACCTTCACCCCCGACGACCTCAGCCGCGCCGTCTCGACCGGCGACAAAGCGATGATTTCGCGCGCCAACGGCGTCGGCCCCAAGCTCGCCGCCCGCATCGCCAATGAGCTTCAGGGCAAACTCGGCGCCCCTGGCCTGGCTGGCACCGCAGGCGCCCCCACGCCGCGCGCCGGAGCCGCCGCCGACGCCATCTCCGCCCTCGCCAACCTCGGCTTCAAACCCGCCGAAGCCAGCGCCGCCGTCGCCGCCGCACAGGAGGACCTAGGACCGGATGCGGGGCTGGATGCGCTGGTGCGGCTGGCGTTGAGGAAGGCGGCGAAATAGGAGGGGACATGAAGCTTTCGCAATTGACGCTTTTAGGTTTGCTCGCGCTTTCATCGTGCTCGGCTGCCGGAGACACGAAGGCTGCCGAGGCCGCCGTTGTCCAATTCCACAGCGACCTGAACGGCGCGCGGTTCGACAAGATCTACAGCGAAACGGCCCCGGAATTTAAGTCGGCCAGCACACGCCCTGACTTCACAAAGCTGTTAGAGGCGGTCCACCGCAAGCTCGGCAGCTTTCGGTCGGGAAAGACCATCGGCTGGAACGACAATGTGAATACTTCAGGTCACTTCGTGATCCTCAATCGGCAAGCCCAATTCGAAAAGGGCCCTGCTGAAGAGCAATTCATATTCAAACTGAACGGAACCAACTCGGTGATCGTGGGCTACCACATCGCTTCGAACACCTTGATCACGAGTTAGGTGCGGCGTTCGCCTCTGTCCTACCGCAGGCGATCTGTGCAACATGCGGTTATGGGCGGAATGGATGAGCCGGTGGTCGCCAGGGTGACGAAGTTGACAAAGTTGACACACCCCCCCTCCCCCCGGTGCGCGGGGGTCGCGGATGGCCACTGATCCGGCCCGGATTACCACGCCCGAGCGCACCAGCGAGGACGCCGATGCGGCGCTTCGGCCCAAGTCGCTCGACGAATTCATCGGGCAGCAAAGCGCGCGCGAGAATCTGCGCATCTTCGTCAATGCCGCCAAGGCGCGCGGCGAAGCGCTCGACCATGTATTGTTCTTCGGCCCGCCGGGTCTCGGCAAAACCACGCTCGCCGCGATCCTCGCACGCGAAATGGGCGTCGGCTTCCGCGCCACGTCCGGCCCGGTCATCGCCAAGTCGGGCGATCTCGCCGCGCTGCTGACCAATCTCGAGGATGGCGACGTCCTCTTCATCGACGAGATCCACCGCCTCAATCCGGCGGTCGAGGAAGTGCTCTATCCGGCGATGGAGGACCGCGCGCTCGACCTGATGATCGGCGAGGGCCCGTCCGCGCGCTCGGTCCGCATCGATTTACCCAAATTCACTTTGGTCGGAGCGACCACGCGGCAGGGGCTGCTGACGACCCCGCTGCGTGACCGCTTCGGAATCCCGATCCGCCTCAACTTCTACACGGTCGAGGAATTGGAGCAGGTCGTCCGCCGTGCCGCCCGCCTGCTCGGTGCTCCGACGACAGCGGAAGGCGAGCATGAAATCGCGCGCCGTTCGCGCGGCACTCCCCGCATCGCCGGCCGTCTGCTCCGCCGCGTGCGTGACTTTGCGCATGCGGCAGGTGCCGACGAGATCGACGCCGCCACGGCCGATCGCGCCCTTTCGCGCCTCGAGATCGATGGCCTTGGCCTCGACGCGATGGACCGCCGCTACCTCACCATGATCGCCGATCTCTACAACGGCGGCCCGGTCGGCGTCGAAACGCTCGCCGCGGGCCTCAGCGAACCGCGCGACACGATCGAGGATGTGATCGAACCCTTCCTCATTCAGCTCGGCCTCATCGCCCGCACCGCACGAGGCCGCTGCCTCAACGGCCGCGGCTGGACCCACCTCGGCCTGCCGCAACCGGCCGGGTCGCAAAGCGGGTTGTTCGAAGCCAAGTAGGAAGTTTCAAGTGCCCTCACCCTCCCGCCGCTACGCGCCGGGCCCCTCCCGCCCAACCTCCCTCTCCCGCGGGCGGGAGAGGGTCGGGGTGAGGGCCCTTCTTCTTCCACTTCTTGTCCTCTTCGCCACCCCCGCCCCAGCCCAAATCCCCGCAGCCCCCGACTACACCAAGCCCACCTCCTGGCTCTGCCTCCCCGGCCGCTCGGACATCTGCTCGACGCCACTGCCGACCACCGCCCTCAACCCGAGCGGCTACGGCTCCGTCGGCCGCAGCAGCGTCGCGAAAGACCCGCCGCTTGACTGTTTCTACGTATACCCGACCGTCTCCAACGATCGCGGCCTCAACAGCGACCTCGCCGTCGACAATGCCGAGCGAGTTACAGTGCAAAGCCAGTTCGCCCGCTTCGCCGGCGCGTGCCGCACCTTCGCACCGATTTACCGCCAGATGACGCTGACCGCCGTCGCGGCGGCGAGCACGGGCGGCGACGTGAGCGCCGCCGGCCGCATTGCCTTCAGCGATGTCGCAGCGGCGTGGCGGACGTACCTCGCCCGCTACAATCAGGGCCGGCCGTTTGTGCTGATCGGCCACAGCCAGGGCTCACTGATGCTGATCGAGCTGATCAGGCGCGAGATCGAAGGCAAGCCGCTCCAGCGCCAGCTGGTTCGGGCTTACCTGCCCGGCTACAACGTGCTGCTGCCGCAAGGCAGGCGAGTCGGCGGCACCTTCAAGTCGCTACCCATCTGCGGTTCAGACGCGGAGACGGGCTGCATCATGAGCTGGGTCAGCTTCCGCGAGCGCAATGCACCGCCGGTTGGCGCGATGTTCGGCTATGCGCACCAGCCCGGGATGACCGTCGCCTGCACCAATCCTGCGCGGCCGGGATCGAGCGGCTGGGAGCGGCTCGACTCCTACTTTTACGCACGCTCGGCGCTGCCGGTGCCCGGCGGTCCAATCCAGTGGTCGAGCGAAGGACCGCCCCCGACGCCATACGTCCGCACCGAGGGGCTGGTTTCCGCCCGCTGCGTCAACGACGGCCAACGCGGCTATCTCTCCGTCCGCACCGACGCCGACCCGAAGGACAAGCGCACCGACCGCATCGGCGGCGAAGTCGGCGCGCTCGGCTTCTTTCTCCCCGGCTGGGGCATGCATCTGGCCGACCCGTTCATCGCGCAGGGCGACATGATCCGACAGATCGACGAGCTCAGCGCTCGATCCAGAACAGCTCCTCGACCTTGAGGCCAAGCGCTTCGGCCATCTTGAGTGCGAGCAGAGCGGAAGGCGTGAATACCCCGTTCTCGACGGTGTTCACCGTCTTGCGTGTCACGCCCACGCGTTCGGCGAGTTCGGCCTGGGTAAGGCTCAGCTCGGCGCGGCGTTCCTTCAATTTGTTGGCCAGCCGTTCAGGCATCGCGCATGGCGCGGCGTTCGAGGAAGGCGAAGCGCAGCAGCGCGGTCAGCATTCCGGCGGTCACGATGACATGGATCGCTTCCTGCGCGCTCGCTGCCTCGTACATGCTTGCGACATAGCTGATCAGCGCCGCCGAAATGGTGACGATGAAGCCCCACCGAAATGCATCGTCGCGATGGGCGCGCGTCGCTTCGTCATTAGCGATGCGCCGCACCTCACGCCCGTATATCCATCCGCCTCCAGTCGCGAGGACCACCAACAATACGACCGACATCACAAGCCACGCGCTGATCCTGACGTGATCGACCGCGCGATCCCCCGTCCCGAAACCCGGGCCGGAGAAATAGGCCGCCTGTTGCGTCAAAAACGCGAAGGCGAGGATTGGCAGCACGCGGGCCCGCCGCCTGCTCATCCGTTCGGCCGCAGCACTCGTTTCCCGGTCCGTCATGTCGCCCTCCCTCGTGTAAGTAACCTATACGTTACTAGTAACCTTGGGGTTACATCGGAGTCAAGCGGGGTTGGCCACTGAGTCCGCGCTGGCTAGAGACTCGGCATGAGCGCCCCGGACTTCGACACGCCCTATCGCGGCGGGCTCGTCGGAAACGAGCATCGCTTTGCGCTGACCGTCTATTTCGAGGACACCGACACCGCGCAGATCGTCTATTACGCCAATTATCTGAAGTTCCTCGACCGCGCCCGGACCGACATGCTCGAAGCAGTCGGCATCAGCCATGCCGAAGTGCATCGCAGCGGTCTAGGCGCCTATGCCGTTGCGGCCGTAGACATTCGATATCTTCGCTCCGCTTATGTTGGGGACCATCTTTTGGTCCTGACGCGGGTCGAGCGGGTCCGCGCGGCCTCGCTCCTCATTCACCAGCGAGTCATGCGCGGCGATGAATTGCTCGCCGAGGCGCGGGTGACCGCGGCGTTCATCACTCCGGACGGCCGGCCGCAACGGCAGCCGCGCGAGTGGATCGAAAAGTTCAGGGCGTTGATCGGACAAGACGGATAGATGTTGAAGTTCGCGCTCCTCGCCCTCGCCTTGCTGTCGTCGGCCGCGATTGCACAGGAGGCGGTTCCGGCCAGTCAGACAATCGTCGTGCCGCCCGTCGGGAAGGGAGTGCCGACGGTGATGATCCCGCCGCTGGCTACTCCAACCGTTAAGGACACTTCCGCCGGATCGACCGCCACGATCGGCCTCCAGGTCGCGCAGGTGATCGCGGCGGACTTGCGGTCCACGGGCAATGCGCTTGTCATCGGGCCCGACAACGTCCGCAGCTATGCCTATCCCGAAGTCACCGGGCCGCTTTTCTCCTCGTGGCGGACGCTTGGCGCGAAGATGCTGGTCACCGGTTTCGTCCAGGCGCGGCAGGATGGGCGGCTGACGGTCGGCTGCTATCTTTACGATGTTGGAACGGCACGCGAGCTTGCGCGCAAGGGCTTCGTCGTCGACGCCGACGAATGGCGCCGCGGAGCGCACCGCTGCTCCGACGCGATCTACACCGGGCTTACAGACAAGCCGGGGATGTTCGACAGCCGAATCGCCTATGTCGCCGAAAGCGGCCCCGCCTGGGAGCGGATCAAGCGTATCGCGATCATGGACGCGGACGGGTCGAACCATCAGTTCGTCACCGGCGCAACCGCTACCGCGATCGGCCCGCAGGTGTCGCCCGACGGGGACCACATCGCCTATACCGCCTTCGTCAACCGCAGCCCGCAGGTGCGGATTGTCGACACTTCGAACGGCGCCGAACAGCCGCTGATCTCGAACGCCGCGATGACCTTCAGCCCGGCCTTCGCGCCGGACGGGCAGCGCATCCTCTTTTCCATGGCGGTCAACGGCAACACCGACATCTACGCGCTCGCGGTGGGCGGCGGCACTCCCCAGCGGCTGACGGTGACTCCCGGCGCGGATACCAACCCGAGCTTCTCGCCGGACGGCAAACAGATCGTGTTCGAAAGCGACCGCTCGGGAAGCCCGCAGCTGTACGTGATGAACGCCGACGGATCGGGCCAGCGGCGCATAAGCTTCGGCGGCAACCGCTATGGCGCGCCCGCATGGAGCCCGAGCGGCGACTGGATCGCGTTCAGCCGGGCCGATGCTGGCGGGTCGGGAATCGGGATCATGACCGCCGCTGGAACGGATGAAAAGTTGCTGACGCAGAATGGGCTGGACGACGGTCCGAGCTGGGCGCCGAGCGGACAGATGCTGATCTTCCACCGCCCGGATCCGGCAACCGGCCGCAACGCCCTTTACACCGTGCCGATTGCCGGCGGCGATCCGCGCCGCGTCCTCACGCCTCAGGACGGCTCTGACCCGAGCTGGTCTGCGGTGCAGCAATGAGAGGGCTGATCGCAGGGTTTGCGCTGGCGCTTGCCGGACCGCTCGCCGCCCAGGTGCCGGTTGCGCCGTCGCCCTACGTCGCGCCGTCGACGGACTTCATAGAGATCCCGGCGCTGCAGGTCGATCTCGTGCTCAAGGCCGGGTCGGACCGTGTCTATTTCTCCGGAAATGATTTCGGGCTGACCGTTTCGGCGCGGGCGACTCTCGCGGCGCAGGCGCGCTGGCTGCTTGTCAATCCGGAGGTGCGGGCGCTGATCGAGGGGCATTCGGACCAGCGCGACACGCGCGAGCATGCGCTTGCGATCGGTGAGCGGCGCGCGACGACGGTTCGCGACTATCTGGTTAGCCTGGGTGTCCCGCCCGTCAGGCTGAACGTCACGAGCTGGGGCAAGGAACGCCCGATCCAGCCGGCGCCCGGCGATTACGGAATCGATCGCAACGCACGGGTGGTGACAACGATTATTCGGTGAGCCTTTCCTGCCCAGTCGGCGGTGCCGTGACGGTGCCGAATTTGGCTCAGGAGTAGGAGCGAGTAGGGAGCGATGTAGATGCATCGTGACCGACGAGGGACGCACTGCTGGGCCGAAATCGGCCCGCCGCCATAGGCGGTCGCAACCAGAAAGCCGCTGATCGGCGTCGCTTGCTTGCGCGTAGCGTCTGCTACGCGTCTGCGCAGCGCTCCTGGTCAGCGGCTTTCTGGTTGCGATCCCGACACCGCCGACTGGGCAGGAAAGGCTCTAGGCGGCGTAGCGCTGGTAGCTGGTGGAGCCGAGCCAAGCGCGGGCCTGCTTCTGGGCTTCGGCGATTTCGCGGGCCGTCATCTCGACCGAGATTTCGGCGCGGCACTGCTGGCCGCGGCTGCAGCCGGACAAAGCAGCCAGATTGAACCATTTATGCGCTTCGACGAGGTCGACGCTGAGGCCGCCGCGGCCGGTTGAGTAAGCGACTCCAAGATCGAACAACGCGTCGACGTCGCCGTTCGCGGCATCCTCGAGACGGCTCCGAATTAGGAAGTCCGCAGCTTTTTGACTGATTGCACCCATGACGTTTCCCCTCCGTTGTGTTGACGCCAATTCAGCAGGGGGAAGCAAACAAATGGTTAACGGCGCGATCACCTTGGTTAAACGGCGATATTGTCGATCAACCGTGTCGTTCCGATCACTGCCGCCGCGATCAGGCGCATAGCGCCGGCGGGTTGGTCCAGCGGTTCCAGCGTTTCGGCATCGACCAAAGCGAAATAGTCGGTCCGCGAAAAGCCTGAGTCCTCGAGCGCGCTTTTCGCATCGTTCAACACCTGTTCGACGGGAACGCCCGACCGAATCCCCTCGGCGGCATCGTTCAGCGCGCGGGGGAGCGCCACAGCCTGGACCCGCTGCCCAAGCGTCAGATAAGCGTTGCGCGACGACAGGGCCAAACCATCCGTATCGCGGACCGTCGCGGCACCAGCGATCTCGCACTGGATATTGAGGTCGGCCACCATTCGCCGGATTACCGCCAGTTGCTGGAAATCCTTTTCCCCGAACAGCGCCACATCGGCGCGAGTCGCCAGCAATAGCTTGGCAACAACCGTTGCGACGCCGTCGAAGTGTCCGGGGCGATGCGCGCCCTCCCATCTCCCGGTCAGGCCGGACATAGCGATGCGGGTGGCAAAGTCCGCGGGGTAGACGTCGTCCGGCGACGGCATCCACAGCAGGTCGCATCCGTTCTGCTCCAGTAACGCGGCGTCAGCCGCCTCCTGTCGCGGATAGCGATCGAGATCCTCCTCGGCGCTGAACTGGAGCGGATTGACGAAGATGGTGGCGGCGACCCTATCCGCGCGACTCCTCGCTTCGCCCACCAGGGCCATGTGGCCGGCATGAAGCGCTCCCATCGTCGGGACGAGGCCCAGCCGCCCGCAACGCTTCAACTCGCTCACCGCAGCGGCAAGTTCTTCTTTGCTACGGACTATTTGCACCTGTGGCATCGCTCCGGTAGACCAGCCGGAACGGCGCTTGCACTGTTGCGGCGCCAAAGATCAAGGCTTGGGGGAGCCATGGGCCAGCCGCATTTCATCGTCTTCGCCAATGAAAAGGGCGGCACCGGCAAGTCGACGACTGCGGTGCACACGGCCATCGCGCTTGCGGCTTCGGGCCAGAAGGTCGGCGCGCTCGACCTCGACAGCCGCCAACGGACGATGACTCGCTATCTCGAAAACCGCGACGCGACCATGCGGCGACTGGGTCACGAGCTACCGCGAGCGCGCTATGAAGTGCTCGAGGAGCAGAGCGAGCAGGCACTTGCCGCCGCCATCGAGCGACTGAGCACGCAAGCCGACGTAATCGTGGTCGATACGCCGGGCCGCGACGACCCGATCGCCCGCGCGGCGATCCTGCGCGCCGACACCTTGGTCACGCCGATGAACGACAGCTTCGTCGATCTGGACCTGATCGGGCAGGTCCATCCGGAAAACTACAAGATCACCAAGCCCAGTTTCTATGCCGAGCTGATCTGGAATAGCCGCACGCAGCGGGCCAAAGTCACTGGCAAGAGTGTCGACTGGGTCGTGCTGCGCAACCGCCTCCAGCACATTGAGTCCCACAACCTCCGCCGCGTCGGCGCCGCGCTCGACGAACTCGCTCGCCGCGTCGGCTTCCGGGTAATCCCCGGCCTGGGAGAGCGCGTCGTCTATCGCGAGCTGTTTCCCAAAGGGCTGACGCTGCTCGATCTCAAGCAGCTCGGCGAGGTCGGCATCGGCCACATCGCGGCCCGCCAGGAATTGCGCGAGATGGTTGCAGGGTTGGCGATTCCGGGTTCCGACGAGGAACAGAAGGTCGCCTAGGGAACCCGTGCTGAGAGACGGTGTTTCGACTGAACTCAACGGCTCCTCAGCCTGAGCCTATTTGTTTCTATGCTTGATTTTCCACCGCTCATCCTGAGGAGGGCGTGAGTAGCCCGTCGGGGCGTATCGAAGGCCCGTTTTGAAGGACCCCATGACTCATCAATTCCATGCATCCATCCTCCGCGAATATGACGTGCGCGGGATCGTCGGCGAGACGCTCAGCGACAAGGACGCACGCGCCCTCGGCCGCAGCTACGGCGCGCTTGCCGTCAGCGAAGGTGCCAAAAGGATCGCGGTCGGCCGCGACGGGCGGACGCACTCGCCGGAACTGCAGGCCGCGCTGATCGAGGGTCTGACCGCAAGCGGACTGGACGTAGTCAACATCGGCATGGGGCCGAGCCCGATGCTCTATTTCGCGACGGCGACGCTCGGCGTGGATGGCGGAATCCAGGTCACCGGAAGCCACAACCCCGCCGACTATAATGGCTTCAAGATGCTGCTGAACGGCCGCTCCGTGTTCGGCGAGGAAATCCAGGCGCTTGGCCGCCGCTCCGCCGCCGCCGAATGGTGCGAGGGTGAGGGCAAGGTCGAGGATGCGTTCGTCGAGGACGCTTATGTCGACCGGCTGCTTTTGGACATCGAGCCCGGCAATTTCCGCGTCGGCTGGGACTCCGGCAATGGCGCTGGCGGCCCGGTGCTCGAGAAGGTGCTCAAGCGCCTGCCGGGCGAGCATCATGCGATCTTCACCGACGTCGACGGCACCTTCCCCAACCACCATCCCGATCCCACCGTTGAAAAGAACCTCGCCGACCTCAAGCGGCTGGTGGCGGACAAGAGCCTCGACTTCGGAATCGCCTTCGACGGCGACGCCGACCGCATCGGCGCGGTGGACGGCCAGGGCCGCGTCATCTGGGGCGACCAACTCGTCGCCATCCTCGCCGAAGCCGTCCTGCGCGACTGCCCCGGCAGCACCATCATCGCCGACGTGAAGGCCAGCCAGGTCCTGTTCGACCGCATCGCCGAATTCGGCGGCAAGCCGTTGATGTGGAAGACCGGCCACAGCCTGATCAAGTCGAAGATGAAGGAAACCGCGGCGCCGCTCGCGGGGGAAATGAGCGGCCACATCTTCTTCAAGCACCGCTGGTACGGCTTCGACGACGCCATCTACGCCGCGCTGCGCCTGCTCGAGGCGGTCAGCCAGTCCGGCAAGAGCCTCACGCAGATCATGGACGAAATGCCCAAGACCACCTCGACACCAGAAATGCGCTTCCAGGTCGACGACACGCGCAAGTTCGCGGTTGTCGAAGAAGTGCTCGCACGGCTGTCCACCGAAGGCGCAAGGGTCGACCCCACCGACGGCGCCCGCGTCAACACCGACGACGGCTGGTGGCTACTCCGCGCCTCCAACACGCAGGACGTGCTGGTCGCCCGGGCCGAGGCAAAGGATCAGGCGGGGCTGGATCGGCTTGTGGAGCAGATCGACGAACAATTGGCGCAATCGGGCGTCGAGCGGACCGAGGCGGCGCATTAGCCAGCTCCGTATATAATTGCGTAAGAGCAAAGACTTATCTACAGAGCCCTCATAAACTGGGGGTTGCCTATGCGATTTTTCCTACCTCTTTGCGCGTTGCTGGTGGCTCAGCCCGCATATGCACATTGGCAATATACCAAGTGGGGCATGACTCCCGCCCAGGTGCTCAAGGCGAGTGGCGGTAGAGCAGCAATCGTGGACCAGGGATCCGTTTCTGACGCTGACGTGCGGAACCGCGGTCCGTATGTCTCCGGCGATTATGAGTTCACCGCGACCTACCACTACAAAAATGACAGCCTTACGTCGGTATCTTTGGAATTGAATGGCGCTTGCCGTGCATTGAAAGGCGACCTGCTCGCCCTTTATGGCGACAAGTACGAAACGATCAACGTGCCCGGACTGGCGCAGACATATTTTTGGAAAGACTACAAGAAAGGCAACGCAGTTTCGTTCCTGACCTTTGGCAGTCATTGCAATCTGACGTACTCGCAGATCGACACGAAAACTCGACATGGTCTCTAGAAACCTGTGTCGGCCAACCCAGCGCCTACAACTTGAAGGAAATCAGAGCCGCCGAACTCTTATAGTCACGATCGACGATTCCGGGCGAAAATCCCGTTTGGTCCTCCATTTTGCCACTCGTGAGAGCGCTAATGACATTCGGGTGGCTTGATATCGTTCCGACGACTGCCTGAGACACATCCTCAGCTCGGAAGGTCACTTCTACAGCGCCCGTGTCCTGTGCAACCTTCAGCACTTTCGCAATGGCACCGCGGATCGCATCAGCCTGACTTTTCATCATCTCTGGTCCTCCTAATCATCCTCATCCTCATAACCCACCAAATTCAACTCCCGCGCCCTGATCTGGTGGGTCATGCACCAGCGCTTTCCTCCCCTCGCTTTCGAGGGGAGGGGGACCACGAAGTGGTGGAGGGGGTTCTTCAGCTTCAAAGAACCCCCTCCGTCAGCGCTTTGCGCTGCCACCTCCCCTGCAAAGGCAGGGGAGGAGATCAGGGTGATCGCAACCGGCAATGCTCAACCACAAATGCAACGACGCCTTCCAGATTGTCCCGCACGTCGGTCGCTTTGACGCGCACCGTTCGCACACCTTCTGTTGCGAGCCACTCATCTCGATGGCGATCCCGCTCCGGATTACCGCCCATCTCGTGCACCAAGCCATCGACCTCCACGCATAGGCCAGCCTCGAAGCAGAAAAAGTCGAGCGTGTAGTAGCCGAGCGGGTGTTGCCGGCGGAACTTGAATCCGCCGGGACGAGACCTGAGCGCGTTCCACAAGCGCAGCTCTGGCGGCGTCATTTGCTTACGTAGGGATCGTGCCCGGTCGGTGCCCAACAGGTTTCCTCACTGCAGACCGAGCGCTTGGTCCATAGCAGAAAGAAGGAGCCCCTCCACCGCCTTCGGCGGTTCCCCTCCGCTGCAAAGGCAGGGGAGGAGATCGGACCCGGTCAAATTATCCTCCCCTCGATTTCGAGGGGAGGGGGACCACGCAGTGGTGGAGGGGGTTCTTCAGTACTTCAAAGAACCCCCTCCGTCAGCGCTTTGCGCTGCCACCTCCCCTGCAAAGGCAGGGGAGAAACCCCTCAATCATCCTCATCCTCATACCCCACCAGGTTCAGCTCCCGCGCCTTGATCTGGTGGGTCATGCACCAGTGCATCAGGGCGTCCTCGCGGCCATGCGTAATCCACACTTCCTTCGGCGCGACGTCGCGGATGGTCTGGGTGAGCTCGTCCCAATCCGCGTGATCGGAGATGATCAAAGGCAGCTCGACATTGCGTTGCCGAGCGCGCTGGCGGATGCGCATCCAGCCTGAGGCCATCGCCGTCACGGGATCGGGAAGCCGCCGCGACCAGCGGTCGTTGAGCGCTCCGGGCGGGCAGATGACGATATGGCCCGCCATCTCCTGCTTGGTCGCGCCGGCGCACGGGCGCAGTTCGCCGAGTGGCACGCCGAGATCTTCGTAGAGCTGGCACAGCCGCTCCATCGCGCCGTGATAATAGATCGGGTCATGGTGTCCGCGATTACGCAGCTCGCAGATCAGCCGCTGCGCCTTGCCCAGCGCATAAGCGCCGACCAGCACGCACCGCGCCGGGTCAGCACGCAGGCGCTGGAGCAGCCGGTCGACCTCGCTGCCGGTGTCGGGATGGCGGAACACCGGCAGCCCGA
>JBDSMG010000053.1:0-99038 GCA_039915925.1 Sphingomicrobium sp.
CCGCCGGCCGGGTTTTTCGCTCTCTCCGCGCTGGCTCCCGAATGCTTCGCATTCGCTCACCTGCGCTCGGGCGAAAAACCTCTGTCCTACAGCACCCCTTTTGTGGCTTATCCTCTTCGATGAGCGCATCCGAACGACCATTGGTCCCCTTCGCCCCCGTCCCCCTTCGCTACCGCTACGACGGCTGGACTCCCGACAAGCAGATTGCCTTCATCGAGGCGCTGGCCACCGGCGCCACTGTGGAGGCGGCGGCGCGCAGCGTCGGCCTGTCGGCGGCCTCCGCCCGCATATTGCGCACCCGGCCCGACGCGCACCATTTCCGTGAGGCCTGGTATGCCGCCGCCGACACGGCGATGCAGCTGGTCGAGGATTCGGCCGCGCAGCGCAGCATTCACGGGGTTGCTCGGCCGGTCTTTTACAAGGGCGAACAGGTGGGCGAATGGCGCCATTATGACGAACGCCTC
The DNA here is from genome assembly GCA_039915925.1 of Sphingomicrobium sp. Taxonomy (GTDB): domain Bacteria; phylum Pseudomonadota; class Alphaproteobacteria; order Sphingomonadales; family Sphingomonadaceae; genus Sphingomicrobium. The sequence continues at coordinate 465 of JBDSMG010000053.1, forward strand.
ACCATGTTCCTGCTCCGCAACCGGCGGCGGGCGCGGTTCGGCGCGTGGCAGGAGCGCGCGGGGCCGCCGATCGATCTCGACGATCCGGGCGCCGAGGTGGAGGACGACAGCCCGGGCCGCCTCGCCGCTTGTTGCGACGAAATCGCGCAGGAGGTTGCGATTTCTGAGGAGGACGGGATCGCCGAGGAGGATCGGAGCGACGGGGCCGAGGACGCTCCCCTCGCGCACGCGCGCGTAGAACCCGCAACTTCCGCAACTTCCGGCCCAGTGCCCGAGTGCAGCGCCGCCGAGGGCGCTCGTTCGGTTGGCTTGGATGGAACGAGCCACCCAAGCGCACCGCCGGAGCAGCACGAAGAGAGCACGCAGTGCCCGGCCGGCGGGGCGCGAGGCCGCAGCCGAGCGAACCCGTCCGACGTCATGGGATTCACTCCCATGACGGCCCTGCTGGTTGCCCTGTACGTCGCTTGGAAGTGGGCGATGCCCGGCGACAAGGAAGGTGGGGAGCTTCTGTTGCCCGGTGCTCCCCGTACCGCTGGAATCCCCTTCTGTTGCCCGGCGGGGTCCGACCGCGCTTTTGTCTTTGTAACTTATGACCGTGAGGCCGTCAGTTACGCAGCAATTGCAAGAGCCTCATTATCGTTGGCACTTGTGTGAATGAGCCGTCACGGTGGTCTCATACCGATCGGCAACCAGGCCTTTACCACGCTCGTCGATCCTATTTCGCCCCCATCAGCAGCCGCGGAAATCCTTGTCCGAAGCGGTTGGTGGTGGAGGCGCCGGGGTACTGCCCCCCGGGTCCGAAACGCTTATTTCACCTAATACTCTACCGACATAGCCGGTTGCCCGGCGCGATTAAGATAGGGATTTCGGCCCGAAACAGCAAGGTTAGCGCATGAAAGGCTCTGGAAATGCGCCAAGCTCTCCTGATATGGCGACGCGCTCGCAGCACCTAACCAGGGGACCAGAATGAAGCGCCTGTCTTTTGCAATCGTCGGAGCCGCCGGGCTCCTGCTCGCCGCCTGCAGCGGCAAGAATGAGGACGCCGTCAACAGCGACGCCAATGCCGTTCAGACGGAAGAGCTGAACGCGCTGGCGACCGACGCGGCCAATGACGCAGCCAATGCGGAAAGCGACACGCTCGCCAACCAGGCTGCCCAGCTGAACTCGACCGACGCCAATGCGTCCGCCAACGCCGACGTGCCGGCCACGACGTCGGACAATGAGGCGATGAACGTCGCCGGCATGTGATCTCAGGTGTTTCGGGCGGCAAGCCTCATCCTGATCCGGGATTCAGCCGAGGCTGAGCCGCAGATATTGATGGTTGAGCGCTCGCCGGCGATGGCTTTCGCGGCGGGCGCTTTCGTCTTTCCGGGCGGCCGCGTCGATCCGGGGGACGAGCGACTGGCAGAGAAGCCCGACGACGCGCCCAGGATCGCCGCGATCCGCGAGTGCATCGAGGAAAGTGGCATCGCCGTGGGTTTGGAGCCGGTGCCGTCAGCCGAGCGTGCGCGAGAGATTCAGGCAGCGTTGCTCGATTGCAAAGATTTCGCGGCGATTCTAGAACGTTACGAACTTGGGCTCGACCTCGATGCGCTGACGCCTTTTGCGCGCTGGATGCCCGGGCCGGAAGTGTCGCAGCGGTTCGACACGTCGTTCTTCATCGCCGAAGCGCCGGCAGGCGATTGGCTGCCGCACACTCCGGCCGGCGGTGAGTGCGTGTCGGGGCGCTGGGTGACGGCGAAACAGATGCTCGACGAGGAGGATCGGGGCGAGGCGAAGCTGATGTACCCGACCCGCAAGAGCCTCGAGCGGCTGGCCTTGCACCGGAGCTTCGCCGCGATGCGCGACGACGCCGAGCGCTACCCCGTCCAACCGATCACACCGGTCCGCGATGCGGACGGTGAAGGTCAATGGCTGACGATTCCCGAAGGGCTCGGCTATCCGATCACCCGCGATCCGGTCGACAAAGTGCGGCGCGGCTAGGCGAGTCGAAGCCGGTCCGCTGGTTGCCCGCAAAGAGAAGGGGACCGGCGTCGCCGCCGATCCCCTTCCGAAACTCACACCTGGATCGACCTACTTGAGGTGCTTCGACAGGTGCTTGTTCATTTCAAACATCGAGCAACGATCGACTCCGAAGACCTTCTTCAGCTTGTCGTCGGCAACGATTTCCCTCTTGTTCTGAGGATTTTGCAGGTTGTTCTTGCGGATGTGGTCCCACACCTTGGAAACGACCTGGCTGCGCGGCAGCGGGTCGCTGCCCGTGATCGCGGCCAATTCGGGTGAAGGTTGAACCGGACGCGCCAGTCCGCCGCCTGCTTTCCTGCCAGTTCCCGTCGAAGCTTTTGCCATTGTGGCCCTCCTGTTGTTCTCTCTCTCGGTAGAGCGCAACTGAGAGGGCTTTGCAATCCTCTGTTGTGAGAGAAGCATCAATTGCGCGATCAACCGAACGGGACGACCTTGTTGAGGGCATCGTGGCCGATGTCGGCGCGGCCGCCGAACGCGATGCCGGAACGGTCGCACCAGTCGCGGACGATGGCTTCCGCGTCGCTTCCAAATTCGGGGTCGTTATCCGGAATGTCGCCGACCCGGCCAAGCCGGATTTGCCGCACCTTGCGCACGTTGGGCGAGGCGGTGACGTGGAACATGGTGCGGTCGATGCGGTAGAGATGCTCGCTGACGTCCTCGATCAATAGCTCGGCACCGGACAGGTCCGGCTCGAGCGGGGTGCCGAGCAGGTTGGACAGGACCGTCAGGTTGAAGGCGAAGGCGGGTCCCGATAGGCCGGCCTCCAGCGCCGAAGGGTCGCGGCGTAGCATCCAGTCGAGTGCTCGCGTCACAGCCGCCTCACCACCGTCGCGTAACACGTCTTGGGCCAAGGGACCCCATGCAGCCTTCAGCCCGGCCTTGTAGAAGGCAGCGTGGAGAAAGCCCGAGTCACTGAAACCCATGAAGAGCTTCCGGCCGGCTGCGGATGGCAAGTCGGCGACTGCCGCCTCGGCAATGCGGTTGGAACCGTAGCCGCCGCGCGCCGACCAAACGGCGTCGACGGAGGCATCGGCCATCACTTCGCGCAACGCAGCCAGCCGTTGCGCGTCGCTCCCGGCGAAATGACCGTCGGAAAGAAAGCATTGCGGATGGATCAGCAACTCGCAGTCGCCGCGCTGATCGGCAATGGCGCGCACTGCATCGGCAGCGTCGCGGTTAAGCATGCAGCTGGGGGCAACCACGGCGATCTTCATGCTCAAACTATACCTTTTGCGTCATCGCACACGATGGTGCAGCTATCCCGGACGGGAGGTGCCGCATGAAGAGACTAATCGCAATCGCAACCGCGATCCTCTGCTTGGCGGTCGGCAGCAGCGGCACCTACGCGGAGGCGTGGCGACCACCAACCGGGGCGACCGCGATCGCGCTTTGGCCTGCCAACGTCACCATTGCTCGCCCGGAAGTGAAAGGTCCCGAGCGTCTGGAGGTGCGCCAGAAGCCGAAGGGTATCCGTGCGGTGAGTTGGATCTTCGACGTCACCCGCCCGACGATGACCATCGTGCGACCGTCGGGTCCAAGCACGGGCGTGGCAATGCTTGTGTTTCCCGGCGGCGGTTACAGAGGGCTCGCAATTGACTTGGAGGGAACCGAGGTATGCGACTGGCTTACGTCGCGCGGGATTGCATGTGCCATCCTGAAGTATCGCGTGCCGTGGTCGGGGCCGCACTGGGACGACGGCTGCAAGTGCCAGGCCGTGCCGCCCGTTCCGATGGCCCTGCAGGATGCACAGCGGGCGATGGCGATCCTGCGTAGCCGGGCCAAGGAATTCGGGATCGACGCTCGCAAGATCGGAGTGCTCGGTTTCTCGGCCGGCGGGCATCTTGTCGCGGATGTCACCAATGCCGACAAGCTGAGCTACGGAGCTGTCGATGCAGCGGACCGGACAGACACGCGGCCCAACTTCGGCGTCGCACTCTATCCCGGTCACATGTGGGCCGGGGAAGGGGTCGAGCTCGAACCGTTCGACCATATCAGTGCCAAGGCGCCGCCAACCTTCATCATCGCGGCGGAGGACGATCCGGTCGACGATGTGCACAACTCGATTACCTATTTCCTGGCCTTGCGCGAGGCGAAGGTGAAGGCGGAGATGCATATCTATGCCGAGGGCGGACACGGGTTCGGCCTCCGGCGCACCGACAAGCCGGTCACGCACTGGACCGATCTGGTCGAGCGCTGGCTGCACACCATCGGCATTCTGAAGGGCTGAGTGTTCACACCCCTAGCCAGCCGAACCGCCCTTCAATAGGGCCGCGCACGATGACTGATTCCACCTTCTTCTGCGGCATCGGCGGTAGCGGCATGCTTCCGCTGGCGTCGATCGTACGCGCAAGCCGCGGGCGTGTGCTTGGTTCTGACCGCTCGCTCGACGCCGGCCGCACCGCTCCCAAGTTCGATTATCTGCGCTCGCTCGGGATCGAACTGTTCCCGCAGGACGGGTCGGGCGTTGGGCCGGGAATGACGCTCGTCACGTCGGCCGCCGTGGAGGAGACGGTGCCGGATGTGGTGCGCGCTCGGGAGTTGGGGCTGCCGCATCTCACGCGGCCCCAGTTGCTCGCGCAGCTGCTGAATGCGGCGAGCCGAAGCGTTGCCGTCGGCGGCACCAGCGGGAAGTCGACCGTCACCGGTATGATCGGCTGGATCCTGCACGTTTGCCATCGCCGGCCGACGGTCATGAACGGCGCGGTGATGAAAAATTTCGTGACTCCGTCGGCGCCGTTCGCAAGCGCGCTGGTCGGCGATCCCGAGCTGTTCGTCAGCGAGGTCGACGAAAGCGACGGTTCGATCCAGCTCTACACACCCGAAGTCGCGGTGCTGACCAACATCAGCCTCGACCACAAAGAGATGGACGAGCTTCGGCAATTGTTCGGCGGTTTCCTTGCCGCGTCGCGCAAGGCGGTGCTCAACCTCGACGATCCGGAGACGCGACTGCTCTCAGAAGTGATCCCGCACGAAAATCGCATTGGCTACGGCTTCGATCATCCCGGCGCCGAGGTGATGGGCAAGAACCTCGAGCTGCTTGCCGACGGGTCGCGCTTCGCGCTCTCTTTCGAGGGGCAGCAGCACGAGGTGCAGCTGCGTGTGCCCGGCCGGCACAATGCTTCAAACGCGCTTGCCGCGCTCGGCGCCACCTCCGCGCTGGGTGTGCCGCTGGTCGAGGCGGCCGCGGCGCTCGGGCGGTTCGAGGGCCTCAAGCGGCGGCTCGAGACGGTCGGTTCGGCCGGCGGAGTCACGGTGATCGACGACTTTGGGCACAATCCCGACAAGATCGACGCAACGCTCGCGACGCTTCGTGCGCAGCCCGGACGTCTGCTCATCATGTTTCAGCCGCACGGATATGGCCCGCTGGCGAAGATGGGCGAAGAGCTTGGACAGAGTCTGGCCGGCGGAATGGACGCCGACGATCGCCTCTATCTTCCCGATCCGGTCTACCAGGGCGGAACGGTCGATCGCAGTCGCGGCTCCGATTGGCTGGCCGAGCAGGTGCGGGTGCGCGGACGGCAGGCGCAACATGTTCCGGAACGGGCGGCAATCGGCGAAGCAATGGTCGCCGAAGCGCGGGAGGGCGACCGCATCCTGATCATGGGCGCCCGCGACGATTCACTCAGCGAGTTCGCCGCCGAACTGGTGCGGCGGCTCTCGAATTCCTCCCTGTCGCGCAGCGATGGGGAGGGGAACCATCCGCAGGATGGTGGAGGGGCCTGACGCAGATCACCCCTCCACCATCGAATCTCCGTTCGATGGCTCCCCTCCCCACGAGCTTTGCTCGCAGGGAGGAACCTGGGCGCGGCTCTCGCGTCGGAGGCGCATGGCCGAACCCGGAACCGTAATCGGATGGAAGCTGCCGGCGGAGGAGCGCGCGCAGCTTCTTCAGCGTTTCGAGCCGAAATACGAAAATGTGATCGCCGATCATGTGACGCTCCGCACCGGAGCCAACGCATCGACACCGCCGCCCTCGCAAGTCCAGGCGCGGATCGTCGGGCGTGCCGACGACGCCGACAGTCTGGAGTGCCTGGTCGCGGAACTGGACGGCACAACGGACCGGCCCGACGGATTGACCTATCACATCACCTGGTCGCTCGGGCCGGGCCGCAAGGCGAGCGAGAGCAATGACGTGCTGAAGGAACGGGGATGGACGCCGCTTGAGGAACCGATCCCGGTACGCCTTACGCCGGCGCGGTTTTGAAGATGCCGGCGCTGTTCCTCGACTGTGACGGTGTCCTTGCGGACTTCGACCGGGGCGCTGAGGAATTGCTTGGGATGAAGCCGACCGCTTTTCAGAAGAGGTTCGGCAATGGCGAATTCTGGAAGCGTCTGGCGGGAGCTCCGGACTTCTACGCGCGCCTGCCGCAAATGCCCGACGCCCAGCTGTTGTTCGCGGCGGTGAAGCAGCTGAAGCCAACGATCCTGACCGGTCTGCCGATTGGCAAGTGGGCAGCGCCGCAGAAGGTGAAATGGGCGGTCGTGCACTTTCCAGGCGTTCCGATCGTCACCTGCATGGCCCGCGACAAGCACCGGCATATGAAGCCGGGCGATGTGCTGGTCGACGACCGCGAGGCTCACCGCGCCGCTTACGAGGAGGCGGGGATCGTATTCGTGCACCACCAGAGTGTCGCGGACAGCATCGAACAATTGAGCCGCTAATTCCCTTCGGTGAAGGGCTGACAAGCTACCGACCGTCTAATGCACCTTCCTTCAATTTGGGCATTTTCGCGCGCGCTGTCCAAGGCAGCAATGCCCATTCCCTGACGTTCGACGGTTCATCCACGCCGGCGAGGCCAACTTCCGGCCACTCGTCCTCGTCCGGAAGATAGAGCGTGCCGAACATCCAATCCCACAATGGAGTCGCCGCGCCGAAATTCCTGTCGAAGTGCCGCGGCTCCAGCGAATGATGGATCCGATGATAGCGGCTGTCGACGATGATCCGTCGCGCCAGCTTTCCCATCTGCAGCCGGGTCGAGGAGTGAAGATAGATCGGCTGCCAGCTCAAGATCAGTCCGACGATGAAGGAGCGCGGCCCGAATGCCGGTGTCAGCAGCCCCATCGGAACGGAAACGAACAGAGCGAACATCAGGATTTCGGACCAGTGATGCCAGCTGTTGGTCGCGCTCAGATTGCGGATCGCGTGGTGCGGCATGTGCCAGCGCCAGAGCCAGCGATGCTGCACACGATGTTCCCAGTAGAAGAAGAAGTCCTTCGCGAGGATCACCACGATGCCGACGACGATCGCGGCTGCCCAGGTCGGCAATCCGAGCAACACGCGCGGGTCAAGGTTCGGAGATGCATCGGCCGAATGCATCAATGCGATGACGGCCACCGTCAGGACGATCTGCGCGCCGACGTAGACGAACCAGATCCGGAGCCCGGTAAGGTGTCCGCTGGGCGCTTCCACGCCACGCTGAGGAAAGAGCAGCTCGATCGCGCGGAACAGACCGAGGCCGACCAGCAGCCCGCCCAGCGTACGAACGGCGTCGTGCAGAATCACATCAATCAGCATCGCTCTCGCAAATGCATGTCGCCGGGCCGCAACTCAACAGCCGGGACGATCAGCTTCAGTAGTGAGAAAAGCCGAACGTCAAATCGCAGCCGCGACGTCGACCTTTTCGACCCACTCCGGCCAGAACACCGGCTCGCGGCTCGACCAGCCCGGCGCCGTCGCGGCGCTTTCGCTGATCGACTGCAGGAGCGTGCGGCGACGATCGGGATGGAGGTGCGGAAGTGCGGCCGCCGAACAGAAAGCCGACGGCAGCCACGGCCGCGCGGCGGCGCCGACCAGCCGCTCGTAGAGGAAACGATAAGCGGCGAAGTTGGTCAGCCGCTCCTGACCGAGGTCGAAGGCCGAGACCGAAACCAAAGTTCCGAGGAACGGCTCGATCATGTCGAGGCCGCTGTCGTCGGGAACCTGTTGCCGAAGCGCGTCGAGTTGCTTGTAGAGCCGGGTCTGGGCGCGGATCGAGGCGGCTTCGCCTTCGTCGCGGGCCCAGCATTCGATCGGGTCGCGGCGGCCGTAGGCAACGTCGAGCGACCGGCGGATGTAGCGCTGCGTGGACTTTGAGAAGCCCGCAAACTCCTTCATCTCCGAGATCAGCATCGCGCCGCTTGCCGGCTGGCTGGTCCGCGTAATCATGAACCCGACTCCTTTTGCCTGAGCGGGATCATGCTCCTGAATCCGTTACCGGAAACTTAACCAAGGTCCCACTCCCCATTCATATTGAATCAGAGGGAGCAGGATGCCGCAATGTTAAACGTTCACAGTTCGTCGGTTCTGATGGAACTGTTGATTTAGAGCAACTTGTGGATATCTCGTGACGTTTCCGGAACTACTCTGGAAAACTCGAGGACGGAACCGGGTCGTCATTCTGTCCGGGTTGCGCGGCGGCAGGCGGGTCGGACGCGTCCATGGACTCGTCGCTGCCGACATCTGCCTTCTTGTCGAGGTCGAACGGATCGCGCTTGAGCTCTTTCTCCAGCTCATGCTCCGGGTCGGCCGAATGCACCGCCGGCGGAATGTCGTTCTTGTCCTGGTCCATCAAATCCTCCGAAGCTTTTTCTTCCAACGAGTGTCGCCGACAGCCGTTCCGAAGCCTGCTTCGGCCTAGTTTCGACGGGCCGGTGGAGCGGTTCTGCCAATGCACGTGGCGCGGTTTGCGCGGCGGCGCGGCATGGAGGATGAAGGGTCATGCAATTGATGCCCATCAGCCGAACCGGCGACCGCTTCAGCGACTGGCCGCTTGCGCTCAAGTCGATCCTCGGCTTCTGGGCCTTTTATGCAGTGACGGTCGTTGCTCGCGCGCTGCTCGGATCCGACCCGATGACGGTCCTCCGCAACAAGCTCGTGACGATCGGGCTGGGCGTGGTTCTCACCGGCCTGATCTATCTTGCGATCAAGACGCTTGCTCGCGACGGCACATTGCGGCGCAAGGCGGTGGTCGCCGGCATCGCCTCCTTCCTTGCCGCCTGCGCCATGTCCGGCATGCTGATCGTCGTCGACCGCAAGATGGCCGATAGCCGCGAGGAAATGCGATATCAGGCCCGCGAAGGCTTCGTGGTGGTCGAGAAGGGCCGGACCATCCGGATCGAACGCACTTCGGAGACGCCGCTGGTACTCACCTTACCGCGCATCAGCGAGCTCGATCCGCACAAGCAATTCCGCTTTGCGGCCGATGCGGCGGTGGTTTGGCTGTTCTTCTTCGCAGCCTGGAGTGCTTTTTATATTGCCAGCCTGGCTCACGCGAATGCGCTCGGAGCACAGCGTCGGGCGGCGGATGCAGAGAGCGCGGCTCAGGCCGCGCAGGTGCGGGCGCTGCGATATCAGGTGAACCCGCACTTCCTGTTCAACACGCTCAATTCGCTGTCGTCACTTGTGATGACCGGGCGCACCGACAGGGCCGAGGCAATGCTGCTCGCGCTGTCGACCTTCTTCCGATCGAGCCTTTCGTTCGACCCGGGTGCGGACGTGACCCTGGCGGAGGAGATCGCACTGCAACGCCTCTATCTCGACATCGAAAGGGCGCGCTTCCCCGACCGGTTGCAGGTCGAGATCGACATTCCGCCCGAGCTGGAACCGGTTCGCCTACCTGCCCTCATCCTTCAGCCGATCATCGAGAACGCGATCAAATATGGTGTGTCGACGACGCGCAAGACGGTGCTGGTGCAGATATCCGCCCGCGAAACCGGCGACGGTCGCATGTCGCTGGAGATCGGCAACCGCTTGAAGCATGGTGGCATCGCGGCGGTCGCGGCGGCCACGCACGAGGGCACCGGGCTTGGTCTGGCGAACGTCTGTCAGCGGATCGACGCGCGGTTTGGCCGGCGCGGCGAGTGCAGCTTCGGACCGACCAGCGATGGCTACACGGTCTCACTTACAGTCCCGATCGAGAAAGCATGAGCGAATCCTCGCTCCGAGTGCTGATCGCCGACGACGAGCCGCTTGCGGCCGAGCGGCTGCAGCTGTTGCTTGCGCGGAGTGTTGGCGCCGCGCTCGTCGGGACGGCGAGCGACGGCGAAGCGGCAGTGAGCCTGAGCGAAGCGCTGCAGCCGGACCTGCTGCTGCTCGACATTGCGATGCCCGGCCTCGACGGGATCGGCGTTGCGCGAGCGCTGGCAGCGCAAACGCCGTCACCCGCCGTCGTGTTCGTGACCGCCTTCGACCAGTTCGCGGTTGCGGCCTTTGAGGTCGAGGCGGTCGATTATCTGATGAAGCCGGTCGATCCGGTGCGGCTGCAGCGAGCGCTGGACCGCGCCCGCGCCTATCTCCGCCAGCGCGACCAGTCCGGCGGACCGGCGAAAGCGACGTCCCGCTGGCTGGAGGAATTTTGGGCCTCCGACCTCACGGGCCTGGTCAGGATCGCGGCCCGCGACGTCGACCGAGTGTCGGCCGAGCGCGACTATATGCGCCTCCACGTCGGACGGCGGAGTTGGCTGATCCACCATTCGATGAGCGCGCTTGAGGAAGGGCTGGACCCGAACCTGTTCGTCAGGCTGCACCGGTCGGCGATCGTCCGCCGCGACTTCATCACCGGCTTCACACGCAACGCCTCCGGCCGCTGGATCGCGCGCCTTGCGGATGGAGAGGAACAGCCTGTCGGCCGACTCTACGCCGACCGGGTGCGGTCCATGGCCGGCCGCTAGTCGGCCTCGGCGGTCCCGCGGCTGACGACTGCCGCAAGCGCGACATCGTTGGTGACATTGCCGAGGGTGCGGAAAATGTCCGGCACCATCTCAACCGCGACCAGCAGTGCCAATGGGGCTATCGGAACGCCCAGCGCCATCGCAATCGGCGCGATCGAGCTGATGAAGCTGACCTCGCCCGGCAGGCTGATCGCGCCATAGCTCATGATCGCTCCGACTGCCGTTGCGGCGATCATCTGCGGTACGCTTGGCTCGAGCCCGAGCCAGTGCGCGACATAGAATGCAACCGCCGTGTTCATCGCGGGCCCTGTCGCCCGGAACAGCGCGACGGCCAGCGGCAGGGTCACATCCGCGGCTTCATCCCGAATACCCATCGACCGGGCCGCGGTGAGCATCGCCGGGAGGCAGGCGAGCGATGAGCGGGTCGAGATCGCGACGCTCTCCGGAGCGATCATTGCACGGGTGAAGGTTCCGGCTCCAACCCGTCCGACGAGCACTGCCAGAGGGTAGGCCGCGACGGTGACCAGCAGCCCGATCGTGGAGATCAGCAGGATGTAGTGGCCGAGGCCGGCGAAGGCGGCGGTGCCGGCGCTTGCTCCGACCGTGAATGCTAGCGCGAACACGCCGATGGGCGCGAGCCACAAGACCCAGCCGATGATCACCAGCATGGCGTCGGCAATGCCTTCGAACAGGCCGACGATCTGCTTACGGCGCTCGGGCGCGATGCGCGAAACGGCGAGGGCGAACAGGAGTGCGAAAACGACCAGCGGAAGCACATCGCCGTTGGCGGCGGCCGCAACAATGTTCGACGGAACGATCGTCTTGAAGAAGTCGATGATGCCCGGAAGCTCGCCCGCCGCCGCCTTCTGGTCGACTCCGGCAAGCGCGTTCTGAAGCGCCATCGCCGTATCGCGCGGCAGCGGGAAGGTCGCGGTCAGAAGCTCGATCATTAAAGCGCCGAAGATGGCCGAGAGCGTGCAGATGATGACGATCCACAGCACCGCGCGGCCAGCGATGCGCCCTGCCCTCGCTGCCTGCGCGCCGGCTGCAACGCCGACGATGAGCAGAGCCACGACCAGCGGCACGACGGTCATCTTGAGGCCGTTGAGCCACAGGCCCCCAACGAAGTCGGCAACCTGCAACAGACCCGTTCGAACGAGGTCGCTCAGTTCAGCTGCGGCCGCTCCGGCCAGAAGGCCGAGGACCAGCGCGACCAAGACGAAATAAGGGCGAACTCCGCCTCCGCTTTGCTTACTCGCTTCCGTCAAGCAGCCGGCTTCCGGAAACGGTAGACGAAGCGATCCGTGTGGCCTTTGATTTTCGGGTCGAACACGTTGAGATCATGCGCGTCCTGCGGGTTGCGGAGAAGGTCGCTCGATCCTTCCAGGACGAAGCCCGCCCGCTCGAAGTCGGCCTTCACCACGGCGGGATCGATGCGGTGATATTTCTCGACCGTTGCGCGGGTGTCAGAATTGGGGGCTGCCACATGGTCGATAATGCCCACGATCGCGCCGGGTTTCATCGCGGCATACAATCGCGCCAGCCACTGGTCGGGCTCCATGCGCCCGATCTTGCGCTCCGGGTTCTGCCAATAGACGTCATGATAATCCATGTTCATGATCGCAAAGTCGTAGGCATTGGTACCCAGCTGCGGCGTCTCGAAAGGAGTCGCGATCAGTGCGACATTGCCCTGCCGCTGGCCGAATTCGAAAAACTCCGCCTTGCGCTTGTCGTTGAGGAATTGCGTCGGCTGCCACACGACGACGCTGCCCTGCGGCCCGACCACCGGCGCCATCATCTCCGACCAGTAGCGGTTGGCGCCGAACAGATCGATCACGTGCATGCCCGGCGTCAAACCGAGGAATTGGAGGATCTCGCCCGGCTTGCGCAGCACGTCGAGCTGGACGTTGTCGGGCGTCCGGGCATTCGCGGCGACCGCGTCCGAGATAGGGGTTTGCGCCGACGCCGCCAGCGGACAAAAGACAAGAGCAAGCCCCGCGAACAATCCCGTCACACGCATCATCGCCTCCTGTTGATTGCAGTCGCGGCGAAGCGTTACACCTCAGGCGCTCCGCCGCCAGCAGCAATTCGACAAGAGGTCAGGAAGCGCGTGCGGACGCCATCGAACTCATCAGCTTCACCGCTTCATGCGCCGACAGCGCCGCACCCTCCTGCCAAAGGCCGAGATAGCTCAAGTGCTCGCCGGCGAAGACGATCGGTCCTTCGGGCTTGAGCAGTTCCGCATAACGCGCTCCGCGCCTGTCATCGCCCCACTCCGGCCCGACCGCGCCGACACCTTCGGAATAAGCGATGTCGCCCCAGTTGATCACGACCGGGCTCCGCAAGCTGGCCGACTTGCCCGGATGCAGCGCCTCGACCGACTCCCGGCTGATCCGGATCTGATCGGCGATCGGCAGCTTGACGAAGGCCTCGGGCGTGTCCTGGTGCGTCCAGCCGGCGACGTAGGCACCGACGAGCACGCCGTTCGTCGAGTGAAAGCCGGAGCTCGGATAGAGCACATTTTCGTTCAACCGGTCGGTCCAGGCGAGGCCGCCGTAAATGCCCTCATCTTCCCAGAAGCGCGGTGCTTCGAAGGCGACCTTGGCGCTCGGGAGATAGGGCAAGCCCTTGAGCGCGGTGGCCTTGGCAGCGGAGAAGTCGTTCGGGATGCGTGCCAGCACCGGCACGGGAATGGTGCAGATGCAGAAATCGGCGCGCGTCGCCGTTCCGCCATGTTCGACCCTGACGCCTTTGCCCTCGCGGCGGATGGCCGTGACGGGCTGGCCGAAGTGGACACTGGAGGCGACTTTGCGATGAAGCGCAGCCGCGATCCGGTCCATTCCACCGACCGGCTGGAGCATGGTCGGCTGCATGTCGATGATGGACTCGAACAGATAGGGCAGGCCGATCGCGCGGGACGGCAGCAGTTCTCTGAGCGTGAGCGGGTCGAGCGGAATGCCCGGCGTGTCGTAGCCGGCGGGCGATTGCCGATATCCGGAACTGGGCTGGCCGCGCAGCTGGCCGTTGCGGTCGAGGCCGGCATAAGCCCCGATGAATTCCCGGAAGGCCGCCAGTTCTTCCTTGGGCATTGCGGCATCCAGTGCATGGGCATCGATCGCCTTGCCGAGCAGCTCGCCGATGCGGCCGTTGAGGTCGTACATCATCCGGCGCCCCGGAATGACCCTGCCGTTGAAATCCCATCCGGCCGACCGGCTGCTGTTGACGAAGGTTTCCAGCGGAACGTTCAACCGCTTTGCATAGCCAACGATCGCATGGTGCCAGGACGGGATCCGCGCCGGGCCGGCGTTGAAGTAGAGGCCATCCGAAAAGGCGGCCCTCTGCGTCGGCAGCTTGATATGCTCGACCGCGTCAGATCCACGAACGGTCCAGGCCCGTCCGCCGGGCCGGTTGCGAGCCTCGATCACGGTCACGCGGTAGCCGGCATTCTGTAGCTCGTAGGCCGCGACGAGCCCCGCGATGCCCGCGCCGAGGATCACGACGGAACGGCCGTTGCCGCTTCCTTTCGGGAGGGCGAAGTCGGCTGCGGAGGCCGGGCTTGCGACCGTCATCCCGAGCATCTGCAGCGCCGCCAAGGTCGCACCCGCGCCGGCAACCGAGCCGACCTTCATCAGCATGTCGCGCCTGGTCACCGTCATGTCCGCTCTCCCCCGTGAATTGCGCCTAGCGCGCGGCAGTTACCTCGATCTCCGCGAGCCAGCCCGGATCGACCAGTCCAGCCACCTGCATGGTCGATCGCGCAGGCTTGTTGGGCTGCGCGGGCGTTCCGAAAAAAGCGCTGTAGCCGCGCATCATGCCGGCGAAGTCCATGCGCTGCTGGCCCGGCGGAGCAACGAGAAACACGCGCATCATCACCACGTCGCCGAGGCCGAGGCCATGCTTCTTCAGCTCGGCTTCGACCTTGGTCAGGATCGAACGCGTCTGCGCCTCCGTGTCGCCGAACCGCCCGGCCGAACCCGGCGGAGCCGCCGGCTTGACCGGGTCGGGCACCGTTCCGCTGACGTAAACGAGCCGGGCATTGATCGGCACCTCGACCGAGGAGGCGATTGCCGCTCCGGGCGGAACCTCGCGCTGAACGGGAAATGGAAGTGATCCGAGCAGCAGGCCTGCCGCAGCCACCGCAATTGCCCCCATTCGACTCACCCCCGAACCGTTGAAGGCGGCAGGATGACAGGGATTTGCGGCCTGCGCCTCTTATTTGTTCATGGATCCAGCATCGTCGCGACTGCCCAAGCGTTTAGACGTCGACACAATCCCAAGAACAGGAGACGACCATGGACAATCAGGACCAGATCAGCACGCTCAACACACTCACGGCGACGCTCATCGACAGTGTTACCGGCTATGAGGATGCAGCTTCGAACGCGGAGGGCAGCCGCTTCCAGCAGATGTTCCGGGAGCGCGCCAGCGAGCGCAGCCGGGTCGTCGAGGAGCTTCGCGCCGAAGTTCGCCGCCTGGGCGGCAATCCGAAGGACGACGGCTCCTTCCTCGGCAAGACCCACCAGCGCTTCCTCGACCTCAAGGCCGCGATCACCGGCCATGACGACAAGGCCGTCATCAACGAAGTCGAGCGCGGCGAGGATTATCTCAAGGAGAAGTTCGAAACCGCGCTCAACGGCGACACGCTGACCGGCGATGCCCGCGCCGCGGTGGAGCGGGCATTTCAGTCTGTCCGCAGCGGTCACGACCAGATGAGCCAGCTGAAACACGGCCTCGAAGCCTGACGAATAACCCCGCTACGGCAGGGCGCGAGGCGGCGGTTTACCTGAGCCGCCGCCTCATCGTCGTCGACGCGCCGCTAAGCGGCGGCGCGGGTTGCGAAAAAGGTCAGCCTCGCCACTCGCCCGCTCCGGCCGCACTGGGCAATGTGAAGCCGCGCCCCATGGGCAAGCGCAAGCGCGTTGACCAGCTGCACCTCCAAGGTGTCGCGGTCGTCGGCAACGGCATTGATCAGGCTCTGGGAATTCACCTCGACGATCGTATCGGTTCCGAGATTTCTCGCCGATACGGAGATTACGGTGTCCGGTCCGACGAAGCGCAGGGGATACGTTAAAAGCACGTGCAGCATCCGCTTGAGCGCGCGCGGGTCGGCATCGACCGCAAGCTCGTCCTCGACCGAAAGCAGGAGACCGCAGCCGAGCTCCTTGAGTTCCTGCTGGAGGTCGGCAACCACCTCCGCCAGCGCCGGCTCGATATGCACCGACTGCTTGGTCAAATCGAACACGCTCGCGCCCTGGTCGGCGCGGCCGAGCAAACCTTCGATCATCGCCAGAAGCCGCTGCCCGCTCGCGTGAATATTCTCGACCGATCCGACCGCCTCCCCCATCTCCTTGAAATTCTGCAGACGCATCAGCTCCGAAAAACCGAGGATCGCGTTCAGCGGAGTGCGCAGCTCGTGGTTAAGCATGGCGATCAGGCGCGATTTGGTCAGGCTCGCATCTTCGGCGTCACGGATCGCCCATTGCAGATGGCGCAGCGTGCTCGCCATCGGCCAGCAGACCGACGGAATGACAATCAGAATCAGATGTATCGGGCTGGCCATCGGCGGCAGGCCTGCCCAATTCTGCGCGGCGAAGGGCCCGCCGATTGACTGAATCGCGATCGGGCCAATGGTCAGGATCGCGATCGAAGCGCCGAACCCACGGAAGCGGATTGTCATGATGATCGCGGTCATGACCGGGATGAACAACAAGCCGAGCCGGAGATCGGGGGGAAGCCCTACCGAAGTCATATCGAACACCGGCAGGACCATCATCGTCGCCGCCAGCTGCACCACCGTAGAAATCAGGAAGAGCCGCCGCTCGCCGGGCGGTCCCAGGACTTCCGCCCAATCCGCTCGGTTGACCTGCCGAAGAAACGTCAATGTGCCGGTGATGGCGGTGAAGGCGCAGGCATGTCCCAGCCACCAATAACGCCAGGCGAGCAGCGCATTGCCGCCGAGCTCCTCGCCGAAACCGGCCGCCGACCATTCGAAGCCGAGTGCAGCCATCAACGCGACGCTCGCACCGATGAATGTGATCAGCAGCGCAGCCGCGATATATCCCATGACCCGCACGGGCTGCAGGATCAGCTGCTTGCGCGTCAGATGCCGCGGAACGAGTATCGCGAGCGCGAAGGCCTGAGCGATGTCCAGCAACACGAAGGTCGCATCGAACATGAGATTGCCGTGCTGCTCATGCGCGAGGGTCATGGTTGCATATATGAGCGCGTAAAGCGGTGCTTCGCGGCGCGGAAACCAGGTGAAGGCAAAACAGACCAGCGCCAGCGGCACCCAGATCAACCGAATTGCTGTCCCGCCGATAAACGGCGAGAAGAACGGCAGACTGGTGATTGCGACTGCCGCGGTAAACAGCGTCAGCCGCCGGAGCGGATCGATCAGCGGCCGCCAGGCGGTTTCAGCGGGAACGGATTTCCTGCCGGCCCGATGAGCATCGCCGGCCAGGCTGACACTCGGCCCGCCCCTCATCCGCTGCCGATGGTCCTCCATTCTCACGCGTTACGCCTCTCCGGCGGCTAAAGAACACGCAGCGCGGCAAGCGCCCCATGACTTGCCGCCCGTCCGTTAAGGGCGTCATATTAAACGATGATTTTACACGTCGGCAGGCAAAGCGGCAAGCGCGGGGTGCTCGCCGAGACCGCGGTTGCCTTCAGATAGAAACGAGCACTAGTCTATCATCGTCTCGACAAGCATTGGCAGACACACAGAATGTTCAAGCGTACCTGGCAAAAGTGGTTGCGGCGCGCGGAAAACGTCGACGGGCTTGCCGGCGAACTCGACTTCCTGCGGAGCGAAGTTGCGCGCCTTCAAGAACGCGTCCGCGAATTGGAATCGCTGGCGGGCGAAGACCCTCTCGTCGGGCTCCCGAACAGGCGGAGCTTTCTGGAGAGCCTTGAACGGCTGATCGCACGGGTCGCGAGGTACAATGAAGAGGCAGCGATCATCTTCATTGATGTGGACGGCCTCAAACACATCAACGACAGCTGCGGTCACGTAGCCGGAGACGCAGCACTCGTGCTCATCTCCCAACTCATCTCCGAAAGTGTCAGGAAGTCCGATCTTGTCGGTCGACTTGGCGGTGACGAGTTCGGCGTGCTTCTCGAACGCACGGACGAGCTGGGAGGGTGGCAGATGGCATTGCGGATCGTCGAGCGGGTCACTCCCGCTACCTTGGTTCGCGACGGAAAATCGCTCAAACTGAGTGTTGCCGTGGGCGTCGGATCAATCAAGCCGGAGGATGACGCAACGGCAGTGCTGAGCCGGGCCGATGAGCAAATGTATCGTGTCAAAAGGTCATCTCGGAAAGCGGTGCATGGCGTCCGCCCGGCCTCGTGATCGCCTTTCACGCGTTGCAGTCAGCGTGATCAGCTATCAGGCAACGTTTGCTTAATACCCCATCAGCGCCAGCACTTCCCTTCGGCTGCGTTCGTCTTCGCGGAAGGTGCCCATCATTCGGCTCGTCGTCATCATCACTCCAGGCGTGTTGACTCCGCGGGCGGTCATGCAGGCGTGAGTGGCCTCGATGACCACGGCCACGCCTTTCGGCTGGAGATGATCCCAGATGCAATCGGCGACCTGCGCAGTCAGACGCTCCTGAACCTGCAGGCGGCGGGCGAAGCCGTGGAGGACGCGGGCGAGCTTGCTGATCCCGACCACGCGGTGGCGCGGTAGATAGGCGATCGCGGCCTTGCCGATGATCGGCGCCATGTGGTGCTCGCAATGCGACTGGAACGGGATGTCGCGCAGAAGCACGATCTCGTCATAGCCGCCGACCTCGTCGAAGGTCCGGCTGAGGTGCTGGCACGGATCTTCCTCATAGCCCTTCGCATATTCGCGCCACGCCCGCGCGACGCGTTTCGGAGTGTCGAGCAGGCCTTCGCGGTCGGGATCGTCGCCGGCCCAGCGGATGATCGTGCGCACCGCCTCCGCGACGACATCCGGCACCTCGACCTCGGGGGGCGAGCGGACCAGGTCTCCGTTGTCGGGCGTGTCCGTCATCAAGCTCTCCCTAGTGCTGCCCTGGTGACCCCGACTGGATTCGAACCAGTGGCCCTCAGATTAGGAATCTGATGCTCTATCCTGCTGAGCTACGGGGCCGTTCCAGAGGCACGCGAATACGGAGGATGCGCAGGTTTATCAATTCACCTGGCTCGGAGGAACGACCGGCAACGGAAGCGGAGCGATGGGGACGCCGTCTTCGGCGAGCGACCTGGCTTCGGCCGGAGTAGCCTGCCCGTGCACCAACTTGGGTTCGATCTCCCCCGAGTGCATCTTGCGCGCGGTATCGGCGAACTGCTCGCCGACCCACTCGCTGTTCTTGAGCATTTCGGCCTGCATCGACGCGAGGCGTGCGAGCGGATGATCCCCGTCGCCGCGCTTGGGGACCATCGGAGCCATCGGAGCTTTTTCGATGTCCGCGGACTGGCAGTAGGGACATTGCACGAGGCCGCCTGCCTTCTGCTGGTCATAGTCGGCGTTGGAGTGGAACCACGCCTCGAAGCGCTCGCCGCCGGCGCGGCACTGAAGGTCGAAGACGATCATTGCACGCTGACCTGCCCGATTGCGCGCCGGTGTGAAAGCGCGGGAATGCGGGAACGCACGTCGGCGACGCGCGCGAGGTCGATCTCGACGAAGGCGAGACCCGGCTGATCGCGCATGTCGAGCTTCAATTCACCCCACGGGTCGGCCACCAGCGAATGACCGTAGGTGATGCGGCCGTCCTCATGCTGGCCGGCCTGGGCGGCGGCGATCACGTAAGTTCCCGCCTCGATCGCTCGCGCCCGAAGCATGACTTCCCAGTGGGCGCGGCCGGTCGGTACGGTGAACGCAGCGGGGACGGCGATGGAGTCCGCGCCAGCTTCGGCGAGCGCCGCGAACAGCGCCGGGAAGCGCAGGTCGTAGCAGATCGCGAGGCCCAGATTTCCGACGGGCGTGTCCTGCACGACGACGGCCTCCTGGCCCGGCCGATACACCGCGGACTCGCGCCAGCTCTCGCCGGTAGGGAGGTCGACGTCGAACAGATGCATCTTGTCGTAGCGCGCGCGGATGTCACCGTCGGCGTCGATTACGAAGCTGCGATTGGCGAGCTTCTCTTCGCCGGCGAGCACGGCAAGCGAGCCCAGATGGACCCAAATGCCGGCGTCCCCCGCTGCGTTTTGGCAGGCCGCCAGAACCTGGTCCTCCTGTTCACTGCGCACATTGCCTCGCGCGCGCTCGGAATTGCGGTCCAGAAGGCCGGACATTTCGGGAGTGAAGAGCATCGCCGCGCCGCCCTCACCCGCGTGCCGGATCGCATCGGTCAACGCAGCCGCGTTGGCCGCCGGGTCGATGCCGGTGCAGGACTGGAAGAGGGCGATGCGGGTCACGGTCAAACGGCGAGGATCGCGTCGAGTTTGCGTTCATATTCGAGCATCATCAGATCGTCGCAACCGCCGATATGCTTGCCGCCGACGAAGATCTGCGGGACCGTCGTGCGGCCATTGGCACGCGCGATCATCTGCTGACGCTCGGCACCGCCCGTGTCGACGCTGGTCTCCTCATATTTGATGCCCTTGGACTCGAGAAGGCGCTTGGCGCGAATGCAATAGGGGCAGGTGGATTTGGTATAGATTTCGACTTGCGCCACGGAGGCTCCTTGGACTGATTCGGTGCGGCTTCCTAACGCATGAACTGGGCGGGGCGCACCACCCGCGCCCAGCTGATCAGCTCCACGCGCGCAGCGCCGGCCCGCTTGAGAGCGCGGGCGCAGCCCTCCGCCGTGCTTCCCGTGGTGAGCACGTCGTCGATGAGGATCACGGTCTTGCCTTGCACGCTGCGGCGGTCGGCGGAGAAGGCCCCGGCAACGGCACGGCGCCGCTGGGCTGCACTCAGGCCGCGCAGCGATGGCGTGCGCTTGACGCGGCGCAGTGCGAATGCGGAGACCTCGATGCCACTCCTGGCGGACAGCTCGCGCGCGACGATCGCCGCCTGGTTGAAGCCGCGCCACCACAAGCGCGAGCGATGCAGTGGCACGGGGATCAGCAGGCAATCGCCCGAGGCTTCCGGAAGCAGCGGCGCCATGTAGCGCGCCATTGTGCGGGCGAGTGCGATTTTGCGCCCGTACTTCAGCCGGATGGCAAGGCCGCGGCTGATATCGTCATAAGCGACAGCGGCGCGCGTGCGCTCGATCCGGGGCGGGCGGGCCAGGCACGCCGCGCATTGATCGATTTCCGTCGCCTCGAGCGGCATCCCGCATGTCGAGCAGCCGCTGTCCCCGAGAAATTCGACCTTCTTCCAGCAATCCGCGCAGAAACTGTGCAGCTGGTCGACGATGGTTCCGCATGTGGCGCAGCGCGGCGGGAGCGCGAAATCGAGCATCGCGCCGCCGATCGCCCTGAGATGAGCCGTGCCAATCACGACCTGCTTGTCGCCGAGCCGCGCCCGACGCACAAGCCGGGCGATGTCTAGCCCGCTCTTTGACATGAACCTGCGCGCGCTTCGGCGTGACCAGGCCGCACGGCTCGGACCGGAGCTGTTCCTGTACGAGCGCGCCTTTGCGGATTGCCTCGAGCGGCTTGCACTTGTGCGGCGGCGGTTCCAGTCGGCGTTGATCCTCGGCTGTCCCGATCGGGCCTGGCCGGATCGGCTTCGCGAGTTCGTTCCGGAGGTCGAAGTTGCCGATCCGGGTGCACAGTTCGCCGCGAGATCGGGCGGGCGGCAGGTTGTCGAGGATGTCTGGGAGCCGGAGCCGAGCCGCTACGATCTATGTATCGCCGTCGGCACCCTCGACAGCGTCAACGATCTTCCGCGCGCACTGCTAGCATTGCGGTTTGCGCTGATGCCCGACGGGCTGTTGCTGGGGGCGGTCGCCGGCGGGGACAGCCTGCCGAGATTGCGCGCGGCGATGCGGGCCGCCGACGAGGTCAGCGGCGCCGCCAGCCCGCACGTCCACCCGCGCATCGATCCGCCGGCGCTTGCAGGACTGCTGAGTGCCGCCGGCTTTGCGATGCCGGTCGTGGACGTAGATCGGGTGCAGGTCTTCTACAGCACGTTCGGTCGGCTGGTGGGCGATCTTCGCCGCATGGGCGCGACCAATATCCTTGACCAGCGTTCGCGTATTCCGCTCGGCCGGGCGGCGCGCGCCGCCGCGGCCGAAGCTTTCGCAAGCACCGGCGACGCGACAATCGAGACGTTCGAATTGCTTCACTTTGCCGGCTGGACGCCGCGTGAATCCGGGGCGATTTAGCGCTCGCGCCCCGTTAAGCATGTCCCGGGTAAGAGTTGTTAACCCCGAAACGATTAGACCTACTCCGTGGACGTGGACCAGAGGAGGGTGGCTTGGACGCTATCCGAACGATTTTGCGCAGGCTGTTCGCCGACCGAAAGGGCGCGACTGCGATCGAATATGGACTGATCGCCGCGCTGATCGTCATTGCGATGATGAGCGGGCTCAGCCTGCTTGGTGGCGGTTCGAACGGCATGTGGACGAAGGTCAAGAACGCCGTCGAGAGCTCCTAGTCCGCGCGGTCAGGCGCGTCTGGCGCCGTAAACCACAAGCTTCACCTTCTGCCCAGGCGTGAGCCGGCTAGTCGTCGTCAGATCATTCAATGACAAGAAGCGGTCGAGCTGGAAGTCGCGGTAGGCCATCCGGCTCGCCAGCGACTGAACCGTGTCACCGGTGCGAACCGTCGCCACCTGGATGACCCGCGGACGAATGGCGGATGCCTCTGCCGGCGTGATCCGACGAAGCGAATTGACCATCGACATGAACGGTCCGATCCCGCTTCCACCCTGCGTCAGCATGACGAAATGGTAAACGGTGGTCGGACTCCACTGATAAGCCATGATGCTGACATCCATCACTCCGGACGAGGTCTGCGCGCGCGTCGTCGTGAAGAGCGCGGGGATGCCGTTGATGCTGGTGCGTTGCGGCGGGGCGAGCTGCAGCTGACGGCTCTCGGTCAATTCCTGAAGCACGCGCAGGGCATAGCTTTCGAGGTCGCCTTGATAACGGCCTCCACTGAACTGCGCCTGCCCCGCAGACCCAGCGATCGTCACGTCGGTCGTGCTGTTCTGCATCATGTAACCGACCGGGACCTGGAACTGGATGCGCAGGTCGGGGTGCGTGAAATAGCGGCCCTCGATCACGCCCTGCGCGGGGTCGTCATCGACGTAGACGCCGTTCAGCTGGCTCAGGAACTGGTCGCGGTTGCGCATGCCGGTGCCGAGCCGGCCGCTCGCCTGGGCTTGACGGAGTGTCAGCCCGACGCGCGTGTCGGCGTACGGATGGGTGCTTGCCCATTCGGGAGTCTGGCGGTTGGTTCGCCCCTGCACACGGGCCTGAAGCGCGCTCGATCGGCTCAGAGCTCTAAGCACGCCGGGTGCGCCCGCAGGATCATAGCCGGCGGCCATGATATAGCGCAGGCCAAGCGTGTCGGCCTGGTTCTCCTGCTCGCGCGAGAAGCTCAACGTCCGCAGCTGGGCGCCTTGCGACAGGAGGTTGCCGATCGCGCTGCTGCCAAGCACGTTGCCGATGATTGCGCCGAACACTTGAAAGATGGAGTTGCGGCTCGCGACGGCCTTGCGCTGGCGGTGGTGATTGCCGGCGATATGGCCTGTTTCGTGCGCAAGTGCGAAGGCAAGCTGCGACTCATCGTCCATCAAGCCCATGAGTTGCCGAGTGATGTAGACATAGCCACCCGGGACCGCGAAGGCGTTCTCGACGGCCGAGTTCAACGTCGTGAAGTGGAACGCCTGGCCAGCATTCGCCACGCCCGAATATGCAGCAACGCGGCGGCCGACCGAATCCACATATGCGGCGCGAGCCCCTGTCTCGGCACCGCCCATTTCCTGAACCAGTGCGGCATGTTCGCGCTGAGCTTCAGCAACCTCGCGCGGATCCAGGTAGCGAACCGCCTGCGCGGACACCGCGATTGGGGCCAAAGCGGTTACGCTTGCCGCCAGAAGCAGAATGGCTTTGCGCATAATTCTATCTCCAACTCTCCGGCGCGGAATGTAGATCGGCACCTTGAACGGGAGATGAGTGGAGTGGTTCCGTTGCCGAACCGATTCAGCCGATGGCTAGGAATTTCGCTCGCCGTTGCGCGAGCAGTTCCTGCGGGCCGAGTTGGGCGCAGCCGGCGAGCTCTTCCACAAGCGCCGACTTGAGGGAGGCGATGGCCGTCCCCGGATCACGGTGAGCGCCGCCGAGCGGTTCGGGAACGACGCGGTCGACGACGCCGAAGGACTGGAGGTCGGTCGCGGTGATCCGCATCGCCTCAGCCGCCTCGCCCGCCTTGTCCGCCGTCCGCCACAGGATCGAGGCACAGCCTTCCGGCGAAATGACCGAATAGACCGCATGTTCGAACATCAGTACGCGATTAGCGGCGGCGATCGCGATGGCTCCGCCGGAGCCGCCCTCACCGACGATGGCCGAGATCATGGGGACCTTGAGCGCGAGGCATTGTTCGGTTGAGCGGGCAATCGCTTCCGCCTGCCCGCGCTCCTCGGCCTGCACTCCGGGAAAAGCACCCGGCGTATCGACGAGCGTCACCACCGGCAGCCCGAAGCGGTCGGCGAGCTGCATCAGGCGGATGGCTTTGCGATAGCCCTCTGGCTTGGCCATTCCGAAATTATGCCTGAGCCTTGATGCCGTATCGTCGCCCTTTTCATGGCCAATGATCATGACGCGGCGGCCATCGATCCGGGCGAACCCGCCGATGATCGCCTGGTCGTCGGCGAAGGCCCGGTCGCCTGCGAGCGGGAGGAAGTCGTCGGCGATGCCGGCAACATAATCCTTGAAGTGCGGCCGTTCGGGGTGACGAGCAACCTGCGCCTTCTGCCACGGAGTCAGTTTGGCATAGGTATCGCGCAGCAGCTTCGAGGCCTTGGCCTGGAGCCGCTCGACTTCCGGATCAATGTCGATCGCGCCATTGTTGGCCGTCTGCCGAAGCTCGGCGACGCGCGTGTCCAGTTCGGCGATCGGCTTCTCGAAATCGAGGTAGGTCAGCATCGGTGCGGCGGGTAGGCGGACTGGCCGGAACCGTCAACGCTCGCGGGTGGCGAGCGGGTGGCGCGAGTTGACCAGTTCGACCAGCCGGGCGCTATCGACATGAGTGTAGATCTGGGTGGTGGCGATGTCGGCATGGCCGAGCAGCGACTGGAGCACGCGCAGGTCCGCCCCGCCGGAAAGAAGATGGGTGGCGAAGGCGTGGCGGAGGACGTGCGGGCTGACCCGGTCGGGAGCGATGCCGGCATCGGCCGCCAGCTGGCGGACGATCTGGAACAGCCGCATTCGGGTGAGATGGGCCTTGCCGCTGGGGAACAGCCACGCACTGGTTTTCGGCACATGCTCAAGCCAGCGTTGCACAACCTCGGTCGCCCGCGTGGAGATCGGCACCAGCCGTTCCTTGCTGCCTTTGCCGCGCAGGATGAGGAACGGCTGGTTCGGGCGGACCGCCGCGCGCGGCAGCGTCACCAGCTCACTCGCGCGGAGGCCTGAACCGTAGAGGAGTTCGAGCAAGGCGAGGTTGCGGACGGCGATCGCCTCGCCGCTGGCGGCGCGATCCTCGGCGGCGGTGAACATGCGTTGCATCTCGGGCTCGTCGAGAATGCGCGGCAGCGGGCGCTGCAAGCGCGGGCGAGGCAAGGCGGCGGAGGGATCGTCGGCGCGCAGGCCGTCGTCGATCAGGAAGCCGTAGAAGCGGCGCAGCGCGGCCGAGCGGCGGGCGACGGTCGCCGCGGAGAGTTCTGCCCACCGCTCCGCAAGTTGCTTCAGCTCGTCGGGACTGGCGTCACCCAGGCGGCCGTCGAGCGTCTCCGCCGCCTTGTCGAGATCGTTGCGGTAGGCGGCGATCGTGTGGCGCGAGGCTCCGGCTTCGGCGGCCATCATGTCGAGAAAGCGGTCGACCAGCCTCAGATCGTCCGGGTTCACGTCCGCGAGAGCGCCTCGGCGGCGATCATGCGCGCGGTGAAGTCCTGTCCGGTACGGCGCAGGCCCGCGACAGCGTGGAACAGATGGGACGACGGCAGCTGCTGCAGGCCGAGCGCCTGGAAGCCGGTTCCGGCAAGTACGAGCACCGTTCCCGCCTGCCCGCGCCCAGCGGCGCCGTCGATCATCTGAGTCCAGCGCGTGCGATGCTCGAGACCAAGTCCATAACGCCGGTTGAGCTTGTCGGCGTCGTCGGAGCTGAGCCTCCCCAACGCGGCGAGCCCCGCCACAAGCAAAGCGCTGCGCTGCTTTCCATTGCTGTCGTCGCGACCAATGAATGCATCAACCCGTGAGCTCCCAGTGTCGATCCGCACCCCGTCCGGTGCCGCGAGCGCAAGCATGGCCCAGCAGGCGTCCGAATTCTTCGCCTCCATGCCGCCGAGCACGCTTGCCCAGCGCGCCGCCTGACGGTCGTAACCGGCCGCAAGCATGGACGCGATCAGATTGGCCGCGTCATTCTCGAGATCCGCGTCGGGGGCGACAAGGGACGCCGCCCGGCCGAGCAGCGCGCGCGAGGCTTCGCGGTCGAGCGAGTCCTTGTCACCCTTCCACAGCTTGCGCATCGCGGAGAGGCGCGCGTCGAGATCCTTGCCGGCGAAAGCGAGACGCAATTGCCAGGCGTCGGTGCCCGAAAGCTCGTCGGGATCGGTCGCGTCGTAAATCGCCGAATAGAGGTCGAGCAGCGCTTGCGACGAAAAAACGCCAAGTCCCGTAGCAATGCGCGCGGACGCGAGCCGCTGCTGCGCCGACAGCAAGGGCGCGCGCGCCTGCCAGGCACGGACCTGCGGCGTGGCGGCGTTAATCAGCCGCTCTGGCGGGGCGATTCCGGTCGCGGTCGCAAGGCCGAAGCGCCAGCTGTTGAGCGAATCGACCGGGTCCCATTCGACCGTCACCGCGCGGCTGGTGTTCGCGCCCGCGCCGACCACCTTTTGCGGAAGCACGAGATCGATCCCGCCGATGCGGCCCCGGCGACGCGCTGCGTCGATCTGAGCGGCGGCGCTCTCGGGCTCTCCGGACAAGGAAGCGCACATCGCGTCGACCAGCGCCGCAATGCCTTTTTCATATTTACGGATGCCGTCCTGCAGCGGGCAGAGCGCCGGAGGATCGGCGGTCGCGAGCGCGCTCTGGACCCCGACCTGGTACATCTTCGGCGTGAAGCGATCGACGTCCACGTCGGCGACGAGCATGCGCGCGGCGTCCGCTTCGCCCATGCGCAGCAGCATCCACGAGCGTTCGGCACTCCAGTCGACCGGGTGGACGCTGCGCGGCGCACGGACCCGAGCAAGCAAGGCGTTGCGCAGCGCGATGTGCAGCCAGCGAGAGGAAAGCGGCGCATCCATCCGACGGAGCAGGCCCGACAGGAAGGCGCCGTTGGCTCCGCCCCACGGAGCCGCGCCAAGTCCAAGCTCGACTGGATCGAGGCGCCCGGTGACCGACGGATTGCGACGGGCATGCTCGGGGATTTCAACCGGTGGCGTTGGAGGCGCCAGATTGAGTTCGCTTGCGTCGGCGACGCCGGTTTCGGTCTCGCCAGGCCCGGAATCAGGCGTACCCGTTCGGGCACTGGTGGCCGGCGCGGACTGAACCGGCTCGGCGCCTGGCCCCGGCGTGGGTGCCGTTGCAGGCGCGGTCGGTTGCGTCTGGGCGGGAGCCGCCGGCTGCGCGACCTGCTGCGCGATTGCCGGGAGCGCAATCGCCGCAACCGCTGCCCCGACCAGCAGCAGCTTATTGCGCATTGGCACCCTGGTTAACCTCGACCTCGATCGTCTTGGTCGGAACTTCCTTGACCCGCATACCGAGGAAGACGCAGCCGCCAATCAGAAGGATGGCGAGGATGATGAGGACGGCAATCGATCTCGGCATAAGGTTCCGCTCGGTTCGGGTTTCGCGGCGCTTTTGCCCCACCTTGGGCGGGGATGTATAGCCACTTCCGATGTCCGATTTAACACAGCGTCTCGACCGACCCATTGCCCTTGTTGGAATGATGGGCGCGGGCAAGTCGACGGTCGGGCGCAGGCTCGCGCGGCTTCTCGACCTCGATTTCGTCGATAGCGACGATGCGATCGAGGAAGCCTGCGGCCTTTCCGCCGGGGAAGTGTTTCAGAAATTCGGCGAGACCGAATTCCGCGATGGCGAACGGCGGATCATCGCGCGGCTGCTCGAGAAGGGCATTCAGGTCATCGCCACCGGGGGCGGTGCGTTTATCGACGATGGGACGCGCAAAATTCTCAAAGAGAAGGCCGTCACCGTCTGGCTGGACGCGTCGATCGACGTGCTCGCGGCTCGCACCGCCGGACGCGACACCCGGCCGTTGCTCAACACGCCGGATCCGCGCGCAACCATCGAACAGTTGATGGAGAAGCGCCGTCCCCTCTACGCCCAGGCGGACGTCCAAGTGACGAGCGGCAATGTCGCGCACCGCGAGGTCGTCAACTGGATCGCCAATGCGATCGAGGAACATTTGAGCCGCTAGAGCCTGACCGGCTCCTCGGCAATCTGTTCGTCGAGGCCGAACATGCGCTCCTTGGCGGCGTACAAGTCGCCAGTTTCGCTCTGCCGCTCAAGCCGTTCACTATCGCGGCTGCGATATTCCGCCTCGACCCGCTCGACCTCGCGCCGCGCGATCCGCAGCGCAAGCAGGGCCTGCCGCCCCATCACCACCGCGCTTTCGAACAGTTCGCGCTGCACGAAGGCGAGATTGAGTCCGTCATAATCGATCAGCTGCCGTCGATCGAACACCCGCACCATCACCGCCGCCTGCGGAAAGGCTTTGAGCACGGCCTCCAGCTTCGACCTCTCAAACTCGCCATCCTGGGAGAAGATGATTGCCTCCGCCTCCTCGGCGCCGGCAATGCGCAGCAGGTCGAGCCGGGTGCCGTCGCCGTAGTATACCTTGGTTCCGAACGTTTCGCTGACCTCGATTTGCTCCGAATCGAGATCGATGATCGTAACCGGAATGCCCTTGGCCATCAGCATCTGGGCAACGGTCTGTCCGAACCGCCCGTAGCCGACGACGATGGCGTTGGTCTCGGGCGAGAATTCGGGGCCGTCGAGCCCATTTTCCTTCTCGGGCAGGCGCTTCTTGAACCAGATGATGAACTTCATCAGGAACGGAGTGGAGACCATTGACAGGGTCACCACCGCGCTCATCAGCGAGGCGGTGGTCGGGCTGACAAGGCGGGCCGTCGCTGCCTGGCCAAACAGCACGAACCCGAACTCGCCGCCCTGACTGATTAGCAAGCCGAGCCAGACGGCACGCAGCGGGCGGACTCCGAACAGCCGCGCAACTCCGGCGATCAGCACAGCCTTGATGACAACGATTCCGACCGCGAGCCCGAACACCCGCATCGGCTGCGCGACGATTGCATTGAGATCGAGCAGCATTCCCACCGACAGAAAGAACATGCCGAGCAGGATCGAGCGGAACGGCTCGACGTCGCTTTCCAACTCGTGGCGGTAGGGTGACTCCGCGAGCACCACCCCAGCGATGAAGGCGCCAAGCGCGACCGAAAGGTGAAGCGCATGCATCAGTGCCGCGCTGGCAATGACCGCGAACAGTCCGGCGACCACGAACAGCTCGCGCTCTCCCAGCCGACCGACGAGGCGGAACAGTGGGTTGAGGATCAGGCGGCCCGCGAGCACGAGCCCGGCGATTGCACAGACCGTGTAGAGCCCGAGCAACCAGCCCGGCGGCGTCCCCGGAACTGCCGGCGCCCGCGACATTGCGGCGATGATCGTGATCAGCGGAACGATCGAAAGATCCTGGAACAGCAGGACCGAAAAGGCACGCTCGCCTTCGCGGTCGTTGAGCTGGCCGTTCGAGCGAAGCATCGGCAGCACCTGCGCGGTCGACGAGAGCGCTAGCGGCAGGCCGAGCGCAAGGCTCGCCTCCCAGCTGAGGCCGAGAGCGAAGCGGATGAGCAAGGCCAGGGCAATTCCGCACAGCACGACCTGGGCGAGGCCGAGCCCGAAAATGTCTTTGCGCAGGCGCCAAAGACGGCTCGGGTGAAGCTCCAGCCCGACGAGGAACAGCAGGAAGGCGATACCGATCTCCGCCACGCGCATGATCGACTCGGGTTCGCCGACCAGATTGAGCGCGTAAGGCCCGATGATCGCCCCGCCGACGATGTAGCCCAGAGTGGCGCCGAGCCCGATCTTTCGAAAGATCGTGACGAACAGCAAAGCGACGCCGAGCATGATTGCGCCGCTGAGCAGGACGTTCCCCGTCTGGGCCGCTTCCTGAGCGGCGTTCATCGCTGCGCCTCGTCGATGGCGGCGAGCAAGGTTCGGAACGGGAGCAGGATCGCACCGTGGCGGCTCTTGCGCGCGCGGGCCGGAGTGAGGGCTGTGAGGCCGGGCCAGAGACCGGGATGGTCGGAGTTGCCGTCGAGCCATTCGGTCAGCGCCTCAAGCGCGGCGGCCGCGGTCTCGCGGCTGCAACCCGAAGCGTGTTTCGCCATCAGCGCAGTCGAAGCTTGGCCGAACGCGCAGGCCTGCACCTTGAGCGCGAGCGCTTCAACCTTGTCATGCCCATCCAGCTGCACCGCGACCGTGACTACGCTCCCGCAAGTCGGCGAGCGCACCTCCGCTCGCCCATCCTCGCGGTCGAGTGGGTGATATTCCGGCAGGTCGGCGGCGAGCCGGAGGATTTCGGTCGTGTAGAGGGGGGCGTTCATTCCGATGTTCTCATACACCGTTCGGCCTGAGTAGGGACTGAGCTTGTCGAAGTCCCGTATCGAAGGACCGCGATGCTTCGATACGCCGGTTCGGCAGGCTCACCGGCTACTCAGCACGAACGGGCTTGGGTTGGCTCATACCCGCCGCCATGTGGTGCCCTGCGGGCCGTCCTCAAGGAGGATGCCCTCAGCCTTCAACTCGTCGCGGATAAGGTCGGCGGTCGCGAAGTCGCGGTTCTTCTTGGCTTCGGTGCGCGCGGCGATGCGCTGTTCGATATCGGTCGAAGCGCCCTCTCCGCGAAACCAGCCTTCCGCCGTTTCGCCTAGCAACCCGAGCAGCATCGCGCTTCCCCGCAGCACTCCGGGATCGTCGATCGCAGCAAGGCGCGACAGCGCGAGCGGTGTATTGAGATCGTCCGAAAGTGCATCGACAACGGCAGGATCGACTTCGCCTGGGGTCATATCGCCTGCCGTACGATAGAGCCGGTCGAGTGCAGCCTTCGATTGAGCAATCAGGCTTTCGGTCCACGGCAGCGGGGAACGATAGTGGGCGGAGAGCAGCGCGAGCCGAAGGGTTTCACCCTTGTGTTGCTTCAGCAGCTCCTCGGGCGTCACCACATTCCCGAGCGACTTCGACATTTTCTCCGCGCCCATGTCGACGAAGCCGTTGTGCACCCAATAGCGGGCGAGTGGGGCGCCGCCGTGGGCGCAGCGGCTTTGGGCGATTTCGTTCTCGTGGTGCGGGAAGATGAGGTCGAGCCCGCCGCCGTGGATGTCGATGGTCTCGCCCAAATGCGCGCGGATCATCGCCGAGCATTCGATGTGCCAGCCGGGCCGCCCCCTGCCCCACGGCGAATCCCAGCCGATGACGTTCGCCTCGCTCGGCTTCCACAGCACGAAGTCGGCCGGATCGCGCTTGTAGGGAGCAACTTCGACGCGGGCGCCGGCAAGCATCGCGTCGCGGTCTCGGCGACTGAGCGCGCCATAGTCGGGGTCCGAAGGCACGTTGAACAGCACGTGGCCTTCGGCGGCATAGGCGTGGCCGAGTTCGATCAGCCGTCCGATCATTGCGATCATTGGCGCGATCTCGGCCGTCGCGTGCGGCGCGATCGTTGGTTCACGGACGCCGAGCGCACCCATATCCTCGATGTAGTGCTTCTCGAAGCGCTCGGTGATTACGGAGGGCTCAACCCCCTCCGCCTCCGCCGCCGCAATGATCTTGTCGTCCACGTCGGTGACGTTGCGCGCGTAGACGATTTCCGCGTCGGGATAGCTGTGCTCGAGCAGACGCCGCAGCGTATCGAACACCACCGCCGGGCGCGCATTGCCGATATGCGCGCGGCCATAGACCGTCGGTCCGCACACATACATGGTGATGCGCTTCGGGTCCGCCGGCACAAATTCCCGCTTCTCCCGCGCCATCGTGTCGTAAAGGCGGATCATTCCTTCACCACCTTATGCCCGCGCCGCGTCTCGACCCAATCCACGATGGCCCGGCCGCTGGCGTTCAGCAGCGGATAGGTCCGCGATTTTGCCATCCATTCTGGCCGCTCCGCCTGCGGGCCGTAGACGAGGTCGGTGGCGAGATTGGCGAAGAGGAAGAACAGCGTCGCGCCGATCAAGCCCTTGAGCATTCCAAACCCGCCGCCGAGCACGCGGTCGACCGGCCCGAGCACGGATTTCTTCGTCCGCCCGCCGATCGTGCGCGCAAGCAGCTTCACGAGAAGGAAGCTCGGAACGAACAGAAGCGCAAAAGCGAGCACGGCGGCCCCGGCGCTGGTCCCGACGAAGCCGGTGAGCCCGGTCCACAATTGCTCGTGGAACAGCTTCAGCATCGCCACCCCGACGACCCAGGCGGCGAGCGAAAGCAGCTCGTGCACGAAGCCGCGCACGAAGCCGATCATGGCTCCCCCGCCGAGCAGCAGGATGACGAAGATGTCGAGCGCGCTCATGCGCCGCTGGCTAGCGGAGCGGGAAAGCCCGCGCCAGTGTCTTGCGGCGGCGGGGAGGGTTGGCGACACGCGTGAAATACCACCGATTGCGATCTTTGCGGCCCGCAGCTGGCGTGGCATACGCCTGTGAGGGGGTAGCTTATGCGGCGGAACGTGGATGCGTTGACCATCGTGGGATGGGGCATGCTGCTGATGCCCTTGCTGACCATGTGGCACGAGATCGGCGGGCACGCGGCCTTCTGCGCCGCGCAGGGCGGCCATGTGGCGACAATCGGCGCCTTCTACGTCGACTGCCGCGGGCTCACCGGAACGCCGCGCCTGCTGATGTCGTGCGCCGGGGTGCTTGTGAACATCCTGCTCGCCATTGCCGCTTATGCCTGCTGGCGGCGGGCCAAGGGAGACCGGCTGCGGTTGTTCCTTTGGCTGCTGTGGGTCAGCGAGGCCTTCGTCGCTTCCGGATATTTCCTCTTCTCCGGAGTGACCGGCGTCGGCGATCTCGGCACCGGCACGAACGGAAGCCTGTCCTCATTGCCGATGCCATTGCTCATCCGCGTCGCCGAGGTGGCGATTGGCGGCATTGCCTATTGGATGTGCGTTCTGGCCGGAAGCAAAGCGCTGACGGCAATGCTCGGGTCGGGCCCGGAAACCCGCCGCGACCGGCGCGCGATCGCGCACATTTATTATGCGACGGCGGGGCTCGGCGCCGTTGTGGTGGGACTGATGAACCCACTCGGGATCTTCATCACCATCATGTCGGCTGCCGCATCGAGCTTCGGCGGGTTGGCGGGCTTCATCTCGATCGGATACGCGAACCCGCCCGAAGGACAGGCGAGCGGCTTCGAGTTGAAACGCAATTGGGCTGTGGTCGCCTTAGGGGCGGCGGCGCTGGCCGCCTTCGCAGTCCTATTGGGGCCGTCGATCCACTTCCCGGCCTGAAGCAGCGCGGCACCGGCATGTTGCCGCCCCCTCAATCCCCGCTGATGCGGGTGTCGATGTCGTCCGGTTCCATCGGCACATGGATCTGCGGCGCGCCGACGTCGCCTTTGCCGACGGTGCCTCCAGCCATCTCCAGCATCCGTTCGAGCGGTAGCCGAGCGCGGTCCATCAGGTCCTTGCTCATCTCGATGCGCGGCTGAAGGTCGCGCAGGGCGACGTAGAGCTTCTCGAGTGTATTCAGCGCCATGTACGGGCACATGTTGCAATTGCAGTTGCCGTCGCCGCCCGGAACACCAATGAAATTCTTCTCCGGAGCCGCCTTGCGCATCTGGTGGATGATGTGCGGCTCGGTCGCGACCAGCACGGTGTCGGCCGCCGTGGTAAGCGCGAAATCGAGGATCGCCTTGGTCGATCCGACGATCTCCGCATGCTCGACGATCTGCGGCGGGCATTCGGGGTGCGCCGCCACCGGAGCGCCGGGATGTTCGGCCATCAGCTTCAGGAGCTCGGTCTCGCTGAAGGCCTGGTGGACGATGCAGATGCCCGGCCACAGCAGCATCTCCCGACCGGTTTTTCGTGCAAGATAGCCGCCGAGGTGGCGATCGGGGCCGAAGATGATCTTCTGATCCTTCGGGATCTGGTCGAGGATGATCTGGGCCGACGAGCTGGTGACGATGATGTCGCTCAGCGCTTTCACCTCCGCCGAGCAGTTGATGTAGGTCAAGGCGATATGGTCCGGGTGCGCCTCGCGGAAGCGTGCGAACTGGTCGGGCGGGCAGCTGTCCTCCAGGCTGCAGCCCGCGTCCATGTCGGGCAGGATCACCGTCTTCTGGGGCGAGAGGATCTTGGCGGTCTCGGCCATGAAGCGGACGCCGCAGAATGCAATCACGTCGGCGTCCGTCGCCGCCGCCTTTTTCGAAAGGTCGAGGCTGTCCCCGACGAAGTCCGCGAGGTCCTGGATTTCCGGCTTCTGATAATAATGCGCCAGGATGACCGCGTTGCGCTCGCGCTTCAGCCGTTCGATCTCGGCGAGGAGATCGAGGCCTTTGAGGCTCGCGGGCTGGACGGTCATGGATGCATTCTCCGGGGTGCCGGGCACTTAACGCCGGGCACCCCAGATATGGACCGGATCAGGCCGCTGCAACCTGCGTTGCAAGCGCTGCCGTGAACGGAAGCCGCGCCGCAAGTTCGATCACGACATGCCCGAGGATCAGCACAAGCGCGATCACCTTGGTCGCGGGATGGATGGCGCCGAGCACCTTGCGGTCGTGCCGCGCAAGTATCCACACGAAGCCGAGCTGAAAAAGGAGTGCGACCCATTCACCCCAGCCGACCATGAAGGGCATCGGCAGCAGGCGACCGAGTGCGGGCTCGAGCAGCAGGAAGGTCGAGCCGAGCATTGCCCGCCGGTGCCACTGCGTCTTGCGGCGCAGCGTCACGCCCCATGCCACGGTCGCCGCGAACAAGGGCGCCCCGATGCAGGTCAGCGCCAGGAAATAGGCGTCGGTGAAGAAGGGTGGAACGCTGTGCCGCGCGATCGAATTGATGCCGACCATGCAGCCGACGACGGCAATCGCCGCCACGACAGCCGCGGCCAGCCAGCCGAGCTTGCGGTGAAGGTCGAGCTCACCTTTGTGGACCAGCATGTTCTGCACGATCAACAGCCCGAGCCAGCTGACCATGAGGCCGCCGTGCAAATGCACCAGCGGCGGCGCGGTGACCGGATTCGACAGTCCGCGCAGCGCGAACTGGACGAAGCCGAACACGATGAACAGCACCAGCGCGATCGCGTAGCGCGTGAAGAACTGCTGATCGGCAAGATAGCCGCGTTGAGGCGCGGTCGCAGCGCCTTCGACCTGAGTCGCCATTCTTTCCCCCTTTAAGCCCTTCCCCCGAAGAGCCGCCGTCATAGCACAGGAGATGGCCGTCGAAAATTGTCAGCGTGTCGGGGTGGGCTCCTGCAGCACCTCGTTGTAGCTTCGCGAATGGTCGAGGTAACTGGGGTCATCGCTGCCCTGCTCGGCGGCGAAGCGGGCGACGACTTTCACATCGTCATATCCGGCGGCCATGAGCGGTAGCGCGAAGCTTCGCGCGATCGCGGTTCGGGCGGCCTCGCGGGCGAGGCGCATCGGCGTTTCGGCCTGCGCCTGCTTGCGCAGATCGGCAACCGCCGCCGCGCGATTGGCCTGGTCGAGCTGCGGGCCGGAATTGGTGATTGCGCCGACGATTCCGCCGCCTCCATATTCGCGGGCCGAAGCCAGATCGACGTCGGGGCCGGCTATCTCGATATCGGGGATGCGGACGCTGAGGGTTTTGCTGTCGGAATCCCAGCGCACATCGTCTTGCTGAAGTTTGGCCAGGTCGACCTCGTAACGGACGTCACCGGGAAGGACGAGGGTGCGCTCCGCGGAGAAGCCGAAGCGGCTGGTGCGGGAGCTGCTTACCGAAACGTAGCGGGCGGCGAACACGTTGAGGCGGTTCTGAGCACGCATGGACTGCAGGCTGGCGGTCGCGATGGTCTTGGGGCTTCCGCCGCCGAACAGCCGGTCAAGCGCTCCGAAAGCGCCTCCGATCAGCAGGCCAAGCAGAAGCGCGACGACGATTGCGCCGATCACGAAGGGCTTGTTCAGGCGGCTTTCGACCATGTCTCTCCTTCCCGGACAACGAGCCCGCGCCGCTCCAGGTCCAGGAGGTGCGCGTAAACCGACCCTCCCGCCGCGATGATTAGGCGCGGATCGAGAGCGGGATAGGCCAGGGCGACGATCTCCGCGATCGGCGCCGGACGGCCGGCAATGATCTTCAGGATCTGCCGCTCGCGCTGCATCCGGTGCCCGAGCATACCCCGGATCAGTTGCTGCGGCTTTTCAATCGCGGCACCATGCGCCGGATAATAGATGCGGTCCTCCCGCTCCTTCAGCTTGGCGAGGCTGGCCATATAATCCGCCATATCGCCGTCGGGCGGAACCACGACGGTTGTCGACCAGCCCATCACATGGTCGCCGGTGAACAGCGCGCCCGATGTCTCATCGGCAAAACAGAGATGGTTCGACGTGTGCCCGGGGGTTGCGACGGCGGTGATCCGGCGACCGTCGACGTCGATGCCCTCGCCATCCGCGAGCACCCGGTCGGGACGATAGTCGCCATCGAAGGCCGCGTCGGCGCGCGGACCGACGTCCTCGAGCGCAAGCGGCGCGCAGCCGATGATCGGAGCTCCGTTCAGGTCGGCGAGCGGCCGGGCGGCGGGGCTGTGGTCGCGGTGGGTGTGCGTGCACATAATCGCCGCCACCGGCCGTCCGCCGATTGCGGTCATCAGCGCATCCAGATGCTCTGGCAGGTCGGGCCCAGGATCGATCACTGCTACGGCCTGCTCTCCAACCAGATAGGTCTGCGTGCCCGTAAAGGTGAAGGCCGAAGGGTTGGGAGCGAGCAGCCGGCCGACGCCGGGTTCGAGAGTCTCGAGAATGAAAAAAGGGGCGTCCACTCCGAGGGGATTAGAGCGGACGCCCCGGCGCGCCAAGCTTGGCCTCGCATGCTTCACGCTCTCCGGTAAGTCGTTCCCGACCTGAACCGTTGTTGAACTTCGAGTCAGGCTTCCACGAACGGTGCCGCGGCGACTGCAGATGGCGCGATGGCCTGCCGAGTCCGCACTCCAAGCGCCTTGGGATAGACCCGGCCGAACAGCGCCTCCATGCTGCGGTCCCAGCTGAACTGGCGCGCTTCGCGGACGGCACTTTCGGCCATTGCGCTATGGTCGCCGTTCCAGACCGCGAGAATGTTGGCCGCCATTGCATCGCTGTCCCCCACCGGCCCAAGCAGTCCGGAGCGGTTCGCAACGCGGTCGATCATCGCGCCGGCTTCGACTCCGACGACGGGCAAGCCCGAAGCCTGCGCTTCGATGATCGAGATGCCGAAGGTTTCGTCGGCCATTGCGGACACATAGATGTCGGCGCTTGCAAGCCAGCGCGCGAGCTCCGCCCGGTCACGGACATAGCCCGGCATGACGATGCGATCGTCGGCGAAGGCGCCGATCTGCTCCCTAAGCGGGCCTTCGCCGAGCAGGACCAGCTTCGCGCCGAGCGATTTCGGCAGCTTCCTGAACGCGTCGGCAACAACGTCGGGCCGCTTTTCGATGTCGAGCCGGCCGACATAGATCAGCAGCGGCTGGCCGGGCGCGAGACCAAGCGAGCGGCGCAAACGCTCGTCACGGCGCGAGGGACTGAACTCGCCGAGTTCGACACCAAGCCCCACGACATCGACATTCGGGACGCTCATGTCGCGCAGCTTGGCGGCGCCGCCATTCTCGCTGAGCGCGAAGACGCTGTCGAAGCGGCGGTAGAGCGATGCGCAATAGCGGTAGCATAGCCTTGCGGCGGCGCCTCCGACCGCGCGGCCGAGGAATTTGGAGATCGGCCGCTCGGCGTAGACGGTCGGAAAATCCGTCATGTAGGCGGCGACGAGCGCGGTGTCCGGAAAGCGCTTGCGGTGCGCGATCGCGGCCCAGGGGAGATTATAGGCGTCCTGGCATTCGATCAGGTCGGGCTGGAAGCGCTCGAGCGCAGCGCGCACCGCTCCGTTGCGAAGCAGCAGCCGGTAATGCGGGCTTAGCGGAACGTGCGGCGAGCGGATCGTCACCGTGATCGCGCGCCCCTCCTCCACCACTTCGTCGCGTGCTCCGGGAAGGATCAGCAGATGGCTGTGGGGAGTCGAATCGAGAATGTGCCGGCGCTTGTGGATCAGATAGGTGCGCACTCCGCCGCCGACGTCCGACCAGCTCTGCGTCAAATCGCAGAACAGGCGCGGGCGCCCCAAGGGACTGCCGAATTCCGGGTCGTGGCGGCTCATCGGCACGTTTAACACGGCAGGACCCGCAAAGTGCCAACGGCTTTCGGGCCGTTCTGGTGTCGGTAAACTTTACGACCCGCGTCGACCGCAAATCTTTTATCAGGTGAAAACCCGCAGAAAACAGAGGTTTTTCTCAATTGGCACGGCGGTTGCAATATATTCTGCGTCCACTTGGTTCCACGCCAACGAAAGGGGCGGTCGAGGCGGTTTCTGGTCCCCCTCGCCGCCCCTTCATCGTTTCTGGAGTGGAGTTTTTCCAAGTGGAGATCAGGCCTCGGCCGCGACGAGCTGTTGCAGCTCCCCGCTTTCGTACATTTCCATCATGATGTCGGACCCGCCGACGAACTCGCCCTTCACGTAGAGCTGGGGGATGGTCGGCCAGTCGCTATATTCCTTGATGCCGTTGCGGATCTCCTGATCCTGCAACACGTCGACGGTCTCATACTGGACGCCGAGATGGTCGAGGATCGCGATCGCGCGGCTCGAAAAGCCGCATTGCGGGAACAGCGCCGTCCCCTTCATGAACAGCACCACCTCGTTCTTGCCGACGATCTCGTCGATGCGGCTTTTTGCGTCAGTCACTTCTCAATCTCCTGGCTGCGCGGCAGTCGTCAGCTGCAGCGCGTGCAATTCCCCGCCCATTCGTCCGCCCAGTGCCGCGTAAACCCGCTGGTGCTGGCGGATGCGGCTCATGCCAGCGAAGCTCGGGGCGACCACGCACGCGGCGTAATGGTCGCCATCACCCGCGAGGTCGGTAATCGTCACGTCCGCGTCCGGAATGGCTTCGCGGATCATGCGCTCGATTTCGCTTGCCGCCATGCCCATGAACTCAGCCTTGCGCTTCCATCAGCTGGCGGCGCGCCTCGACGGTCTTGTGGCTGAGGGCGTCGCGGATCTGCGGCTCGTCGATCTCTACGCCCGCGCCCGTGAGATCGCCGAGCAGCTTGCGGACCACATCCTCTTCGCCGGCGTCCTCGAAATCCGCGTGGATTACGTCGCGCGCATAGGCATCCGCCTCGGCTTCCGAGAGGCCCATCTTGGCGGCAGCCCACTCGCCAAGCAGCCGGTTGCGGCGGGCAATCACCCGGAACTTCATTTCCTCGTCATGCGAGAACTTGGTCTCGAATGCGCGTTCCCGGTCGTCGAATGTGGTCATGCGAGCCTTCCAATGTTTTCGCGGCGGGAGATAGGCGCGCACGGGCGCCCAGTCCAGCGTCCGGGCTACTCGCCAGCGTTCGGGAACGCGGGGAGCTTGGCGATGTCGGCAGGTTCGTGCTGGACGATCACTTTCGCGCCGGTCTGCTTCGCAACCCCTTCGAACTTGTCCATCGACGCCAAAGTCTGCGACCGGTCCGTGTTGAACGGCGGAACGCCGCGCTTCTCCCGCGCTTCGGCCGCGTGGTAGAGATCCCCGCTTAGGAGCACGGGGCCGGAACCCAATTTGACCAGCAACGCGTGATGGCCCGGTGTGTGGCCAGGCAGGAACAGCGCCGTCACGCTGCCGTCGCCGAAGATGTCGATGTCCGCATCCTGTGCGGTAACCTGCGCGCCCTGCTTGCGCCACGGGCCGAACGGGTCGTCCTTGCCAGCGCTCTTGTCGAGATCGGACTTGCCGATCACCAGGCGCGCGTTGGGGAAAGCGGCCGCCTGGCCCGTGTGGTCAAAATGCATGTGGCTGATTCCGACCACGTCGATTTCCTCCGGCTTCACCCGGAGCTGCGCGAGCTGCTCGACGATTGTCTTGTCGAGCGATGCGGTGAAATCGCCTTCGGTATTGGATTTGCCCTTGAGCGCCGCCGGAAGTCCGGTGTCCCACAGCAGATGCTGATCGCCGTGGCTGATGAGATAGCAGCTGTCGGTCAGCGTTTTGGGGCCATGGGCGTAGATCTGCTGGTCCGAAAAGGCCTTGCTGAAGTCGCCCACCTTGATGGTCCCGCAATCTAGGCGGACGATGCTCAGCCTGGCCGCGGTCGCGGCCGCGGCATTGGTGGCGGCGCCATTATCGGCGGTTTCCGCGGGCTTCGCGCATGCCGCCAATGAAAGCGCGATTGCGCTGCTCACCAAGATCTTGCTCAACATTCCTGCCTCCTCATTTTTCGCGTGCTTTCTGATCGGCGACTACTTGCTCGGCGGTCATGCCATCAAAGGTCGTTCGCGCCAGCGCCTTCGGATCCTGGTTGGCGAAACGGCGCCCGCCGACGGTGCGGATAGCGCGATCGAAGACGAGTCGGTCGGCGTCGGGGATGTTGCGGCGCGCGGCCCGTGTGGTCTTTGCAAAGGTCTCGGTTGACGAGCCATCAATTACGGTCGGCGAAGGTTTCTCACAGGCTGCAAGTAACAGGATAGCCGCCACGAAAAGCCCTCTCCCCGTGGGAGAGGGTTGGGTGAGGGCGACCATCCGTTCCAAGTTCATCCTCACCCTTCCGCGGCTGCGCCGCTCCTTCCCTCTCCCACGGGAGAGGGATCACTCTGCGAAATGCGCCGTCGTCTTCGCGCGCACTTCGTCCGCGCTCACGCCAGGCGCGAGCTCGATCAGCTTGAACGGGCTCTGGTGGTCGGGACGGTGGAACACGGCGAGGTCGGTGATGATCATGTCGACCACGTTCCTGCCAGTCAGCGGAAGCGTGCACTCCGGGATGAACTTCGCCGCGCCGTTCTTCGACACATGCTCCATCACGACGATGATCTTCTTGACGCCCGCGACCAGGTCCATCGCGCCGCCCATGCCCTTGATCATCTTGCCGGGGATCATCCAGTTGGCGATGTCGCCATTCTGAGCGACCTCCATCGCCCCGAGCACCGTCAGGTCGATATGCCCGCCCCGGATCATCGCGAAGCTGTCGGTCGAGCTGAAGTAAGACGAGGACGGCAATTCGCTGATCGTCTGCTTGCCGGCGTTGATCAGGTCTGGGTCTTCTTCGCCCTCGTAAGGAAAGGGCCCGATCCCGAGCATTCCGTTCTCGCTCTGCAGGGTGACCGTCAGTCCCTCGGGAATATGGTTCGCCACTAAAGTCGGAATGCCGATGCCGAGATTGACGAAATAGCCGTCCTCCAGCTCCTTGGCGGCACGCGCCGCCATGTCGTCGCGGGTCCAGCCTTTGGTCATGCCGTCGTGCGCGGTCATTATGCGACCTCCCTTGCACGCACGGTGCGGAATTCGATCTTCTTGTCGTAGGGCGCGCCGCTGATCAGGCGCTTCACGTAGATGCTCGGCAAATGGATGCAGTCGGGGTCGAGCGCGCCGACCGGCACGATTTCCTCCACCTCGGCCACGCAGATCCTGCCGCAGGTCGCGGCGGGCTGGTTGAAGTTGCGGGCGGTCTTGCGGAAAATGAGGTTGCCCGCTTCATCGGCCTTCCAGCCCTTGATGATGCTGAGGTCCGAGCGGATTCCGCGTTCGAGGATATAATCCTCGCCGTCGAAATTCTTGTGCTCCTTGCCCTCCGCAACCTGGGTGCCGAGCCCGGTCTTCGTATAGAACCCCGGGATCCCCGCTCCGCCCGCGCGCATGCGTTCGGCAAGCGTGCCCTGCGGCGTGAACTCGACCTCGATTTCGCCCGCCAGATATTGCCGCTCGAACTCCTTATTCTCGCCGACATAGGAGGAGATCATTTTCTTCACCTGGCGCGTGCGCAGCAGCTTGCCGAGGCCTTCATTGTCGATCCCGGCGTTGTTCGATGCGATGGTCAGATCCTTGACGCCCGAAGCGACGATCGCGTCGATCAGCCGCTCGGGAATCCCGCACAGGCCAAACCCGCCCGCCGCGATAATCATGCCGTCGAACAGCAGCCCTTCGAGCGCTGCATCGGCATTGGGGTAAATCGTCGCCATCCTCAGCCCTTCAGTTTGGCAAGCAGGGTGCCCAGCTGCATCGCGGCGCCCGTATCGCCGGACACGCGCAGCTTGCCCATCATATAGGCGCTCATCGGCTCAAGCCGGCGGTCGGACAAGGCCTGCCAGTCGGCCCAGCTCACGCCCACCGCCGCGTCGGCGGGACCATCGACATCCGAGACGACGCAGCCGACTCCATCGACCAGCACAATGCCGTCATTGCCGAAATCGAGCTTCACGCGCTTGCCGGGCACCCACGCCTCGTATCGCTGCATTTTGTCGATTAGCTCAGCCTTGGTCATCGACGAGCGCCTAGCCGCCGGTTGTGGCCGCTTCAACCCGCGCTTATCTCCTGCGCATGGGATATGATGCCGATCTGAAGCTGTTCATCGACGGCAGCTGGCGCACCGGCGAGGGGCGCGAGCGGTTCACCGTCGTCAATCCGGTGAGCGGCAATGGTATCGCGGAGCTTCCGCTCGCAAGCGAAGCCGATCTCGAGGAAGCCGCCGCCGCGGCAGCGCGCGCTTATCCGCTTTGGCGGGCTACGCCCGTCGACGAGCGCGCGACGATCCTTCGCACGACCGCCCAGCTGCTCCGCAAGCGCACCGACCAGATCGCGGCGCTGATGACCCAGGAGCAAGGCAAGCCGCTGTCCGAGTCCCGCTCCGAAGTGGCGGGCTCCGCGTCGATGTTCGACTGGTATGCGGAGGAGATCCGCCGCGATTATGGCCGCGTCCTCGTCCGCCCGCCCGGCCAGCTGTCGCGCGTGATGCACGAGCCGGTTGGGCCTGTCGCCACCTTCAGCCCGTGGAATTTCCCGCTTTATCTTCTGTCAAAGAAGGTTGCCGCCGCACTCGCGGCCGGCTGTTCGGTCATCTCCAAACCGCCCGAGGAGACGCCCGGATCGACGCAGGCGCTGGCCGACGCACTCGACCATGCGGGCCTCCCGCGCGGCGTGTTTCAGATGATCTTCGGCGTCCCCGACCAGGTCAGCCGCACGCTCATCGCCAGCCCGCACATCCGCAAGATCAGCTTCACCGGCTCGATCGCGGTCGGGAAGCAATTGATGAAGCTGTGCGCCGACAGCATGACCCGGGTGACGCTCGAGCTTGGCGGCCACGCGCCGGTGCTGGTGTTCGACGATTGCGATCTTGAAGCCACGCTCGACAAGCTGGTCCCGCAGAAATTCCGCAATGCCGGCCAGGTGTGCGTCGCTCCCACCCGCTTCTACGTGCAGGAAAGCATCTACGACGCCTTTCTGAAGGGCTTCGCCGAGCGGACCGCCAAGTTGAAGGTCGGCGACGGCTTGCAGGCGGAAACGCAAATGGGCCCGCTCGCGAACAAGCGCCGCCCCGAAGCGCTTGGCAGGCTCATCGACGACGCCAAAGCCAAGGGCGCACGCCTGCTCGCGGGCGGCGAACCGGGCGACAGCGGCTATTTCTACCAGCCGACGCTGCTCGCCGACGTACCCGTCGAGGCCGACATCATGAACAATGAGCCATTCGGCCCGGTCGCGGTCACGCGTCCGTTCAAGCACTTCGACGAAGCGATCGAGCAGGCCAACCGCCTCCCCTACGGCCTCGCCGCCTTCGCCTTCACCGAGAACGGCCGCCGCGCCAACCTCATCGCCGATGCGGTCGAAGCCGGCATGATCGGCATCAACACCTTCGCGATCTCCAGCGCCGACGCGCCGTTTGGCGGCGTGAAGGACTCTGGCTTCGGCAGCGAGGGCGGGAAGGAAGGTCTGGAGACCTATCAGGTGGTGAAGGCCGTTCACCAAGGGTGACTTCGGTTATCAATCTGCCGGTCCAGACCAGCAAAATCGTTAATTTGGCGCGCGATATTCCTGTTTAGCGATGGTTTAACCGGCCCTTCTTTGGTAGGAGCCGCTCCGGAAGGGACGGTTCCGTGCCCGATCTTGCCGTAGTTGTGTGCATCGCGTTCGATCATCGGGCTCCGACAGAGGGCCTGCGGAAGTTCAAGGCCTGCTTGTTTAAGTCGGCCTTCGTCGAGACCGCGATGGAAGTTTCAGGCAGCTTTGACCTGATCGTGCACGCCCGGCTAGCGTCTCTTACGGCATATACCGAACAGATCGACCGCATTGCGGGCGCGATACGCCGCTACGTACGTCGTTACGAGAGCAACTTCGTCAGCCGCGAAATTGCATGCAAAACGCGCGACGAGCGGCGGATTTGGGTGCCATGTCGCGATGGCCGCAAAAGCATTGACGTGTGCATGATCGACAAGGTTGCAGCCGAGGGGGATTACATGCGCCTGTATGTTGGCGACTGGCACTGTCTTTTGCATGAAACGATCGGCAAACTGCACCGACGGCTCGGCGATCAATTCATTCGACTACACCGC
This sequence comes from Sphingomicrobium sp., assembly GCA_039915925.1. Lineage (GTDB taxonomy): Bacteria > Pseudomonadota > Alphaproteobacteria > Sphingomonadales > Sphingomonadaceae > Sphingomicrobium. Next base: position 44,724 of record JBDSMG010000053.1, read on the forward strand.
TCGGCGTTGGTCAGAACCGATTTCATCGAACGCCTGATCCACGAAGACCGCAGGTGGATTGCGCGTCTTCGCGACGGATCCCAGCAAATCGTCGCGAAGAGCCACGTTCCGGACGTGATCAGCCTCATTTCGTTCAACTCGGCGACGCATCGTTCCCATTCGTTGAAGCTCGTCCCATCCGGCGAAAACAGCACTGAAGGGCTCGAAATCCGCGTGGCTGTCGACGCCTGACGGCGCACCGGATGATCATACTATTCGGCGTGCGACGCGTATTCGCGCCAACTCCTAGTGGCAGCTGAGAGCATAGTTAGGGCTTCAGGTGATCACAATTGGGATGTGCCTCGCTGTACGCGATTCGTTTCTAACGCGGCCAGCCACTTGCGGCGCAGGTCCGACGGCCGCCCGGGAAAACGCTCTTCAAGGAATTCTGCCGCGATCACCCGGTCCACGCGGAAATCGCGGAAATCCTGTCGAAGCTCGCACCATGCGACGAGAATCCTCGACGCTTCGAAATAGGCGACGGCGACCGGCCAGACGATACGGTCGCTCGTCCTGCCTCCGGCGTCGCGATAGCCGAGCCTGATCTTCCGGCCTGCCCGCGCCCAGGCGCGCGCCAAGCTGACATCCATGCCGTCGTCCGGCATCGCCCAGGCCGGCGGTGTCCGCGCGGCAGCATCGTCGATCAGCGCGCGCAACCCGTCTGGAACCGATGCGGCGATCTTCGCGATCAGGTCGCGGGCAGCACGCGCAAGCGACGGATCGCCATGCGTCGACACCCATTGGGCGCCGAGCACCGCCGCTTCCATCTCTTCCGTCGTGAGCATCAGCGGCGGCAGGTCGAATCCGCCCTCAAGCACATAGCCGAACCCGGCCTCGCCCCGGATCGGCACCCGCTGCCCGATCAGCGCGGCCATGTCGCGGTAGACCGAGCGCTTGGACGTCTCGAGTTCATCGGCAAGCGCTGCGGCGGTGACCGGACGGCTCGAGCGGCGGAGAATCTGGATGATCTGGAACAGGCGGTCCGCGCGGCGCATTTCAGGCTTCTAGCCGTCGCATGTTGACAGCATGGTGGCAACAGCCCGCGCTTATCCGACTGCCCAGACAAGAGGAGACAAGACCGATGAAACAGACCTACCAAGGTAGCTGCCACTGCCAGGCCGTGCGCTTCGAAGCCGACATCGATATTCAGGCGGGCACAGGCAAATGCAATTGCTCGATCTGCACCAAGACCCGCAATTGGAACGCGTTGATCAAACCCGAGGATTTCCGGCTGCTCGCCGGTGAGGAAGTGCTGAGCGACTATCAGTTCGGCACGAAGAGCGGGCATCATTTGTTCTGCAGCCGCTGCGGCGTGCGGTCATTCGAAAGCGGCCACGTTCCGGAAATCGGCGGCGATTATGTCTCGATCAAGATCGCGGCGCTCGACGGCGTGCCGGACAGCGTGCTTGCGGAGTTGCCCATCAAATATGCGAACGGCCGCGACAATGCCTGGTGGGTCGAGCCAGCCGAAACGCGGCATCTATGAGCGGTCTATTCGGCGGCGAACGCCTGCGCCTTCTCGATGATCGTGAGTTCACGAAGCAGCGCGTCGACGCTCGCGGTCAGGTCGGGAAGGAAGCTGATCTGGTGCCGCGCGCCACGGTAGGATTCGACCATCAGCAGAGCGTCGATCAGGATCGGAACGACTAGGCTTTCGGGATCGTCGATTTCGGTCAGCCCCTGCAGTTTCGCGAGCGCCTTGTGCCTCGCCGCCTCCGGGTTCGACACCGCTTCCGTACGCCCGATCATCCAAGCCATCTTCAATCTCCCGCTTTGCGCGCCACGATAGAGCAGCCGGGGTACGGCGGAAGCTCGGGCAGGCTTGTCAGTGCGTCGTCTCGGCGTAAGCGCGGATTCAACACGAGGGGCAACCATGATCGCCACTGACTTAAAGAAGACGCTTAAGCCGCTTTTCACTGCACCCGCCGGTGAGTTCACGCTCGTCGACGTGCCCGAGCTTGCCTATCTGAAGGTCGACGGCGCGGGCGATCCCAACCGCGCCCGGAATATAAGCGCGCGGTCGAGTGGCTGTTTTCGACGGCCTATGGGATCAAGTTCGCCGCCAAGACAGCATTCGGGCAGGACTTCGTCGTGCCGCCGCTCGAGGGCCTTTGGTATGCCGACGATCCACGCAGCTTCGTGGAGCGCCGGAAGTCCGAGTGGAAGTGGACGATGATGATCATGCTTCCCGACTTCGTTGGCCGCGACCCGTTCGAAGCCGCGGTTGCGAAGGCCCGCAACAAGCTGGGCGACCCGCCACCGTCGCTCCGGCTCGCGCGCTATCGCGAGGGGCCGTCGCTGCAGGCGCTGCATATCGGCTCGTACGACGATGAAGGGCCGCTGCTCGCGAAACTGCACGACGAGATCATGCCGGCACAGAATTACACTTTCGCCGGTCCGCACCACGAAATCTACTTGAGCGATCCGCGAAGGACTCCGGCGGCGAAGCTCAAGACGATCCTTCGCCAACCGGTCAATACCGGTTGAACTCGCCAAAGGGCTCGCACAATGGCATGCGTCACCGCCAATGAACGGCTGGTCCATTTCCTCGCTCGGACTGATCCTGGTCATCGCCTGCCTGGTGGCGATGATCACGCGGCGGCTCGGGCTGCCCTACAGCGTCGGTCTCGTTGCGGCCGGGCTGGCGCTGGCGCTCGGGCCCACGACTGGCCAGTTCGAGCTGTCGTCCGAGTTGATCCTGCAAATTCTCCTTCCGCCGCTGATTTTCGAAGGCGCGCTTCAGCTCGAATGGAAGCGCTTCCGGCGCGAGCTTCCGGTCACCCTCACGCTGGCGTTCGGCGGCGTGATCATCGGCGCCTGCCTGATCGCTTCCGGAATGCACTATTTGCTTGGCTGGTCATGGCTCGGCGCCGCCTTCTTCGGGGCCTTGATCGCGGCGACGGACCCTGTGTCGGTGATCGCCGCCTTCCGCGAAATGAAGGCCGAGCCGCGGCTCAGCATGGTCGTTGAGTCCGAAAGCCTGCTCAACGATGGCGTCGCTGCGGTCGCCTTTGCAATCCTGCTTCTCGTCGCGGGCGGAGTTGAGCCGACCGGCGGGTTTGTCGCGCTTTCCGCACTGACGACCATCGGCGCGGGAATCGCTGCCGGGGCAGTCGCCGCCGCAGCAGTGCTGATCATCGCCGGCCGAACGGACGATCATCTGGTCGAGATCACCCTGACAACCGTCGCTGCTTACGGATCCTACATGCTTGCCGAGCACTGGCATGGCTCCGGCGTACTCGCCTCGCTGACCGCCGGACTGATGATCGGCAATTTCGGGTGGATGGGGTCGATCTCGGACGACGGGCGTGATTATATCCTCGGCTTCTGGGAATATGTCGCCTTCCTGGCCAACAGCGTCGTCTTTATTCTGATCGGATTCCATGCCGCGCACCAGCCGCTGACCTTGTGGCCCGCTGCCATCGCAATTTCGTTGGTTCTGCTCGGGCGCGCGCTTGCGGTTTATCCGCTCGCGCTCCCGTTCAGTCGTTCGAGCCTGAAGCTCCCCGCGTCGCACATGCACGTGCTGTTCTGGGGCGGGCTACGCGGGGCGCTCGGCCTGGCGCTGGCCTTATCCGTGCCGGCCAGCGTCCCGGAACGGCAGCAAATCGTCGTCCTCGCATTTGCCGTCGTCGCATTCTCGGTGTTCGTTCAGGGCCTGACCATGCCCTGGCTGCTGCGCCGTCTTCGGCTGGTGGAGAGCGACGAGCATGACTGAATGGATCTTCTCCTACGGCACGCTGCGCCAAGCGGAGGTGCAGCGGGCGATCTTCGGCCGCGAACTGGAAGGCCATGCCGATGCGCTTACCGGTTTTCGGGTCGGCATGGTGGCGATCAGCAATCCCGAGGTGGTGCGATTGAGTGGATCGTCGGAGCACCCGAGACTGATCCGCACCGACGACAACAAAGACCGCGTTGAAGGCGTGGCGCTTTCCATCACGGCAGACGAACTCGTGGCAGCCGATGCTTACGAAGCGGCCGATTACGTCCGAGTGCCCGTGACGCTCACCTCAGGCCGCAGTGCGTTCGTCTACGTGGCGCGCGGCTGACTGGACCTTTGTCGCGGATCGTCGCAGAGCCGCGATGACACAGAGGAGAAACGATCATGCTCTCGGCTCAAGGCCTCACCCGCTGGACACCTTACGCAATCGCGGTCCTCAGGATCGTGACGGGGCTGCTGTTCCTCTCGCACGGACTCGTGAAGCTGTTCGGCTTCCCTGCTGGCGCGCAGCCCGGCCAACAGGTGCTCGCCTCGTTCATGGGGCTGGGTGGAATCATCGAGACCGCCTGCGGTGCGCTGATCCTGCTCGGCCTGTTCACCCGCCCCGCGGCCTTCATCGCTTCGGGTGAGATGGCCGTGGCCTACTGGATGTTCCACGCCCCGCAGAACGTATACCCGGTCATGAACGGAGGCGACGCCGCCATCCTCTATTGCTTCATCTTCCTGTTCTTCGTTTTCGCCGGTCCGGGAGAACTCAGCATCGACGAGCGTTTGCGTGGAGGACGGAGAAGGCGCTGACGCAGTTCAGGATCGGGACGGCCGGGTGGAGCATTCCGCGGCAGGACGCGGACAGCTTCCCGACTGAGGGAATCTCGCTCGAGCGCTATGCCGCCCGCTTCAATGTCGCGGAGATCAACAGCAGCTTCCACCGGCCACACCGGCTGTCGACCTGGGAACGATGGCGCGACAGCGTGCCGGAAGATTTACGCTTCTCGGCCAAGCTGCCCAAGACCATCACGCATCAGCGTAAGCTGGTCGACTGCGGAGATTTGCTCGATGAGTTCATCGTTCAGGTGGAGGGGCTTGGAGGCAAGCTTGCGGTCCTGCTCGTGCAGCTTCCGCCCAAGCTCGAGCTGGACTCGGAAACTGCCGCCGCCTTCTTCACCGACCTGCGATCCCGCACCGGAGCGCATATCGCCTGCGAGCCCCGGCACATCAGCTGGTTCAGCGAGGCGGCGGTGGGTCTGCCCGAAAAACTGCAGGTCGCTCGGGTCGCAGCCGATCCGGCGATCTGCGAAGCGGCGGCTCGCCCGGGTGGCTGGCGCGGCGTGGATTATTGGCGGCTTCACGGATCCCCGGTGATCTATCGATCGAGCTATGCGGACCGGATCGGCGAGTATGTCGACCTGCTTCGCGAAGGCAGCGCGGAGACTCGGTGCATATTCGACAATACGGCTTCATCGGCCGGCGCCGGTGATGCCCTCGCGCTAATGCAAGCGTTCGCCGGTTAGAGCGCCTGACCCGCCGCCCAGCCGCTCGCCCACGCCCATTGGAAATTATAGCCGCCGAGCCAGCCCGTCACATCCACGGCCTCGCCGATCGCGTAGAGACCCGGCACGTTCGTGGCTTCCATCGTTTGAGAGGACAGCCCCGTGGTCGCGATCCCGCCGGCGGTGACTTCGGCCTTCGCGAACCCTTCAGTTCCGTTCGGCCGGAAGCGCCAGTCGCGGAGCCGCTGCTCGGCTTCGTCGAGGTGCAGATCGGTCATATTCCCGAGTTCGGCGAAAATGCCTAGGCGGTCGCTCAACGTGTCCGCGAGGCGCGCCGGCAGCAGCATCCCAAGTGCCGTCTGGAAGGAAACTCTTGGCCGCTCGCGCTTCGCGGCTTTTAGCCATCCGCGTTCCGCATCGGGCAGGAAGTCGATTCCAATCTCCTCTCCGTGCCGCCAGTAAGAGGATATCTGCAGGATGGCGGGTCCGGACAGCCCTCGGTGCGTGAACAGCGCGGCCTCCCGGAACATGGCCTTGCCGGCTCTCGCGACGACCTCCGTTGCTACCCCGGAGAGTTCTCGAAACAGCACCTGCTCTCCGCCCAGCGTTAACGGCACCAGTGCCGGTCGCGGCTCGACGACCTTCAGCCCGAACTTGCGCGCGAGATCATAGGCGAGCCCGGTGGCCCCGAGCTTTGGGATCGACGGCCCGCCGGTCGCAATGACCAGCATCGCGGCTTCTACCACCCGATCACCAACCGTCACACGGAACACGCCTTCTGCATGGGTGACCTCCCGCGCCGCCGCGCCGAGTTGCAGCTCCACGCCGCCCTTTTCGCACTCGGCAAGCAGCATCGCGACGATCTGCTTTGCGGAGCCGTCGCAGAATAGCTGCCCGAGCGTCTTTTCGTGCCAGGCAATGCAGTGGCTCTCGACCAGCGCGAGGAAGTCGGCGGCCGTGTAGCGCCGCAGAGCCGACTTCATGAAGTGCGAATTGGCCGAGAGATAATGCTCGGGCCCCGCGTTGATATTGGTGAAATTGCAGCGCCCGCCGCCCGAGATGAGGATCTTCTTGCCCGGAGCATCCGCGTGGTCGACCAGCAGCACCCTGCGCCCACGCTGCCCCGCAACCGCGGCGCACATCAGGCCAGCTCCGCCAGCTCCAAGCACGATTCCGTCATAGCGGTCGGGCGCGGTCACTCCGCCTCGGAGCTTCCCGAGTTCACCGCGACTTGGCGATCGCGTCCAGCCATGCCTCGACCGAGCAGCGGACCAGGTCGGCGCCGGAGCTGGTGCCTTCGTAAGTGCCGCCGTCGAGCTCGATCGTGATCGAGATGGTGATCGGGAGTGCCTCACCCTCGATCGGATCACCGGAGCGCACATTGTAGCTCAGCAGCCGCGGTGACACGCCGACGATGTGGCCCGCGGCGACATAAGCAGCGTCGAACGCGCCCGGAGCCTTGCCGATATCCGTCACGCGTCCGCGCACCGGATGATCGAGTTCGATCCGGGCCACCGGCCAGGCGTCGTCGCGGACCGGAGAGCGGATATCGATGCGCCGGATCGTCCAGTCGCGCACGTCCTTGGCGGCCGCCGTTCCGGGGGTTGCGTTATCCGACTGCTGCATTCTGGCTTGTCCCGCGTGCTGGATTGAGGTGCGGACCCATAACGGACTGTGCGCTCCATTCAATCGCGACGGCGATCGAGGCTCGACAGCAGGCGAGCGGCTCGACCAAATGGCGGCGGGGAGAATCACATGCGCAATTCACTGCTTGCAATCGTTTTGGCAGCGTTCGCCGTGAGTTCGGCTGCAGCCGCGCCGCGTGCCGCCGTGTTCGACTGGTTCGAATATCGTGGCCACGATCCGCTTCCGCAGCCACGCCCCGGCGAATATGCGAACCCGCTGCTGATGGGATATTATCCGGACCCGAGCATCGTCCGCGTCGGCCCCGATTATTATCTCATCAATTCCACATTCTCCTGGTTCCCGGGAATCCCGGTCTTCCACAGCCGCGACCTGGTGAACTGGCGGCAGATCGGCAATGCGATCCACCGCCCGGGCCAGCTTGATTTCAAGAAGCTTGGCATGTCGCGCGGCGTTTTCGCGCCCACCATCAGCTATCACCGGGGCACGTTCCGGATCGTCAACACCTGCGTCGATTGCGGCGGCAATTTCGTGATCAGCGCGAAGAACCCGGCCGGGCCGTGGAGCGACCCGGTGTGGCTTCCTCAGGTTGGCGGGATCGATCCCTCGCTTTTCTTCGACGATGACGGTCGCGCGTGGATTTTGAACAACGACAATCCCGAGGGCAAGGAGCAATGGGAGGGTCACCGCGCGATCTGGATCCAGCAGTTCGACCCGACGACCAACACCAGCTTCGGCCCCCGCAAGATGGTCATCAACGGCGGCGTTGACCCGCCGAAGAAGCCGGTGTGGATCGAAGGCCCGCACCTCTTCAAGCACAACGGATTCTACTATCTGATGGCGGCCGAGGGCGGGACCGAGGAGCGGCATAGCGAAGTGATCTTCCGCAGCCACGACGTGCTCGGCCCCTATGTGCCGTGGGAACAAAATCCGATCCTGACCCAGCGCGACCTGCCGGCCAAGCGCCCGAATCCGATTACTTCGACCGGACACGCGGACCTCGTGCAGCTTCCCAACGGCGACTGGTGGTCGGTCTTCCTCGGCACCCGCCCGTACGAGGGCGATTTTTACAACACGGGGCGCGAAACTTTCATGCTGCCGGTGACCTGGCAAAATGGCTGGCCGCGCATCAGTCGTCCCGGCCAACCGATCCCTTACACACACAGAATGCCGCCGCTCCCCGCATCCGGCAAGCCATTCAACACGCGCCACATGGTGCTGCGCGAGGAGTTTGCCGGCAAGGCGCTGGGTCCCGAATGGATGATGATGCGCAACCCGCGCGAGCGCTGGCATTCACTGTCGGGCGGAGCGCTGCATTTGACTCCGCGCCCGGTCGGCCTCGGCGACTTCGGCAATCCAAGCTTTATCGCCCGGCGACAGCAGCATATGTATGCCAGCGTCTCGACGGCGGTGCGCTTCAATCCGCGTGGCGAAGCTGATCGCGCAGGCCTCGCTGCGCTTCAGAACGACGAATATTGGTTCGCGCTTTCGGTCGCGCGCAACCGCGTCGTCCTCGAGCGCCGCGCCGGCCCGAAGGACCCGGCGAAAGGCGCCGTCATCGCCTCCGCCCCGCTTCGCGCCGCTCCGAACGCGCCCGTCTATTTGCGCATCCAGGCACGCGGTGGGCTCTACGACTTTGCTTACGCGCTCAAGCCCGGCCAGTGGCGTACGCTTCGGCAGGGCGAGGACGGCGGGATCCTCAGCACCAAGACGGCGGGCGGCTTCGTCGGAACGCTCATCGGCCCATACGCTTATCGCGCCGATGCGCAGTAAGCAGGCGTTGCGCGCGACGTTCGCCGGGCCTGCGGTGCGCCGGTCGTTGACGGTCGCGGTACTGATCGGCACGTTGCTGAACGCGATCAACCAGGGTCCGGAGATCGCCGCTGGCCAAGCGCCGGTCTGGTGGAAGCTGATGCTGACCTATTTCGTGCCCTTCGCGGTCGCGAGCTACGGCAGTTACGCCGCGCTCGCGAACCGCGACTAGCTCAGCCGCGCTCGCCCGGGCGCGGAGTCGTCCTAGCGGGCGGCATCTGCATCGGCGGCGGCGCGGCCATAACGTTCAGCGTCTGCGCCTGCGAAAGATGCGCCTGAATTACCGGAACCGCACCGGCAGCGACACTCCGCAGCGCGGGCACGTCGCCGCTCGCCGCAAAATTCTGGTGGAGGGCGAGCGCCTGCTGGTGCGCATTCACCTGTGCATCCCGGAAAGCCATGTCGAAAGATCCATAGGGCGTGGCCCGCAACTGATCGAGCATCGCCTGGTGCTGTGGCAGGAGTATCGGCGCAGGCGCCATCAGCCCGGCCGACTGCGCGGAGACGGCCATCTGCTGCGACATGCGCATATGATCGGCGATCAGCATCTGCGCGAACGCGCGAACGGCCGGATTCTGCGACATTTGCAGTGCAAGCTGGCTCGACTGAATTTCGAACTGATCGCCGCTTGCGGCAGTCGCCATATAGCCCGGCGCGAACAATGGGTTGTTGGGATCGATCATGGCCGCCGGGGCGATGGGGGCGGTACGCGGTGCACATCCCGTCACGAGCGCGGCGGCAGCGACGCAGATCGCTAAGCGTTTCATATCGGATCTCCCTCAATGCGTGCAGCCCTTGAACCGCAGAGCGCACATTTTCGTTCCGACGGATGAAACCCGGTGGCGCAATCGTTACTCCCCAGACTCGATGAATCGAGGAACCCGAATGGGGATGCAAGCATTGTCAAGTCAAAGTTGGTTTTGAAAAAGAGACGTGAAATGAAACAGCTAGCTATGGCGCTGGCGGTAACGGGTGCGTTCGCTCTTTCGGTTCCCGCGACCCCTGCCCTCGCCTCGATCGAAACATTTGAAGCGAAGTCGCAAGCCTCGGAAGCGGCCGCGATCGCGAGCGCCGATATGATTGACGCCTTTGGCGACAAGGAGTTGAGGCCGGGCCAATATCTATGGCGCGATGTGCCGGCTTCCGCAGGCGCCGAGCGGGTCGTCGTCAGCCTGTCGGACCAGCGCGCCTACCTCTACCGCGGCAACACGCTGATGGCGGTTTCGACCATTTCCAGCGGCAAGGACGAGAAGCCGACGCCGACCGGCATTTTCAACGTGCTCGAGAAGAAGCCGCTGCACCGGTCGAAGAAGTATGACAACGCGCCGATGCCGTTCATGCAGCGCATCGATGGCTACGGGATCGCGCTTCATGCTGGTCATAATCCGGGCCGGCCCGCATCGCACGGCTGCGTCCGTTTGCCATCAGCGTTCGCCGCCAAGCTCTACGGCGTGACCCAAGTGGGAACGCCAGTGCTCATCGGAAGCTAAAAGGCCGGCCCCTCCCCTGCCGAGCTTTGCCGACCGCCATCGTCCGATCACATCGGGCGGTGGCGGCGTCGCGTCAGGCGCTCAGGCGCTGCGGGTAGTGGGCCTGATTTCCCGCCGGAGCCGACCACGATCAGGTCGCAGGCGGCATCGTCGGTCAGGGGCGGCCGGGCCTCCAGGTCAACATCCTAATACCAGAAGCTGCTGGAGTCCGGCCACCGCCTGATCAGACGGCGGGTTCCATCGTCGTCAGTTCGGGCTTGGGAAGCCCGGTTGCCTCGAACTGCTCAAGCAGTTCGGCCTTGCGGGTGGCAAGCTGTTCGCCAAGTGACTTGAGGTCCAGTCCGGCGTCGCGGGCCTGCGAGAAGATGCTTTCCTTGCCGCTTTCCTCTTCCTTGACGTGATGCTCGATCTCTTCCTGGAGCACCTTGACCTTGGCGTCGAAGAAGTCGTCGCTCTGCCCGTCGCCGGCCTCGATCTGCGTCATCAGCACCTTGGCCGCGTCATGCTCGACGAAGGCTTCCTTGAGGTCGTCTTCGGACACCTTGCCCTCGCACGCCGGGTAGAAAATCTCTTCCTCGATCATCGCATGGACCGAAAGCTCGAGGCAGATCTGTTGCGCAAGCTTCTGCTTGCGGCCGTCGCCCTTCGCTTTCTCGAACTGCTCGAACAATTCCTCAACTTCACGATGGTCCTGCTTGAGCAGCTGAATCGCGTCCAAACTTTTGGTCTCGGCCATGGGAAACTCCGCTGTTTTTCGTGTCGGGGCAAGAACCGAGGGCGGCGGCACATGTTCCTGAGTCCGTGCCTATTCCCTTGATAATAAACGATGGAGTGGGGCTTAGATTGGAAAGCGATCGGCTATCTTGTGTCGGAAGCGGCGCGGAAGAACGGCTAAACAGCGAACCGATCAACGAGCGGCGGCACTCACCGACAGCGTGCGGGCCGGAAGAGGGCCGATGAGTTCGCTTGCCGGTGCGCGGTGGTCGAGCCAGGCCCGCCAGCGTTCGGATGTCAGGACCGCAACCTGGCGATGATGATAGGGAGCCACATCGGGCCCCGGCTCGGTCGTCAGCATGGTGAACGCCTGGCCGATCCCCGGCATGTCGCGGATGAGCCCGGCGATTCCCAGCGGCTCTCCGTGCGGATGCGCGAACAGCCAGCGGTCTTTCCGCTTCTGCTTCGGATCGGCCGGCGCGGTGAATTCGTAAAAGCCGTCGGCGACGATCAGGCAGCGCCCGCTTGCGAACTCGCGCCCGTCCGCGCGGAAATTATAGACCGGTTTTCCGCCTGGCCCCGGCCAGCTCCAGCGACGAACGATCAGGTCGAAGTCGCCTGCGTCGGCGCGCACGATCGGCGCTGGATCGGTAATGCAGATATCGCGTGGCTGGAGGTTCGGAATCCCCTCCGGAAAGCGCAGCATCATATCGCGCCCGGCGAACAGGCTGCGCAAAGCTTCCGGCGCGGTGGTCTGGTTGTAGAGGTTGCACATGTCGCTTCACCCCCGGCCGGGCGAGCCGCTCGATTGGTCTTCTTCGGAAGCGGCGACCGGCGCCGGCGCCGCGGGTCCGCTGTCGATCTTCATCCAGTCGCGGAACGGCAGGTGGTAGAGCATGTCCATCACCTCGAATTCGACTCCGCCCGGCTGGCTGGTGTTGCTGTTCCACAGCGCAACGACGCCGCTTTTCAGCTGCGGGTCGAACAGGATCAGCGAACGATAGCCGGAGACTCCGCCGCGGTGGCCGACGATGTGGTGGCCGGCATAATCATAGCTTCGCCAGCCATAGCCATAATCAGCCTCCCCCAGGCGTTCGAGGAAGTTGCGCAGCCGCCCGCGCTCGCCGGGGGTCTTCACCAGCGGCGCGTGGATCGTGTTGAGCAGCTTGGGCGACAGCACGTCGGGCATCAGCCCCATCTGCGCGATCATCCACAGGCTCATGTCCTTGATGTTGCTGTTCATGCCCCCGGCCGCGGGCACACGGTAATAGGCTTCGTTGACCTCGAGCGGCTTGCGACCCACGCTGTGCGGACGCGCCCAGCTCTTGGCGCTCATCAGCCCCTGGCGAGTGACACTCGCGCTGGTCATTCCAATCGGATTGAACAGCTGCTCTCCCAGGTTCTGAGCGTAGGTCTTGCCGGTGACCTTCTCGACCAGTTCGGAAGAGGTGTCGTAGGCAACGTTTTGATAGCTCCAGCAGGTGCCGGGAGCGCAAATGAGGTTGAGCTGAGCGAGCGCCTGGCGGAGGAAGTGCGGGTCCTGCCCCTCCTCGAGCTTGTTGTCGTATGCGTTGCGGTAGAGGCCCAGGCGGTGGCTGAGCACATCGCCGACGGTCGCGCGATATTCGGCGCCGGCCGGAAGATGGAGGCTGGTGCCATATTGCGCGATCGGTGCCGACAGGCTGACCTTGCCCTGTTCGGCAAGCTTGGCGACCATCGTCGCGGCGACGCTCTTCGATACCGAGGCCCAGCGGAAGACGGTGTCGGGGCTGACCTTCTCGCCCGATCCTGCGAGCGTCTCGCCATAGCCCGAAAGGAAAGTGATGCGGCCGTTCTCGACGATTCCGACCGCCATTCCGACCATCGCCGGTTTGGCGATCAGGCGCTTCAACCGGCCGTCGATCGCGACATAATCGACGTTGCGGCGGTTGCCGACAGCGACGGTGGCAAGCGTGCGGTGCGCCTCCACGGTCGGGGCTGCGTGGCGCTCGGCAGCGGCATGCGGCCGCATGGCCAGAACCGCGGTCGCCCCCAGCACCGCAGCTGCCGCCAGTCCGACCTTCGATGAACTCTTCAAAATAACGGTCCCCACCCTCCGCTCCCCTGTGGCGGCGGCGGGGCGAGCGCTCAATCTGCTGGAGCAGCCCGCGCGACGAAGCGATTCATGGCTGCGACGAATGCCGTTCGCAGCACTTCAAGCACGGGGGGAAGCCAGAAAAGAGGGCGCGGCCGGCCGGGGGTCGGCCGCCGCGCCCCCGGTCGACGAGCATGAACTTGTTCTTGGCGCACTGCGTGAGCGCGACCCGGACGCCGCGCGGAAACTGATGCGCGACCACCTGGCCAATGTCACCCAAAACCTGCTTGTTGCAACCGAGGAAGATGCACGCGACAGGGCACGCCTGAAGGTGGAGGAGCGCCGGTTCGATTTTGCCCGCCGCGCCGGCGTAAAAATCTAAACCCGGGGTCGTCGCGGCGCGTGGCGCTGAATGTGCGCTCCCCAATGCTGGCCATAGCCGCCCTGCTCGCCTAAAGGCGCGGCCGGGAGCGACAGCGATGCAATTCCTCAAGACCCTGTTCTGGATGGCGGTGGCGGTCATCGTCGCCTTATTCGCCTGGGTGAACTGGAACCCGGTCACGCTGAACCTGTGGAGCGACTTGCAGGCGGACGTGAAGATACCGCTGCTGATCGCGGTCGTGTTCCTGCTCGGCTTCGTGCCGACATTCCTGATCCTTCGCGGGCGCCTGTGGTCGGCCCGGCGGCGCATCGAGGCGTTGGAGCGAAGCGTTGCTCCGCCAGCCGTCGAGCCGGCGACGCGGGTACGCGGGGAGGCACCTGAACTGTGAGCCCGATCTTCGTCGCGATCGACACGCCGGATCTCAGGCGCGCCATCGGCATTGCGGAGGCGGTGCGCGGCCATGCAGGCGGTCTGAAGCTGGGTCTCGAATTCTTTTGCGCCAACGGGCCCGCGGGCGTCGCAAGCATCGCTGAACTCGGCCTGCCGATCTTCCTCGACCTCAAGTTGCACGACATCCCGAACACGGTCGGAAAGTCGGTCGCGGCGCTGGCGCAAATCGCGCCCGCGGTGCTTACGGTTCATGCGGCCGGTGGCCGGGCGATGCTGGAGGCCGCGAAGTCTGCCGCTTCCGCCAACACGAAGATTGTCGCGGTTACGGTCCTCACCAGCCTCGATGAAGAGGATCTGGCGAGCGCCGGCGTTTCCGGCTCGCCCGCCGATCAGGTACGGCGCCTCGCGAATCTTGCGCGGAGCTGCGGCGTCGACGGCATGGTATGCTCGGGAGCCGAGGTCAGCGCGGCGCGCCAGTCCTGGCCCGATGGCTATTTCGTGGTGCCGGGGGTGCGGCCCGCAGGCGCGGACATCGGCGATCAGAAGCGGGTGGTCACGCCGCGCCAGGCGCTTGACGATGGCGCTTCCATGCTGGTGATCGGGCGCCCGATTACGGAAGCGCGCGATCCCGCGGAGGCGATCCGATCGATCGCTCGTGAAATCGAAGCAGAAGGTGTTCAATGAGCTGGCTTAGCCGAGTCCGGAACGGGATTCCCTTCCTCCCCAAGCGCCAGACGACCGACACGCTGTGGCACAAGTGCGGCAAGTGCGGGACGATGGTGTTCCTGAAGGAATGGGAAGAAAATCTGAAGGTCTGCCCACGCTGCGACCATCACGACCGCATCGGCCCGAAGGACCGCTTCGCGCAACTGTTCGATGGCGGCAAGCACCAGATCCTGCCGGCGCCGGAAGTGCGCGAGGATCCGCTGCGCTTCAAGGATACCAAGCGCTACACCGACCGGCTGAAAGCCGCGCGCGGCGCAACGAACCAGCGGGACGCATTGATAACCGCGCGCGGTACGATCGATAGTCGCAAGGCCATCGTCGCGGTTCAGGACACGGCATTCATGCTTGGTTCGATGGGCACCGCCGTTGGTGCCGCCTTTGTCGTGGGCGTCGAAGCGGCGATCCGGGAACGCTGCCCCTACATTATCTTCACGGCGGGTGGAGGCGCGCGGATGCAGGAGGGAGCTCTGTCCCTGATGCAATTGCCGAAGACCACGGTCGCGCTGCAGATGCTCAAGGATGCCGGGCTGCCATATATCGTCGTGCTGACTGATCCGACCACCGGCGGAATCACCGCATCCTATGCGATGCTTGGCGACGTGCAGATCGCGGAGCCCGGCGCACTGATCGGCTTCGCCGGGCAGCGGGTGATCGAGCAGACCATCCGCGAGAAGCTTCCTGAAGGCTTCCAGCGCGCCGAATATCTGCTGGAGCACGGCATCATCGACATGGTCGTGCATCGCGGCTCCTTGCGGGAGCGGCTGGCGCAGCTGATCGGCTATCTCGCGCCGGAGCGCGAAGCGGCGTGACTCACAGTCCCTCCCTGCGAGCGAAGCTCGTGGGGAGGGGAACCATCGAACGAAGATTCGATGGTGGAGGGGTAATCGGCCCAACACCCCTCCACCATCCTTCGGATGGTTCCCCTCCCCATCGCTGCGCGACAGGGAGGATTTAATGGCCGACTCCGCTCGCTCCACCCATCCCGCCGTCCAGGCCCAGCTCGACCGCCTGGCCAAACTCTCACCTGCCGGGGACCGGCTCGGCCTCGACCGGATCGCACGCCTGCTCGACCGGCTCGGCCGTCCACAGGACTCGCTGCCGCCCGTCTTCCATGTCGCCGGGACCAACGGCAAAGGCTCGACCTGCGCGTTCCTGCGGTCGGCGCTCGAGGCGGCGGGCAACAGCGTTCACATGTTTTCCAGCCCGCACCTGGTCCGGTTCAACGAGCGGATCCGGATCGCCGGCCGGCTGATCGAGGATGAGCCTCTCTCGGTGCTCTTGACGGAAGTGCTGGATGCGAGCGGGGGCATCGAGCCGAGCTTTTTTGAGGTGACGACGGCCGTGGCAATCCTGGCGTTCGCGCGGACGCCCGCGGATGCCTGCATCCTCGAAGTCGGGCTGGGCGGACGGCTCGACGCGACCAACGTCGTCGAACGGCCGCTCGTCACGGCAATCGCCAGCCTCGGCCTCGACCACCAGCAATTCCTCGGGTCCGGGCTGCCCGATATCGCCGCCGAAAAGGCCGGGATCGCGAAGGCGGGCGTGCCGCTTGTCACCCAGCTGTATCCCCCGGCCGTCGCCGGCCGGATCGGTCAGATTGCGAGCTCGGTGGGTGCGCCCTGGCTTCCGCGCGGTGGACCGTGGGACGCGATCGCCGAGCGCAAGCGCCTCCGCTATCATGACGAACAAGGTGCGTTCGATCTTCCCCTGCCGCGGCTGCCCGGTCGCTTCCAGGTTCTCAACGCAGCGCTGGCGATCGCGATGCTGCGCCACCAGGACAGGTTTGCCGTGCCGCACAGCGCCTTGGGCGCGGCGATGGGCTGGACGAACTGGCCCGCCCGACTGCAGCGGCTTGGCGACGGTCCGCTGACCGGTGGACGCGAAGTGTGGATCGACGGCGGGCACAACGCCTCGGCGGCGCGGCTGGTGGCGGCTTGGGCGAGACGTCAATTCGCCGACCGCCCGCTGCAGCTCATCTTCGCGAGCCTCAAGACCAAGGACGCGCACGCGATGCTGCAACCGTTCGCGGGCATTGCCGAGCACGTCCATGCGGTCGGAATTCCTGACCACGAATGCCGAAGCCCGCAAGACCTTGTCGCAATCGCCGACACTCTCGGCATTCCGGCCAGCGCGAGCGACAGCGTGCAATCGGTGATCGCGGCGGCACCGGCGGATGCCCCAATCCTGATCTTCGGTTCGCTCTACCTTGCCGGCCAGGTTCTGGCGGCGAACGATCAACCGCCCGACTAGGCGCGGAGCGTCTGCAGCTCCTTGAGCGCCCACTCGTACATCGGAGCGTCTGCGGCCCGGCTGTGCCGGTCGAGCCTTTTATGGCGATGCTCGACCTCCTCCAGCACCGTGCGCGCATCGCCGTTGCGGCCAAGCTTCAACAGCAGCGCGGCATAGCGGCAGCGCGCCTCGTCGCCCGGCATCCGCTGGACCACATCCGCGTAGAGAGCGAGCGCCTCATCCGTCCGGTCGAGATCCTCGAGAATGCGCGCGCGAAGCAAGGCGGCGCGGTCCTTGTCCGACTGCCCCGTCACTTTCGGTAGGCTTTCGAGCATCGCCAGCGCATCACCGGGCTTATCGTTGAGGTAGAGACAGCGCGCGAGCTTCTCGCCGGTGCGGAAATCCGGCCGCAGACCGGCCCCGCTCCTGTACAGCGGGAGTGCTTCCGGGTGCCGGCCGAGAGCGCTCAACGCATCGGCCACGCGCAAGCGATTCGCCATCGTATCTGCGACATCGAGCGCATCGCGCGCGGCCCGCAGCTCGCGCTCGGGGTCGAGCTTTTCGATGACCTTCTGCCGCGCGGTGCGCACGTGGCGGTTGCCGTGCAGGCGCGGGTAAACTTCGATGATGAAGTAAGCGATCGAGCTCGCCAGCGGCAGCATGACAAGCGCCATGATCCAGATGCCGCTCCGCCCGTGCCGGATCACGTCAACGACGAAATAAACCTGAAGCGCCAGGATCAGCGCGAAAAAAACCATTTGAGCCCCCGCTCGCCTAGCGCGCCGGCTCCCCGGTTTCGCCAAGCGCTTCGTTCGCCTTCGCTGGCGTGTCCGCGGGCACGGCGGCCGCTTCGCGCTTGTCGCGTGCCTTCACTCGCGCCCATTCCAGCAGAACGAAGATCACCGATATCACGGCTGTTGCCGCCGTCCAACGGAACACCGGTGCATATCCGTAGAGGTCGAACGCCTCGCCCACCGCTCCGCGGCCAAGCGTTCCGACCAGCGACAGGAGGGAGGAAAGCAAGGCGTACTGGATCGCGCCATATTTCTTGCTGACGATGCTCGAAACGTAAGCAACGAAGGCGGTCAGGGCGAGGCCCGTGCTGATATTCTCATAGGAGATCGCGAGCAGCAGCCGCATCATGCGCTCGTCGCTTCCGAACGCGACTGCGAGCGCGTCTAGCCTTACCGCGTGCGCGAATGCGTCGATATAAGGGCTGCCGTCGGCAAGGTCGGCGTAGAGGAAATTGCCGAGCGGAGGCAGCACGGCGCCGAGCAGGATGGTCGGGAAACGCCCGATCTTCGCGAACAGATAGCCACCCAGGCTGATGCCCACCATCGTCATGATGATGCCGAAGATCTTCGAGGCGAAGGCGACCTCGTCCTTCGTGTAATGAAGGTAATCAAGATAGAATGGGTAAGCGAAGCTGGCCCAGATGTTGTAGCAGATAGCATAGGTCAGGATGAACCCGATCGCAGCGAGCACGCCCCACCCCATCCGCCGGCAAAGTTCGCTCAGCGGGTCGACTAGCGCCGAATAAAGGTGGTTCATCACCGTCCGGCCCGGCCCGACCGTCGGATCGTGAGCGTCGAGAACGCGGTGCGGCTGCCGCGCGAGGTGATTGGCGATGGCCGATACGGTGAGCGGCACGAACACGGTCGCGACGATGATCAGCACGCCCCACGTCTTGGTGAAGTCGCCCACCGACCGCGGTGGCGCACTCGGGTCCGCCGGAGTGAGCATCGACACCGCGAAGGTGATCAGGCGCAAGATCGCCCACAGCCAGCTTGCGCCGACGATTGCGAGCAGCGCAGCGCGAACGCGCGGCCTGAGCGCCCCCGGTTCGGCGAGCGCGCCGTAAAGCGATCCGCGCTCCGGCCGCGAACTGTCCGGGGCAGTGAGCGTGATCAGCAGCAAGCCGCCGAAGATTGCGGCCATGATCAGATAGACGTTGGGCCAGCTCATTCGCGCGGCGAGGACGAGCGCAACGGCGCCACCGACGATCGCGGCGCTTCGGTAGCCGAACTGATAGACGGCCGACAGCAATTCGACCGGCGTGTCCTCGTCGGCCTGGTCGATGCGCCAGGCATCGATGGCGATGTCATGGCTTGCCGATGCGATTGCCGCGATGAAGGCGATCAGGACGAAATTGCCGATGGCGGCCGCGGGGTCGGTCATTGCCAGAAGCGCCAGGCAGCTTCCGACCACCGTTTGGCCGAGCACGATCCAGCTCTTCCGCCGTCCGAGCCGTTCCAGCAGCGGCAGACGAACGCGGTCGACGACTGGCGACCACAGGAATTTGAACGAATAGGCAAGGCCGATCCACGAGAAGATGCCGATCGTCGCCAGCTTGACGCCAACCTCGCCGAGCCATGCGGTCAAGGTTCCAACCAGCAGCGAGAAGGGCAGACCCGCCGAAAAACCGAATGCGAGCATGACCGCCGACTTGCGGGTCGAAAGCGCCTCCTTGAGCAGTCTCCAGCCCTTCGGACGTTCTCCGGCCATGCATCAACCTCCCTGAAGCTGGAATCGACCTAGGCAAGCTTTCACGGCCTGCCTAGCCCTCGGCTGAACGGCAGCTAAGACTGTGGTGAGCCCCCGAACAGCTCGAGCCCCTTCGGGGGCTTGGCGGCCTCGCCGGAAAGGAATCGGTCGACCGCCTCGATCGCACCTTTAAGCTGGCGTTCGGTGTAGGGTTTCATCAGGCATCCGACCGCCACCGCCGCTGCCTCCGGGTATGGGTGTCCGGTCGCAAACAAGGTCGGGATGCCCTTTTCCTTGGCGGCCCGAGCGAGGTCGATGCCGGTCTGCTGGCTGCGCAGCCGAACGTCGCTGACAATCAGGTCGACGGGTTCGCGTTCGATCACCTCGAGCGCGTCCTCGAACTTGTCGATCGTCGCGACGACCTCATATCCGGCGTCGGACAGCATGGTTTCATTGTCGAATGCGGTGAGCGGCTCGTCCTCGACGATGAGGATGCGCTTGACCTTCCGCTTGTGCTTCCCGAACAGCATCGCGCCCCTGAGGATTTAGACCATTGCCCCCGCAACGCCCGAAACGTGAACATGTGCCGCCCCCACAACGAAAGGGTCCGCCGCGTGCGTCCCGAGCGCCACAGCCGCGCGAAACCGGGCCGCAGCGCATTGCCAAATTGCTCGCTCGCGCCGGCGTTGCATCGCGCCGCGAGATTGAACGGATGATCGCGGAAGGACGGATCGCGCTCAATGGCGAGACGCTGAAGACTCCGGCGACTCTGCTTGAGGATCTTTCGGGCGTGACCGTGGACGGCAAGCCCGTACGGCCGCCCGGCACGGCGCAATTGTTCCGCTTCTACAAGCCGCAGGGCTGCCTGACCGCGGCGAATGACCCGAAGGGACGGCCGACAATATACGACAAGCTGCCGCCCGGCCTCCCGCGGGTGATGCCCGTCGGCCGGCTCGACTTCATGACTGAAGGGCTTCTGCTGCTCACCAACGACGGCGAGCTCAAGCGCGCGCTCGAGCTTCCCAGGACGGGGGTTGTCCGCACCTATCGCGCGCGTGCGTTCGGACATGTGACGCAGGCGCAGCTGGAGGATTTGTCGGAAGGGGTGACGATCGAGGGCATGCGCTACGGATCGATCAACGCCAATCTCGAACGGCGGACGGGACGCAATTGCTGGATCGAGCTTAGCCTGGCCGAAGGCAAGAACCGCGAGGTCCGGCGGATCCTGGAACATCTTGGGCTGCAGGTCTCGCGCCTGATCCGGACGGCTTACGGCCCATTCGGCGTCGAAGGCATGGAGCCGGGCGCGGTCCGCGAAATCGATCAGAACGCGCTTGCCCATTTTCGAGCTACGCTCAAATGATCCTCCCCGAAACGGGGAGGTGGCAGGTCCGCGCAGCGGAACTGACGGAGGGCGCCCCCTCCACCACCCGAACTGACGTTCGGGCGGTCCCCCTCCCCGTTCCGGGGAGGATCTAAGATGCGAATCATCGCCGGCGCATGGCGCGGCCGTCCGTTGATCGCACCCGCGGGAATGGACACGCGGCCAACGGCCGACCGGGTCCGGGAAACGCTCTTCTCCATGCTCACCAGCAGGCTCGGCACGTTTGACGAACTCCGCGTCGCGGACCTGTTCGCCGGAAGTGGCGCGCTGGGATTCGAGGCGCTCTCGCGCGGGGCGGCATCGGCCACTTTCGTCGAGCGGGACCCTAAGGCAATTGCCGCGATCCGCACCAATGCGGCCAAGCTCGGTGCGGAGGGTCGCGTCCAGATCCTCGGCGGCTCGGCCCTCGCTCTACCGCGCTCAGACCCGTTCGACCTGGTCCTGGCCGATCCGCCTTATGAGCAAGGTTCAGGCAGCGCAGCCGTGGCGGCCGTGATCGCCGCCGGCTGGCTTGCACCGCACGGCTGGATGTCGGTCGAGACCGCGCGCGGCGATCGCTTCGATCCGGGAGATTGTTCCATCGAAGCGGAGCGCGACGTCGGCCGCGCCCGGCTTACGCTTCTTCGGCGCCAGCCTTAGCGGCGCGGCGAATTTCGTCGACTTCGGTTTTCAGGCGGCGACCGATGGCTGCCGCGGCGGCCTTGCCGGCTTCCTTGACTGCTTTGCCCGCCCGCTTGCCGTCGCCGTTCGCGCCGGAGCGGCTGAAGCCGTGCTCGGCAAGAGCCGCGAGCGCGGCCGTCGCGGCAACCGCCAGCATATCGGCGACGATCGGGCTCTGAAGAATCTTCACGAACATGTCGGCCGCGTTGTTGGCATCGTCCTTACGGCTTCCGCCGGAGGATTTCTGCGGCCGGGTAGCGAGGGCCTTGCGCGGTGCGGACTTGGGGCTCGCCTTCTTCGCCTTTGCGTTGGCCTTGTCCGATGCTTTGCGGCTGCCGGCGCCGGAACCCTTGGTCGTGCTCTTGGCCACTTATATTCTCCTGACCGTCATTTGCATGGCTTAACTCATCTCGGCACTTGCGTATCCACCCGGCCTTCGCGTCGAGCGCAAGCTGGCCCGGGCGGCTAGGAAAAACGGCTGTGCGCGGCTAGGACGGCGCGGTGACCGCTAACGTAATTCCGCTTCGCTCGCCGTCCGAACCATCGCTCGACCCGCTGATGGAGCTGGTCGCGGGCGACATGAACGGCGTCAACGCGGTGATCCTCGACCGAATGCAGTCGAAGGTCGCGCTGATTCCGGAACTTGCCGGGCATCTGATCGCGGGCGGCGGCAAGCGGATGCGTCCGATGCTGACACTCGCCTGCGCGAGCCTGCTCGGATATCCAGGAACGCGGCACCATAAGCTGGCCGCCGCGGTCGAGTTTATCCACACCGCCACCCTGCTCCACGACGACGTTGTCGACGGGTCCGGAATGCGGCGCGGCAAGCGCACGGCCAATTTGATCTGGGGCAATCCGGCCAGCGTGCTGGTCGGCGATTTCCTGTTCAGCCGCGCGTTCGAGCTGATGGTTGAGGACGGCAGCCTCAAGGTGCTCAAGATCCTGAGCCATGCGTCGGCGGTGATCGCCGAGGGCGAGGTCGAGCAACTGACCGCTCAGCGCCGGATCGAGACCGACGAGGAGCAATATCTGCGCATCATCAGCGCCAAGACCGCCGCGCTCTTCGCAGCGGCGTGCCGGGTCTCGCCGGTGGTTGCCGAAGCGGGCGAGGATGCCGAACTCGCGCTCGAAAGCTACGGCCGCAATCTCGGCATCGCGTTCCAGCTGATCGACGACGTGATCGATTACGCATCGGACGTCGAGACGATGGGCAAAGGTGTCGGCGACGACTTCCGCGACGGCAAGATGACGCTTCCGGTGATCCTCGCTTATGCGCGCAGTTCCGATGCCGACCGCGCCTTCTGGCGGGAGGCGATTTCCGGAGCCGCGAACAGCGACGACGACCTTGGGCGAGCGATCGCGCTGGTCCGATCGACCGGAGCCCTGGACGACACGATCGAGCGCGCGCGCCATTATGCACGTCGGGCGATCGACGCGCTCGCCGGGTTCGGTGGTGGGCGCAGCAAGTCGGCGCTGACCGAAGCCGCCGAGTTCGCCGTCGCCCGGGCTTATTGAGCGGTTATTTGATCGGCACCATCACGTGTGCGTAGGGCGTACCGCCGAACATCACGTAAGGCTTCGAGGTGTCGGGCGACGCGCTCGCTGGATAAAGCTTGTTGAGCGACTCCGCACCCACCACCATGACGTGCGGACCGGTGTCCACCCATTTCCCGTCGGCAGGCTTTTGCCCGTAGGGATCGGTGTTGCTTGCGTCGCTGCCGCCCTTGAGCATGTACATCAAACCCACAGAGTTCGCGGGCGGTGTCTTGTGCCCCATCCAGGCGGCCGCCCAATTCATCGCATTGGCGTCCATGCACATCGGATCGTTGCCGGGGGTCTGCGGATTGTCGGGCATGCAGGTCCAGCCGTTGTTCCCGGCGCGCAGCGTCTTCATGGACCCATCGGCACCGGCCTGGACGATCGTGGCGTCACGGCCGATGGATTCGGGCGCGGCGGCCATCGCACTCTGGATCGGATCGGCCGCTCTGTCTTCGGTTACGGCCGCGTTTGGTGCAGCGGGCGTGTCGGACTCCGACTTGTTGCACGCCGACAAAGCCGCGAATGCGCAACCACAAATCATCAGATGCCTGTAAGGCTTGCCCATGACTTCCTCCGTTCCGTCAGGAGCCGAAAGTTTATCATGGTTAACGTTACGCGGACAGCGTGATTCCCGAGCCGAGAAGAGCGGCTGGCGCCAATCTGCCGGTCCTGACGGTGCTGCCGGAGCTTATGGCGGCGCTTCGCGACGGCGCGCGCGCGCTGCTGATCGCACCGCCGGGTGCGGGCAAGACGACGCAGGTTGCCCCTGCCCTACTCGCCGAGCCCTGGTGCACGGACGAAGTGTTGCTGCTGGTGCCCCGGCGCCTGGCGGCAAGGGCGGCGGCGGAGTTCATGGCGCGGCAGCGCGGGCAAGCTCCCGGCGAGACGATCGGATATGCGACTCGCTTGGACAGCAAGGTCGGGAAGCTCACGCGTCTGATCGTCATGACTCATGGCGTCTTCCTGTCGCGGATCCAGGCTGATCCGGAGCTCGGCGGAGTGTCCGCGGTCCTGTTCGACGAAGTCCACGAACGCAGCCTCGACAATGATCTCGGCCTTGCGCTTGCGCTCGACGCCGCAACCGCATTGCGGCCTGACCTCAGGATCGTGGCAATGTCGGCAACGCTCGACGGTGAAAGGTTCGGCCGTCTGCTTGGCGACCCGCCAAGAATCGTGAGCGAGGGGCGCAGCCACGCGCTCGAGCTTCGCCACGTCGGCCGCAATCCGGCGGTCCGGATCGAGGCCGATGTCGCATCCACTGCCAGCAAGGCGCTGCGAGAGCATGAAGGCTCGCTGCTGGCCTTCCTCCCCGGCGTTGCCGAAATCGAGCGCACCGCCGAGGCGCTCGGGCCGTTGCCGGCCGGCTGCGAACTCCACATTTTGCACGGCGGCATCGATCCCGCCGGCCAGCGGGCCGCCCTCGCCGCTCCGCCTGCCGGCAAGCGCAAGGTGGTGCTTGCGACCAGCATCGCGGAAACAAGCGTAACGCTGGAGGATGTGCGGATCGTCGTCGACAGCGGCCTCGCAAGGCGTCCGCGTTACGACCGTGGCGCCGGCCTGACTCGGCTCGCGACCGAAAAGGTCAGCCGCGCCGCGGCGACGCAGCGCGCCGGACGTGCCGCGCGGCAGGGTCCCGGCATTGCGATACGATTGTGGGAAGAGGCGGCTACGGCATCGCTCCCGGCCCATGATCCGCCGGAGATCCTGGAAGCCGATCTGTCGAGCCTGCTGCTGACGAGCCTGTTGTGGGGAGAAGGGGATCCCGCCCGGCTGCCTTTCCTGGATCCGCCGCCGGCCTCAGGTCTCGCAGAAGCCCGTGCGCGGTTACAGCGGATCGGTGCGCTCGATGAGGACGGACGGATCACCGATCACGGACGTGCGATTGCGGCGCTCCCGCTCGATCCGCGGCTCGCGCATATGCTGATCGAAGCGGAGCAGCGCGGCTTTGGACGGGCTGCGGCCGATGTTGCGGTGCTTCTGAGCGAGCGCGGCCTCGGCGGCAACGATCCCGATCTCGAGGTACGGTGGCGGCGGTGGCAGTCGGACCGGTCGCAGCGGGCGGAGGCCGCGCGGAAGATGGCGCAGAGACTCTCTCCCCCTCCCGCTGGCGGGAGGGTGTCGGGGGGAGGGACTGTCGCTCCGAAGCACACAAGCCCTCCCCTAACCCCTCCCGCGAGCGGGAGGGGAATTGCGATCGCCCTCGCCCTTGCCTTCCCCGACCGCCTTTCGCGCCGCCGCGATTCCTCAGGCGAGAGCTGGCAGTCCGTCGGCGGTCGCGGGTTTCGGCTCGACCCGACGTCGCCGCTTGCCCGAAGCGAATGGCTGGCGGTCGGGGAGGTCGCCGGCCATGCTTCGGGCGCGCGCATCCTTTCCGCAGCTGCAATCGACGAAGAGGATGCGCTTGCGCTGTTTGGCGACAAGATCGAGGTGCGTCACGAGGCGGACTTCGATCCGGCGACCGGGTCGGTCACCCCGACAAGAACGCGTCGTCTCGGCCGCGTTCGCCTTGCCAGCGGTCCCGACCCAAAGCCAGATCGGCAGGCGATCGACGTCGCTCTGCTAGAAGGCGTGCGCGTGCACGGCCTTGCTTTGCTTCCATGGAACGAGAGCGCAACCCAGCTGCGAAGCCGGGCCGCATTCGCTCACGCGCTGGACGGCAGCGTCCCGGAGCTCAGCGACGATATGCTGATCGATCGGCTGGACGAATGGCTGCCGCCAATACTCGAAGGCAAGCGGCGGCTTGCGGATATCGAAACCCCCGCCCTGCGCACCGCGCTCGAGCATCTGCTTGGCTATGAGGCTGTCCGTCTCCTCACCAGCCTCGCGCCGCCTGATTTCCAATCTCCAGCCGGAAGCAGCCTCAGCATCGATTATTCCGCCCCGGGCGGTCCTACAGTCGAGGTTCGCGCACAGGCGCTGTTTGGATTGTCGCAGCATCCGATGGTCGCCGGCGGTCGAATTCCACTTACCCTCGCAATCACCTCCCCGGCAGGACGTCCGATCCAGACGACCAAGGACCTGCAGGGCTTCTGGAGCGGGAGCTGGCGCGAGGTCGCGCGCGAGATGCGTGGGCGCTATCCGAAACATCCCTGGCCGGACGATCCGGCAAGCGCGGCGGCGACCTTGCGGACCAAGCGCGCCGATCGCGCTTGATTCATTCCCGCCACTTTGCCACCTGCGCGCCCATGACCATTGCCCGCATCACCGAGCTCGAACGCAAGACGACCCAGTCCGGCAAAGCCAACGCAGGCCGCTGGCTGCTCGAGTTCGAGCGGACCGAAGCGCTTCGTCCGGACCCGCTGACCGGCTGGAACGGCTCGGGCGACACCAACACGCAGGTGCGCATGACCTTCGAGAGCAAGGAGGCGGCGATCGCCTACGCCACCCGTCACAGCCTTGAACATCATGTGATTCCGGCCAATCCGGTGCGGTTGAAGCTCCAGGCCTACGCCGACAATTTCCGCTAGGACCTTGCTCTTCCTCCGGAATGGAGATTAATTGGCCGCGCCGAGCCAGGGGGAAGACTGTACTGCGCGGATATCAGGCTGGTCATCGGCACCCGCCCCGAAGCCATCAAGCTAAGCCCTGTCGCCCGCGCGCTGCGCGAGCAGGGCCTCGCGCCTTCGATCATTCTGACCGGCCAGCATCCGGATCTGGACCTTGCGGCTCACGGATTCGCGGGCTGCAACGTCCACGCACTGCATTGTCCTGGTCAGGCCTCTCCGCACCGGCATGTCGAGGATGTCCGCGCGGCAATGTTGAAGACGGTGCACGGCAGTCCGGACCTGATCGTCGTGCAGGGGGACACGTCAAGCGCGATGGGCGCGGCGCTTGCGGCGGTCACAGCCGGCCTGCCGATCGCTCATGTCGAGGCGGGTCTGCGCACCCACGATCCGTCGCAGCCCTGGCCGGAGGAGGAATATCGCAGACGGATCGACGCCGAGTCCGACATATTGTTCGCGCCGACCGAAGCCGCGGCCGACAATTTGAGGGCGGAGAATGTGCGAGGGGCGATCCACGTCACCGGCAACACCGGCATCGACGCATTGCTGCACGTCGAGCGAAACCTGCCTCCCGTTCGGCTTCGTGAATCGGGCAAGTTCCGGCTTTTGGTCACCTGCCACCGCCGCGAGAATTGGGGCGTGAACCTGCGCGCGGTCGCGACGGCGCTTGTCGAACTGGCACGCGATCGGACGATCGACATCGTCGTCGTGCTGCACCCCAATCCGAATGTTGCCGAAACCCTGCGCCGCTGCCTCGACAAGCAGGATGCGATCAGTCTCCAACCGCCGTGCGCCCACGGTGAACTGGTCGCGATGATGCGCGACAGCGACCTCATTTTGAGCGATTCGGGCGGGATGCAGGAGGAAGCGCCAGCTCTCGGAACGCCGCTGCTGGTCTTGCGCGACAAGACCGAGCGGCCCGAAGGCATCGCGAGCGGCAACATGCGGCTGGTCGGGTGCACGAGCGCCGCAATCACGAGCGCGGTGCGGGAGCTGCGCGCGGACCCTGTGACGCTCGCGGCCATGTCACGGCGGGCCTATCCTTATGGCGACGGCCTCTCGGCCCCTCGGATTGCGGGACTCATCGCGCAGTGGGCGGAAGGCCGAGCGTCAAGCGGGCGGCGAGCGATTTAGTCACGCGGCACTTGACCGGAGTTTACCAATCTATAGGACATCGGCGCTAGTTGGTAGCGCTAACAGTTACCTGGGGGGATCATTGACAGGCGGCCTGGTTTCGGCTCGGAGCACGCACGCTCCCGCCGGAGCGACGAAGCAAGTCAGCCCTCGAATTCTTGCGGAAGGCTCGCGATAAGGACCGCGCGTGACTGATCGAGTATCCACTCTCCTGCTGTTCGGAGCGACGGGCGACCTTGCCCGGCGGATGCTGCTGCCGTCGCTGTACGGCCTCGACCGCGACGGGCTGCTGCCGAAACAACTGAAGATCGTCGGCACCGCCCGCACCGAGCTCAGCAATGACGAATATCGCCAGCGTGCCTGCGAGGCTCTGAAGCAGCATCTGCCAGCCGGCTTCTTCGATGGCGCCGCCGCTGACGGGTTCCTCGACCGGCTGTCCTACGTTGCCCTCGACGCGACTGACTCTTCGGGCTTTCACAAGCTCGCCGAAGCGGTCGGTGACGCCTCAGGCGGCATCGCGATTTTCCTGTCGACCGCGCCTTCGCTGTTCCGGCCGACCATCGACGGGCTGGCAGCAGCGGGCCTGGCCTCCGCAAATGTCCGCATGGCGCTGGAAAAGCCGCTCGGGTCCGACCTCAAGAGCAGCTGTCAAATCAACGACGCGGTGGCCTCAGCCTTCCCGGAAAGCCGCACGTTCCGCATCGACCATTATTTGGGCAAGGAGCCGGTCCAGAACCTGCTGGCGTTGCGCTTTGCCAATTCGCTGTTTGAGCCGTTGTGGAACAGCGCGCATATCGACCACGTCCAGATCAGCATTGGCGAAACGGTCGGAGTCGAGGGCCGCGGCGATTATTACGACAAGGCCGGCGCGCTTCGCGACATGGTGCAGAACCATATGCTTCAGCTGCTCGCGCTGGTCGCGATGGAGCCGCCGGCGAACTTCGACGCGACCGCGGTTCGCGACGAGAAGGTGAAGGTGCTGCGCTCGCTTCGCCCGATCGACGCCAGCAGCGCTTCCACCCATAGCGTCACCGGCCAATATGGCCCCGGTGCGATCGCCGGCACGGCCGTGTCCGGCTACGCCGACGAGCTTGGTGCCGCGAGCGGGACCGAAACCTTCGTCGCGCTCAAGGTGCATATCGATAATTGGCGGTGGAAGGGCGTGCCCTTCTACCTGCGCACGGGCAAGCGGCTGCCCAAGCGGCACACCGAAATCTACATCCAGTTCAAGGCAGTCCCGCACTCGATCTTCGCCGCGCGGGGTGCGACGACCAAGCCGAACAAGCTCATCATCGGGCTGCAGCCGGAAGAAACCATCCGGATGATGATGATGGCCAAGATGCCCGGCCTCGACCGACAGGGGATCCGCCTCCGCGAAGTTCCGCTGGACCTTGGACTTGCCAACGCTTTCGCCGACCGGCGCCGGCGCATCGCCTATGAGCGGCTACTGCTCGATCTGATTGAAGGGGACCCGACCTTGTTCGTTCGCCGGGACGAAGTGGAAGCGCAGTGGGAGTGGATCGACCGCATCCGCGCCAGCTGGGCCGACGCGGGTATCGCACCCAACAACTATACGGCCGGGACCTGGGGTCCGTCGGCAGCCATCGCACTCACTGAACGCGACGGTGTGACCTGGCATGACTGAGCGGACGATTGCCGTCGCCGACGTGGGCGGCACCCACGCGCGCTTTGCACTTGCCCAGGTCGAACGCGGCCAGGTGGTGCGGCTTGGCGAGCCACTGACTCTGAAGACCGCCGATTATGCGAGCTTCCAGACTGCGACCGAAGCGTTCACAGCCCATATCGGCCGCGATCTGCCGCATGAAATGTCGATGGCTTTCGCGGGTCACGTCGGCGGCGAAGTGCTCAAGCTCACCAACAATCCGTGGGTCATTCGCCCGGCCTTGATGAACCCGAAGCTCGGAATCGAGCGCCACCTGATCGTCAACGATTTCGAGGCAGTTGCCCACGCGGTCGCAAGCCTTCATCTCGCCGACTTCCGTCACCTCTGCGGACCGCCCGTCGGGGTTCCCGAGGAAGGCGTCATCACGGTCCTCGGACCGGGAACGGGACTCGGCGTCGCCCAGCTGCTGAAGCGCCGCGACGGCTATCAGGTCGTCGCGACCGAAGGCGGCCATATCGACTTCGCTCCGCTCGACAGCCTGGAGGACAAGATCCTCGCTCACCTGCGCACCAACTTCCGCCGCGTGTCGGTCGAACGGCTGATCTCTGGACGCGGCCTTGTGAACATCATGGAAGCACTGGCGTCGATCGAAGGGCGCACCCTTCCGGTTCGTGACGAGCGGCAGCTTTGGACTGCAGCGATGGACGGCACCGACAGCCTTGCCACGGCGGCGCTCGACCATTTCTGCCTCACGCTCGGTTCGCTCGCCGGCGACCTTGCTCTTGCGCAGGGATCGAGCGCCGTCGTGATCGGCGGCGGGCTCGGCTACCGCCTAGCCGACCATCTGCCCAAGTCGGGCTTCCGCACCCGGTTCATTGCCAAGGGCCGGTTCGAAAGCCTGATGGACAAGATGCCGGTCAAGCTGATCACGCACCCCAAGCCCGGCCTCTTTGGTGCCGCGGCGGCATTCGCTAAAGCCTATCCATGACCATTGAACAGATAATGCGGACATCGCCGGTAATCCCGGTGATCACGCTCGACGGCACGATCGACCCGGTTGCGCTTGCGGAAACTTATGTTGCCAACGGGCTGCGTGTGATCGAAGTCACCTTGCGCACGCCGCAGGGGCTCGACGCCATTCGGGCCATGTCGGCCGTCGAAGGCGCGATCGTGGGTGCCGGGACGGTGCTGAACGAAAAGCAGCTCGACCAGGCGATCGAGGCCGGATCGAAGTTCATCGTGTCGCCCGGTCTCACCGAGCCGCTCGGGCGGGCGGCGGTCGACCGTGGCATTCCGTTCCTGCCAGGAATCGCCAATGCCGGCGACCTGATGCGCGGACTCGATCTTGGGCTCGACCGGTTCAAATTCTTCCCCGCGGAAGCGTCCGGCGGACGCGCGGCACTGAAAGCGATCAGCGCTCCGTTCGGGAACGTGCGCTTCTGCCCCACCGGCGGAATCACGCCCGAAACTGCTTCCGACTGGCTCGCGCTGGATTCCGTCCTGTGCATCGGCGGAAGCTGGCTTCTGAAGACCGGGGAGACCGACCTCGCCGCGATCGGCGCTCGCGCCAGGGCCGCGGCCGCGCTGCGTCAAGGCTGATGGACCTCACGGTCCGCCAAAACGAAGACGAGCGCCGGTTCGAGGTCGATCTCGGCGATTCGACCGCGCTTGCTGCCTACACGCTCGACGGCAACACAATCATCTTCACGCACACCGAAGTGCCCGAGCAGCATGAGGGCCATGGCATCGGAACCCTGCTGATCAAGGCGGGTCTGGACCACGCCCGCGCCAAGGGCCTGAAGGTCATCCCGAGCTGCCCCTTCTTCGCCGCCTACATGAAGAAGCATTCCGAGGTGCAGGATCTGCTCGACGATTACGACAAAGAACGCCTGGGCCGCGCCGATTAGTTCTTGCATAATTATGCATAGTGGTGAATAGAACCGCGATGTTGAAGGTCGGCATTCTTGGCGCGTCGGGATTCGTTGGGGCGGAGCTCCTGCGTCTGCTCGCCGCACATCCATCGCTCCAAACGGCGCGCTTTTTCGGCGACAGCAAGGCCGGCAAAGCGGTCGCAGATGTGCATCCGCATCTGGCTCTCGCTTTCGGCGACGCGCAGTTCGAGCTTTATGCACCCGGCGCGCTGAATGGACTGGACCTTGTATTCGCGGCCCTGCCCCACGGCCATTCGCAGGATATTGCCGGCGAGATCATCGATCGCGGGCTGAAGTTCGTCGATCTCGGCGCCGACTTCCGGCTGGGCAGCGCGGAAACCTACAAGCGCTGGTACGGCGAGGAGCATAAGGCGCCCGAGCTGCTCGGCCGCTTCGTCTACGGCATTCCCGAACTGCATCGGGAGCAGATTCGGTCCGCGCAATGCGTCGCCGCTGCGGGCTGCTATCCCACGTCCGCAATCCTCGCGCTCAAGCCGCTGGTCGATGCGGGACTGGTCGAGACGGACAGCATCGTCGTCGATGCGGCATCGGGCGTCAGCGGCGCCGGCCGCGCGCTCAAGGACGAGACTCACTTCAACACGGTCGACGAGAATTTCACGGCCTACGGCCTGCTCGGCCACCGCCACACTGCCGAGATGGAACAGGGCCTCGGAGCGACCGTGCTGTTCACCCCCCATCTTGCTCCAATGAACCGCGGAATCCTCGCCACCTGCTACGGAACGGCGACCGGCGCGATGGACAAGAATGCACCGCTCGAAGCTCAACTCGCGGCCTACGCGAACGAGCCGTTCGTGCATGCGTCGGAACGCGCTCCATCGACCAAGTGGACGCTCGGATCGAACGCGGTCCACGTGACCGCCCGCTACGACGCGCGAACCGGGCGAGTGCTGGCGATCGCCGCACTCGACAATCTCGTGAAGGGCGCGGCCGGTCAGATGATCCAGTGCGCCAATCTGATGTGCGGTTTCGACGAGACCGCGGGGCTTTCGACCGTTGGAGTATATCCGTGAGCGTTACTGCTGCTGAAGGGTTTGTTGCTTCCGGCCTGCATGCGGGCGTCAAGCACAAGCGCCACGACATGGCCTTGCTTGCGACCGCAGACCGCAAACCGGCGCGCGCCGCCGCCGTCTTTACCCAGAACAAGTTCGTCGCCCCGCCCGTGGTCGCCTGCCGTCAGCGGCTGGATGCGAACGGCCATCAGGCCGTGGCGGTGATCGTCAACTCGGGCAATGCGAATGCCGGGACCGGAGAGGCCGGCATGCGCGACGCGGAGGCGATGTGCGCGGCGGCGGCCGAGGCGCTCGGCTGCGACCCTGGCCAGGTGCTGGTCTGCTCGACTGGCATCATCGGCACGCCCTTGCCGATCGACAGGATCCTGGCAGCGACGCCCCGGCTTGCCGAGGAGCTCAGCGTCGACGGCGGCGAGGATGCGGCGCTCGGCATTCTGACCACCGATTCGAAGTCCAAGCAGGCGGTGGTGCGCGGGTCCAACTTCACCATCGGGGCGATGGCCAAGGGATGCGGGATGATCGCTCCAAACATGGCGACGATGCTGGCGTTTATCACCACCGATGCCGACGTCGAGCAGGCCGACATGCAGCGGGTGCTGAAAGAGTCCGTCGACCTGACCTTCAACACGCTAAACGTGGATGGCGCGACCTCGACCAACGACACCGTGATCCTGCTGTCGAGTGCGAAAGCCGGAAAGCCGGAGCTCGGCGAATTTGCCGACGCCCTGCACAAGGTCTGCGAAGAACTGACGCTGCAGATGGCGCGAGACGCCGAGGGCATGACCCGGCTCGTGCGGCTGCGGGTCACCGGCGCGGCTTCGGACGCGGAGGCGCGCGCAACGGCGAAAAACATCGCCGAGAACAATCTCGTAAAATGCTCGTGGCACGGCGGCGACCCTTATTGGGGTCGTCTGCTCTCCGCCGCCGGCTCCTCGGGGTCGGAAATGAACGTCGATCAGGCGTTCGTCGCCTATGGCGGGATCGTCGTTTCGCGCGGTGGCACCAATGTCGCGCATGATGACGAGGCCGTGGCCGAGCACATGAAAGGCGAAGAATTCGACATCGAAATCAATCTCGGGGTCGGCTCCGGAGGTGCGCAGGTGATCGGTGTCGATCTCGGCCCCGGCTACATCAAAGAGAATAGCAAGACGTCATGATCAGTCCCGAGCATACCGCTTCGATCCTCGTCGAGGCGCTGCCTTATATCCAGCGGTTCGCCGGCCGCTCGATCGTCGTGAAGCTCGGCGGCGCGGCCATCGACAAGGAACTGGACCGCGCGCTTGCACAGGACGTGTTGTTGCTGCGGAGCGTCGGCGTGCGTTGCGTGCTGGTCCATGGCGGCGGGCCGCAGGTCAACAGCCTGCTCGGCCGCATGGGCATAGAACCGCAATTCAAGGACGGGCTGCGTGTCACCGACGAGGCAACGCTCGAAATCGTACGCATGGTGCTGGTGGGCAAGATTAACCGCGATCTCGTCGCCACCATCAACAAGGAAGCCGGCGACGATCCAGTCGCGGTCGGCATTTCGGGTGAGGACGCGGGCCTGCTGACGGTCACCGCTGTCGACCCCGCCCTGGGCTTCGTCGGCGATGTGTCCCACGTGCGCGCGGCCTTACTGGAAAAGATGCTCAACGACGGCTTCGCGCCGGTCGTTGCGACTATTGGCGCCGACGAAAAGGGCCAGCCGCACAATATCAACGCGGACGAGGCCGCCCGGGCGATCGCGGTAGCGATGAACGCCGAAAAGATCGTCTATCTCACCGCGGCGCCCGGTCTGCTTGAGGACGTCAACGACGAAAGCAGCCTCGTCCAGCGCATCAGTTCCGAAGAACTGCGGTCGCGGATCGATGATTCGAGCGTTAGTGCAGGAATGATACCGAAGCTTCGCGCCTGCGCCGATGCGGTCGACGGGGGAGTCGGCACCGCGCACATCATCGACGGGCGCGTGCCCCATGCCCTGCTAATCGAGCTTCTGACCAACCAGGGCATCGGCACGATGATCAAGCGGAGTGCGGACTGGTGAGCGACCTTCTTTCCATTGCGGATCTGTCGGGCGAGGACCTCTCCCGCATTCTCGAGCTCGCCGAAGCGCAAGACCTTCGCCGGCCGTTGCAGGGCAAGGGCGTGGCGCTGGTCTTCGACAAGCCGAGCGCACGGACGCGCAACTCGATGGAAATGGCGGTCGTCCAGCTCGGCGGTCACCCGGTCTATATTCAGGGCAACGAAGTCGGGATCGGCGAGCGCGAAAGCGCCGAGGACGTCGCGCGAACGCTGGCCTGCTATCATTCGGTCATCGCAGCCCGAGTGAAGAAGCACAGCCAGCTGACCGACATGGCCGCTGCGGTGGAAACGCCGGTCCTCAACATGCTGTCGGACGTGCACCACCCGCTCCAGGCGCTTGCCGACCTGCTGACGGTGAAGCAGATCGCCGGCCGCATCGAGGGCGTGAAGCTCGCTTATGTCGGCGACGGCGACAACAATGTCTGCCGCTCGCTTGCCGAGGCCTGCTCGAAACTCGGGGCGGAGCTCGTCATCGCCAGCCCGCAAGGATACGGCTTACCCGTCAATGAGGTGCAGTTCCTGATCGGCGTCAGTCAGGTCGAGGATCCGCGCGAAGCCGTCGAGGACGCGCGCTTCGTCTACACCGACGTATGGGTGTCGATGGGCCAGGACGATCAGGCCGAACAACGCCGCCGCGATCTCGCCGCCTATCAGGTGGACGAGGATTTGATGGCGGCCAGCCGACATGCTCATTTCCTGCACTGCCTGCCGGCAAGACGCGGCGAGGAAGTCACCGACCGGGTGATGGA
The DNA here is from genome assembly GCA_039915925.1 of Sphingomicrobium sp. Taxonomy (GTDB): domain Bacteria; phylum Pseudomonadota; class Alphaproteobacteria; order Sphingomonadales; family Sphingomonadaceae; genus Sphingomicrobium. The sequence continues at coordinate 79,535 of JBDSMG010000053.1, forward strand.
AAGCCCGCGCAGCGCGGTGTGGAAGCAGGCCGAGAACCGAATGCACAGCGCGCGTGGAGCGCTGGCGTGGATGCTCGAGCGATAAGCCGTGAACGCAGACCTCCGAACCCGGCGGCAGAAAGCCATTGCGGAGATGATCCGCGGCGGCTCGCTCGCCAGCCAGGATGAGGTCACGTCAAGGCTCGCCCAGCTTGGTTATCCGGTCACCCAGGCAACCGTGTCTCGCGACCTCGACCAGATCGGCGCAGTGAAGGTGAAGCGCGGCGGAGCCATGGCTTATGCACTGCCCGACCAGATCAGCGGCAGCGACTGGGCCGCCGCGCGGCTTGAGCACATCTTGTCGGAATGGGTGCAGAGCGTCGAAGCCGCCGGCAACCTCATCATCCTCAAGACGCCGCCGGGATCGGCGCATCTTGTCGGCCTTGCGCTCGATCAGTCGGACCTGCCCGAAATTGCCGGGACCGTGTCGGGCGACGACACCCTGTTCCTGGCGGTCCGCGATGGAGTCACGGTGGACACCATCGCGAACCGCTTCAGGAGCTTAAGCGGCCTCTGACCGCTTGGCCGCGCCGGTCCACACCGGCTGCTGCACTTCGTTGGCGATCAGCTGATCGATGGACTGACGCTCGCGAACCACCGCGAACTCGCCGTCGCGCACCAGCACTTCGGCGGCAAAGCCGCGGCTGTTGTAATTGCTCGACATGGTGGAGCCGTAAGCGCCGGCGGTCATGATCACGAGTAAATCGCCTTCGTGCACTTCGTCGATGTCCCGGCTGGCCGCGAGCACATCGCTCGATTCACACACCGGGCCGACGATGGTCGAACGGCGGCGGTTCGGCTGACGCTGAACGGCGAAAATGTCGTGCCAGGCATCGTACATCGCGGGGCGCATCAAATCGTTCATGCCAGCGTCGACGACCACGAACGGGTCGGGCTGGCCTTCCTTGACCAGCATGACGCGGGTCAGCAGCACGCCGGCATTGCCGACAATCACTCGGCCCGGTTCGAACACGAGCCGAACGTCCCAGCCGGCGGTCACTTCGGAGACCATGCGGCCATAATCTTCGGGGGTCGGCGGCTCCGGCTCACCTTCGACGTAAGGAATGCCGAGGCCGCCGCCGAGATCGGCGACCTGGATGTTGTGGCCTTGCGCGCGCAGGTCGCGAATGAGCGTGCCGAGCGCGGCATAGGCTTCGCGCAGCGGCTCGAGATCGGTGAGCTGGCTTCCGATGTGGACGGCAATGCCCTGCACGCGGAGGCCGGGAAGCTCGCGGGCACGCTCGTAAGCCGCGATGATTCGCGCCGCGGGAACGCCGAACTTGTCCTCGGCGCCGCCGGTCGAGATCTTCGCGTGAGTGCCGGCATCGACGTCCGGGTTCACGCGATAGGCGACCGGTGCCTCGATGCCGATCTCGGTCGCGACGCGGGAGATCAGCTCCGCCTCTTGCTCGGACTCGAGGTTGAACTGGTAGATGCCTTCACGAAGCGCCAGCTTGATCTCGTCGATGCTCTTCCCGACCCCGGAATAGACGATCATGTCGGCCGGAATTCCGGCGCGGCGGGCGCGGATCAATTCGCCTCCCGAGACGATGTCGGCGCCAAGACCGCATTCCGCGATCAAGCGCAGGATCGCGCCGTTGGTGTTGGCCTTCACCGCATAAGCGACGAGCGAATTGCCGCAGCCGCAATCCTTGACACCGTCGCGGAACACAGTCGCGTGGCGTTCGATGGTGGCGGTGGAATAGACGTAGGTCGGCGTGCCGACGGCTTCGGCGATGCGGCTCAAGGGCACGGCTTCAGCGTGCATCTCGCCCGCGAGATACTCAAAATGGTTCATGATCTGACGGTCCTAAATATGCGCGGATTTCGACCGCGCGGAATTGCGAATAAGGGTGATGGAAGCCTGCCTCAGGCTGCGGTTTTGCCCTTGTGTTTTCGCAATACCATCTTCGTCTCCGTCAATCCGTCCTGATCGGATAGGCCGTCGTACCCTTGACGCGCTCCATCGCGATTCGCGACGTTACGTTCTTGAGCGGGACGGCCGCGATCAGGCGGCGATAGAAGTCATCATAACCACTCATGCTCGAAACCGCAATCCGGAGCATATAGTCGACGTCCCCTGCCATCCGGTAAACGTCCATGATTTCCGGCATGGACTGGACCACATCGGCGAATTTCCTGAGCCATGCCTCCGAATGGTCGTTAGTCTCGATGTCGACGAAAATGGAAAGGCCGAGGCCGACCGCTTCCGGATCGACGAGGGCGACCCGCTTCTGGATCACGCCATCGGCTTCCATGCGCTGAATGCGGCGCCAGCAGGGCGTCTGCGACAGGTTCACGCGGGCCGCGATCTCCGCGACCGGAAGCGATGCGTCCTCCTGCAGAATCGCGAGGATCTTCAGATCGGTCGAGTCGAGCTTTGCGGCCATGGTGCAATCATGCGACGTTTACGCACAAATTGGAAGAAAATTCTATTTTGCTGCAACGCAGCGCAAGGCTGTGCCTATTTATTCACCTTACATTGAAGGTAAGGAAAAGCAGGCGTATGTGGCCGCTTCGCACTCGATGGGGAGCATTGGGCGCGACGAAAGCTGCGTATGAACATTTTGGAAGAAAATTCTAAGAACCGCGCTGACGCGGGGCTCGAGAGCCTCGCGGCACTGGGCGATTCTTCCGTCTCGCCGCTTGAGCGGCTGCAGGCCCTGCGCGCCAATGTCGCCGGCCGAATCGTCTTTACGACCAGCTTCGGCATCGAAGATCAGGCGATCACGCACTGGATCTTCACCAACCGCCTCGACATCGACGTGGTCACGCTCGATACCGGGCGACTGTTCGCCGAAACCTATGAAGTGTGGGCGAAGACCGAGGAGCGCTACGGCCGCCGGATCAAGAGCTTCCACCCCAATGCAGACCTGCTTGCGGACTATGTCGGCGACTGGGGAATCAACGGCTTCTATCACGCCAAGGAAGCACGCCTGAGCTGCTGCAACGTCCGCAAGGTCGAGCCGCTCGGCCGTGCGCTTGCCGGCGCTTCGGCATGGGTGACCGGCCTTCGCGCCGACCAATCGGGCGCGCGCGCTGTCGTGCCGCTGGCTGCGTGGGACGAGGAAAAGCAGCTGATCAAGATCGCGCCGATCTTCGACTGGAGCCGGGAGCACGTTGCCGAATTCTGCGCCGCCAACCAGGTTCCGGTGAACGCGCTTCATGAGCAGGGCTTCCCCTCGATCGGCTGCGCGCCCTGCACGCGCGCGCTGAAGCCGGGCGAGCCCGAGCGCGCCGGCCGCTGGTGGTGGGAAGATGAAAGCGTCAAGGAATGCGGGCTGCACGTCGGCTCCGACGGCCGCCTCGTCCGCACCAAGGCCGCGTAACCCATGTCCACGGACCGCAAGCCCGAGGAGACGCCCGCGCGCATTGCGCCGCTGGCAAGCCTGCCGCTGTTCCATAATCTCGGCGGGCGGCGTGTCGTGCTGACTGGCGCGAGCGATCCGGCCGTGTGGAAGGCCGAATTGCTGGTGGCGGCCGGAGCGGACTTGCTGGTGTTGGCCGGTTCAGATGAAGGCGCCGCCCGCTATGCGCTTGAGGGCGCGACGGTGCTGCCGCGCAGTTGGTCCGCCGACGATCTCGCCGGTGCTGCACTCGTCATCCACGGTGACAGCGATGGTGCCCGGGAATTCGTCGTTGCGGCTCGCACCGCTGGCGTTCCGGTCAACGTGATCGACAATCCCGACTATTCGGACTTCACCTTCGGCACCATCGTCAACCGCTCGCCGCTCATCATGGCGATCTCGAGCGGCGGCGGAGCGCCAATGCTTGGACAGTCGGTCCGCGAGCGGCTCGAAGCCTTGCTTCCGGATCGCATCGGCGATTGGGCCAAGGCGGCCATCGCCTGGCGCCCGCAGGTCAAGACCGAGATCGCCGAGTTCGAGCACCGCCGCGCTTTCTGGAAGCGCTTCGTCGAGCGCGCGTGGAGCTTCGGCCATCGCTCGCCCGAGGATGCCGATCGCGCCGCATTGTTTGCGGCCGAGAGTCGCAGCGGCGGCGAAGTCATTCTGGTCGGTGCCGGCCCGGGCGACCCGGGTCTACTCACGCTCGCGGCGTTGCGCGCGTTGCAGCGCGCGTCCGTCATTCTCTACGACGATCTGGTCGGCCCCGAAATCCTCGAGCTCGCCCGCCGCGAGGCGCGCCGCGTTGCGGCCGGCAAGAAGGGCTATGGCCGGTCGTGCAAGCAATCCGACATCAACGCCGAAGTCGTCCGGCTCGCGCTTGCCGGCGAGACCGTCGTTCGTCTGAAGGGCGGTGATCCTTTGATCTTCGGCCGCGCTTCGGAAGAGATCGATGCGTGCCACGACGCCGGCGTTCCCGTCACGATCGTGCCCGGCATTTCGGCCGCCCAGGCCGCCGGGGCATCGCTCGGCGTGTCGCTGACCGAGCGCTATCTCGCGCGGCGGGTGCAATTCGTCACCGGCCACGACGCCGACGGCAAGCTTCCCGCCAATCTCGACTGGGGATCGATCGCCGATCCGCAGGCGACAACCATCGTCTACATGCCGCGGCGGACGATCGGCGATTTCGTCAGCCAGGCGGTTAGTGCGGGGCTCGACCCCAACACTCCCGCTGCCCTCGTCGCCTCGGCAAGCCTCGAGAGCGAGCAGCACAAGCTCGGGCGCCTCGCCGACTTGCCCGAGCTCGTCCAGACGCTAGAGCCGTCCGCCCCAGTCATCCTCATCATCGGCCAGGTCGCGCGCGACCGCTCGGCCGCCTCCAGCGAAGCAGCAGCAGCATGAACGCGCAGACCAAATTCCCGAGCCTGACCCATCTCGAGCAGCTGGAAGCCGAGAGCATCCACATCATGCGCGAGGTCGTCGCCGAAACCGAGAAGCCCGTGATGCTCTACTCGGTGGGCAAGGATTCTGCGGTGATGCTGCACCTTGCGCGCAAGGCCTTCTATCCCGCGCCCCCGCCCTTCCCGCTTCTCCACGTCGACACGACCTGGAAGTTCAAGGCAATGTACGAGCTTCGCGACCGGGTAGCGCGCGAAAGTGGGATGGAGCTGATCGTCTACCAAAATCCGGAGGCCAAGGAGCGCGGCATCAACCCGTTCGATCATGGTAGCCTCCACACCGACATGTGGAAAACCGAAGGGCTCAAGCAGGCGCTCGACAAATATGGCTTCGACGCGGCCTTCGGCGGCGCCCGCCGCGACGAGGAGAAGAGCCGCGCCAAGGAGCGTATCTTCAGCTTCCGCTCTGCGAGCCATCGCTGGGACCCGAAGAACCAGCGGCCGGAGCTATGGAACCTCTACAATGCCCGCAAGGCGCCCGGCGAAAGCATCCGCGTTTTCCCGCTGTCCAACTGGACCGAGCTCGACATCTGGCAATACATCTATGCCGAGGAGATTCCGATCGTCCCGCTCTACCTCGCCGCGCCACGCCCGACGGTGGAACGCAACGGCATGCTCCTGATGGTCGACGACGACCGCTTCCCGCTGCTTCCGGGCGAAACGCCGGTCGAACGCTCGATCCGCTTCCGTACGCTCGGATGCTATCCGCTTACCGGCGCGGTCGAGAGCGAAGCTTCGACGCTGGCCGAAGTCATCCAGGAAATGCTGGTCGCGACCACATCCGAACGGCAGGGCCGCGCCATCGACCATGATGGCAGCGGCTCGATGGAGCGCAAGAAGCAGGAGGGTTATTTCTGATGGCCACTGTGCTGCGCGAAGTACCGCGCGCCGATGAAGCGCGTGCTGAGCTCGACGCCTATCTCGCGCTCAACCAGAAAAAGTCGTTGCTGCGCTTCCTGACATGCGGGTCGGTGGACGACGGCAAGTCGACGCTGATCGGGCGGCTTCTCTACGACAGCAAGATGCTGTTCGAGGATCAGCTCGCCGCGCTCGAGGCGGAGAGCAAGAAGATCGGAACGACCGGCGGCGGACTCGATTTCGCGCTTCTGGTCGACGGCCTGGGCGCCGAACGCGAGCAGGGCATCACCATCGACGTTGCCTACCGCTTCTTCGCGACCGACAAGCGCAAGTTCATCGTCGCCGATACGCCGGGCCACGAGCAGTACACGCGCAACATGGTCACCGGCGCATCGACCGCCGACCTCGCCGTAATCCTGATCGACGCGACCAAGGGCGTGATCACCCAGACGCGGCGGCACAGCTTCCTCGTCAACCTGCTCGGCATTCCGCGCGTGGTGCTTGCGGTCAACAAGATGGACCTGGTCGGCTTCAGCCAGGAGCGTTTCGAGCAGATCGAAGCCGATTACCGCCGCTTCGCCGACGAGCTCGGCATGGGCGTGGTGACGGCGATTCCGCTGTCGGCGCTGCAGGGCGACAATGTGACCAGCCGCAGCGACGCGATGGACTGGTACGACGGGCCGTCGCTGCTCGATCATCTCGAGACGGTGCCCGGGCGCGAGCAGAGCCGCGACGGCGGCTTCACGCTTCCGGTGCAATGGGTGAACCGCCCGAACCGTGACTTCCGCGGCTATACGGGGACGGTCGCCGCGGGGCGCATCGCGGCCGGCGATCCGGTGCTGATCCTCCCGTCCGGCCGTCGCACGGAAGTGCAGCGGATCGTCAAGTTCGGCGGCTATCAGGACGAGGCGTTCCGGGGCCAGTCGATCACCCTGACCTTCACGGACGAAGTGGATTGCTCGCGCGGGAACGTGATCGTGTCGCCGGACACGGTAACGCAGATTGGCAACCGGCTGAGCGCAACTTTGGTGTGGATGTCGGACGAGCCGCTCGCCGACCATCGCTCCTATTGGCTGAAGCTTGCGACCCAGACGGCATCGACGACGGTATCGCGGATCGATGCGGTAATCGACGTTAACACTTTGGCCGAGGACGAAGGGTCGCGCCTCGAGCTGAACGGCATCGGACGCTGCGTACTCGACGTCGACCGCGATCTGGTTGGCGCACCCTATGCGCAGAACCCGACGCTGGGCGGCTTCATCCTGATCGACAAGCTGAGTAATGCAACGGTTGCGGCTGGCTTGATCAGCGAAATCCATCGGTCGGATCCGAAAGATATCAGCGACCCCGGGCAACATATCGCGTGGATCCAGGGTCCTGCGGCGGGGCAAGGTGCCGAAGCCCTGCGGCAGCGGCTTGGCGCGCTTGGACGTCCGGTGTTCGTGTTGACCGAGGACGTGCTCGACCAGGGTCTCACCAGCGATCTCGCCAACGATCCGGAACATGCGAGTGAACGCGTCCGGCGTGCGCGCGAAGCGGCGCTTCTGCTCGCGCGGGCAGGCGTCGAAGTGCTCGTGACCGTCCCTGCATCGGCCGAGGAAGCCGTGCCCGGCCGGGTGCTCGACGCTGGCGACCTCATTCAGGAAAGCGATGGCGAATGGATGATCTGATCCGCCGCCGCTCCACAGGAGCGATGCAATGACTGCCTGGCCGCCTTTCCCGGAGAGCCCGCTCGCGCCCGAGCAGTGGAACCGGCTGCAGGAACTGAGCAGCACTCTCACTGAGCCGCAGGCCCGGTGGATTAGCGGCTATTTCGCGGGCTTCACGGCAGCAATGACGCGCGGGGACGGGTCGATCGCCTTCGCCGCTCCGGCGGAGAGCGCGGGCCGCACGGTGACGATCCTGTATGGCAGCGAGACCGGCAACAGCACGGCGCTCGCGAAAGGCCTCGAAGGCGCGCTGAAGAGTGCCGGCGTCAATGCGGCCGCAGCCGACATGGCGAAGTACAAGGGCCGCCAGCTCAAGGACGAGCAGGACGTTCTGATCATCGTCAGCACCTATGGCGAGGGCGATCCGCCGCAGCCGGCGGTCGGCTTCTTCGAGTTCGTCGAAGGCAGCCGCGCGCCCAAGCTCGACGGGGTTCGCTTCTCTGTCCTCGCCCTCGGGGACTCAACCTACGAATTCTACTGCGAAGCCGGAAAGCGGCTCGACAAGCGCTTCGAGGAACTCGGCGGCGAACGCATCGCCGAGCGCGTGGACTGCGACATCGATTATGACGAGCCGGCGGCGGCCTGGTCGGCGGCGATCGTCGAGAAGCTGAAGGCCGAAGCGGCGGCGGCAGGTGCATCGGCGCCCGCTCCGGTTGCAAGCCCCTTCCCCACCGCTGCGACCGCATACGACAAGCGCAACCCGTTCCAGGCGACGGTGCTGGAATCGATCAGGATCACCGGCCGCCATTCGTCCAAGGAAACGCGGCACATCGAGATCGACATCGATGGGTCCGGCCTGGCGTATGAGCCGGGCGATGCGCTTGGCGTGGTTTCGTCGAACGAGCAGCATCGGGTCGCCGAACTGCTCGAAGCGACTGGCCTCGACGGCGACGCTCCGATCACGCTCAAGGGCGACACCGTCCGCTTGGCCTCCGCGCTGGAGACCTATTACGAGATCACCCAAGGTGCGCCGCGTTTCATCGAGCAATGGGCGGGACTTAGCGGATCGTCGGAGCTGCAGGCGCTGGCCACCGCGGAGCAGACGGCCAAGGCCGAGTTCCTGCACAAGAACCATGTCGTGGACATCGTCCGCCAATTCCCGCAGTCCGGCGTATCGGCCGAAGATTTTGTCGCCGGCCTTCGCCCGCTCCAGCCGCGCCTCTACTCAATCGCGTCGAGCCAGAATGCAATCGGCAACGAAGTGCATCTGACGATCAATCCTGTGCGCTACGAGCTGCACGGCTCGTGGCGCAACGGAGTCGCGTCGGCGCACCTTTGCGATCGAATCAACCAAGGCGACCAACTGCCGATCTACTTCCAGGCAAACCCGCACTTCCGCCTGCCCAAGGACGACAATCGCCCGGTCATCATGGTTGGCCCCGGCACCGGCATCGCCCCGTTCCGCGCCTTTCTGCAGGAGCGCGAATATCGGGGCGCATCGGGCAAGAACTGGTTGTTCTTCGGCGAGCGCAATTTCCGCAGCGACTTCCTCTATCAGGTCGAGCTTCAGGAGCATCTCGCCAACGGGGTCTTGAGCGAACTGGACGTCGCTTTCTCTCGCGATGCCGGCGAGAAGGTCTATGTCCAGCACCGCATGCTGGAGAAAGCCGCGCAGCTTTATGCGTGGCTGGAGGACGGCGCGCATTTCTACGTGTGCGGCGATGCCGATCATATGGCGAAGGACGTCGAGGCGGCATTGCTAACCATCATTGCCGAGCAGCGTGGGTGCAGCGCCGAGGATGCGGCCGACTATCTGACCCGGCTGGGCGCTGAAGAGCGCTACCAGCGCGACGTTTATTGAGGTTTGTAACTAGTGGACAGTCCCGTCACCGACCGCAGCACCGACATCTCGCAGCCGCTGGAAAATCTCGGCCCCGACGAGACGCTGAAATATAACAGCGACTATCTGCGCGGCACCATCGACCTCAGCCTGCTCGACCGAATTTCGGGCGGGGTGAAGTTCGAAGACAATAAGCTGATGAAATTCCATGGTATCTATCAGCAGGATGACCGCGACATCCGCGACGAGCGCCGCCGCCAGAAGCTGGAGCCGGCCTTCACCTTCATGGTCCGCCTGCGTCTTCCGGGCGGCGTCGCAACCGCAGCGCAATGGCTGAAGATCGACGCGCTCGCCCGCCAGCACGGCGGCGACATGGTCCGGCTTACGACCCGGCAGACCTTCCAGTTCCACTGGGTGGTGAAGGAGGATGTCAAGCCGACGATTCAGGGACTTCATGACGTGCTGCTCGACACCGTCGCGGCCTGCGGCGACGACGCCCGCACGGTCATGGCCACCGCCAACCCGGAAAATTCCGCAATCCATGCGGAGATTGCGGCGCTGTCCAAGCAGCTCAGCGATCACGTCATTCCCAAGACCCGCGCGTACCACGAGATCTGGTACAATGAGGCGAAGATCGCTTCGTCGGAGGGTGAAGAGCCTTTCTACGGCCGGCAATATATGCCGCGGAAGTTCAAGATCGGCTTCGCGGTCCCGCCGTCAAACGACATCGACATCTATACCCAGGACCTCGGCTTCATCGCCATCACCGGCGAAGCGGGTCTCGAAGGGTTCAACGTCGTCATTGGCGGCGGCATGGGCCGCACCGACAATGAGCCGGACACCTACCCGCGCATCGGCGACGTGATTGGTTTCATCCCGAAAGACCAGCTCATCCCAACCGCCGATGCGGTGCTCGGGGTGCAGCGCGACTATGGCAACCGCAAGATCCGCAAGCGCGCGCGCTTCAAATATACGATCGACGACAAAGGGCTCGACTTCATCACCGGCGAGATCGAAGCTCGACTGGGAAGCCCGCTGCAACCGGCGCGCCCGTTCAGCTTCGACAGCAACGGCGATCTGTTCGGATGGCGCAAAGCCGACACTGGCCTGTGGCAGCTCACCTTGTTCATCGAAAACGGCCGCATCCGGAATATCGGCGACTATCGCCTGTTGGATGGTCTGCGCGCAATTGCATCGGCTCACGACGGAAAGTTCATACTGACGCCCAACCATAATGTGATCATCACCGGCATCACCGATCAGAAACGCGCGCAGATCGAAGCACTATTGGCGGAACATGGCATTCCCGAAGAAGGTCCACCAAGCCTGCTCCGCCGCAACGCCATGGCCTGCGTGGCGTTTCCGACCTGCCCGCTCGCGATGGCGGAGGCCGAACGCTACCTCCCGGACCTGGTCGCGAAGATCGATCCGCTGCTCGACAAGCATGGCCTCGCCGACAAGCCGATCACCATTCGCATGACCGGTTGCCCGAACGGCTGCGCGCGCCCTTATGTCGCGGAAATCGCCTTCACCGGCCGTGCTCCGGGCAAGTACAATTTGTATTTAGGCGGCGGCTTCCACGGCGAACGGCTCAACACGCTTTATCGCGAGAATATCGGCGAGGCGGTCATTCTGGAGACGCTCGACGGACTCTTCGGGAAATATGCGTCGGAGCGGAACGCGGGCGAGCATTTCGGGGATTTTGTGATGCGGGCGGGAGTGCTCGCCTAAACCTGCACCGTGCCCGGACGATCAATGCCCAGGCTGCGCCGCGCAGGCCCGGAATGGCCACGCATCAACGCTTCGGCGACCTCGGGCTGGCCTGACTGAATCGCATCGACGATCGCATGGTGCTGGTGCTGGCCCGACATCAGGATCGGGTAGATCTCATCGGGTGGAATCCGGTTGAAGGCGACGACGCCCGGCGCCACGAACGGCATTGCGTAAACGCGCGCGATCAGTTCCGCGAGCAACGCATCATGGGCGCCCTTGACGATCGTCTCGTGGTAACGCTGGTTCATCCGGGCGTAGCGTTCCTCGTCTTCCTTGACGAGAAAGCCCTTCTTGAAGATGCGGTCGCCCTCGGCGAGGCAATCGCGAAGTTCGTCGAGCAGCTTCGGCTCGACACCGCGTGCCGCGATCTGATGGGCGGCATAGCCTTCGAGTACGCAGCGCAGTTCGGTCGCCTGGAAGGTCTCCTCCACGCTGAAGCCGCGCACCGCGTAGCCGCGCCGTCCGCGCGGTTCGAGCAAGCCCTGAATTGCAAGCGCGGGAAGCGCGTTCCGCACCGGCGTCCGCGAAACTCCGAGCCGCTCGGCAATCGCCGCCTCCGCGACCCGCGCGCCGGCGGGAAGCGAGCCGTCGACGATGAGTTCGCGAATTCGCTGAGCGACCGGGGAAGTTACGCGACCGACGTCGTCGTGGTTCGGAGCGAGTGATTCCATCGCCCGCGTTCTACCCGCCGATTCCGGTGGCGTCCATCTTTGGGATCCCGTTTAGCCGCCGCGCGGCAAGCGTACCGGTTCACCGTCGACCGAGGTGGGATCCAGATCCTCTAGCGTGTCCAGTTCGCGGCAGATTGCCGGCACATCCTGGCCCTGCATGATGGTCAGCAGATCCTCGAAGCGGTCGATCACGAAGTAGAGTTTCTGGAACGCGTCGATGTCGTAGCGCGTGCGGAGCACGCTCTTGAGGTCGAACTTGAGCCGGCGCGGCTTCGGATTTTCGAGCGAATAATGAACTTCGCTGAAGCTCGACAGGATGCCGGCTCCGTAGATGCGCAGCCGATCGTCTTCGCGGACAAGGCCGAATTCGACGCTGTACCAGTAAAGTCGGCTGAGCCGGTGCAGCGAACCGTTCGAAATGGCTTCGAGGCCGAGATGACCGAGCGCCTGCATCACGTCGGCAACGGCCGGGTCAGCCAGCAGCGGCACATGCCCGAACAGGTCGTGAAACATGTCGGGCTCTTCGAGATAGTCGAGCTGGTCCGGCGCACGGATGAACACGGCTGCAGGGAAACGGCGCTGGGACAGATGGCGGAAGAAAACGTCGTCGGGGACGATGCCGGGCACGCCGACGATTTCGAAGCCGGTGCGCTTGTGTAGCTTCTCGTTAACCTCACCGAAGTTCGGAACACCCGGTCGCGACAGATGAAGCACATCGAGGCCGCGCTCAAACGCAGCGACGGCGCGGCCGTGGAGCAGGCTCTGCTGGCGGGCGAAGAGATTGTCCCACACCCAATGGTCACCCTGCGTCAGTTCGTCCCAATGCTGCGGAACTGTCCAGTCCTCGCCGACGCCGGGCGGCGGGGTCGGCGATGCAAGCGCGCCGTGCAGCTGATGTTCCTGGTTCATGCGGTCCTCGATGCGGGAATGGATTGAGCGGTCAGGATGGCGCGCAGCGCGTCGTCGCCGTGCGGCGCCTCCTGGCCGAAGAAGAGGGAGAAAGCACGCCGGGCCTGGCCGATCAGCATGGTCAGGCCATCGATCGTCTCGGCACCGGCAGCGGCACCGGCGCGCAGAAAGGCCGTGTCGAGCGGCTGATAGACCATGTCGAACAGGGTCGATCCGATTGCGTTCGCTTCGATCTCGGCAAGCAGTTCGCCTGGCATCTCGGGCGACCCGGTCATGCCGAGCGGACTTGCATTGACGATCAAGGCAGCCGTCTCGAAAATTCCGGCCGCGCCGCCAATTGGCACGAAGTGGAGGTCGAGCGCGAGAGCGGCGGAGCGGAGCGCGGTGGCTCTCACCGTATCGCGCGCGATGACGATGACGGCGCCTGGCGAATGCCGCGACAGACAGGCGAGCATCGCCCTGGCCGCGCCGCCAGCGCCGACGATGGCGACGTCGCGTCCGCCGAGGTCGAGATCACCGATTGCTGCCTCGATGCCATCAACGTCGCTGTTGTAACCAATCAGGCGATCACCTTGACGCACCACGCAATTCACCGCCCCAATCCCGCCGGCTTCAGGCGTGACGTCATCGATGAGCGCAGCGATGGCTTCCTTGTGCGGAATGGTGACGTTGCAGCCGCGCCAGTCAGCGTCGGAACGACGGCCGTCGACATAGCTGGCCAGCTCGTCCGGACGCACGTGCACGGCGCGATAGTCGCCCTCAAGGCCGAGGCGAGCGAGCCAGTGCTTGTGGATCGCCGGGCTCTTCGACTGCTCGATCGGATCGCCGATCACTTCGGCGTAGGGCATCAGGCGTGTCCTTCGAGGAAGGCGGCCACGTCGGCCATGTCGACGCTTCGGTCGACATAGGCCTGGCCGATGCCGCGGCTGAGGATGAAGGCGACGCGGCCGCCGGCCTTCTTCTTGTCGGACATCATGTGCGCGGTGAGGCGCGCGCCGTCGGCGGCGATGCCGGCCTGTGCGAACGTCGTCCGCAGGCCGACGGTCTCGAAATGACGCTTTGTCCGATCGGCATCGTCGGGGCCGCACAGGCCGCGCTGCGCCGAAAATTCCATTGCCAGAACGCAGCCCAGCGCCACCGCTTCACCGTGCAGCAGACGGTCTGAAAAGCCCGCCTCCGCCTCCAGCGCATGGCCGAAGGTGTGGCCGAGGTTGAGCAAGGCGCGGCGGTCGCCGGTTTCACGCTCGTCCTCGGCGACGATGCGGGCCTTGCCGGCAACCGCGGTCTCGATGGCGCGGCAGCGTGCCTCGACATCGCCGCTCATGATCGCCGCGGCATTTTCGTCCAGCCAGTCGAAGAAGGCCGCATCCTCGATCAGTCCATATTTGGCGATCTCGGCATAGCCCGCACGGACCTGACGCGGATCGAGCGTGTCGAGGACTTGAGGGTCGATCAGCACGAGCGACGGCTGGTGGAACGCCCCGACGAGATTCTTGCCGGCGGGCACGTTGATCCCGGTCTTGCCGCCGACCGAGCTGTCGACCTGAGCAAGCAATGTCGTTGGCACCTGAACGAAGCCACAGCCGCGCTTGGTGACCGCCGCAGCGAAACCCGCAAGGTCGCCGATGACGCCCCCGCCGAACGCGAGAACATGTTCGGACCGTTCGATCTCCAGCGCGAGCAGCCGATCGACGACCGAGCCGAGCACGCCCCAGCTTTTGCTTGCCTCGCCTGGCGGGACCAGGACCGGCACAATCTCGACGTCGAGCGCCGAGTTGAGCCGCTGCCCTTGTGCCGCCCACACCTGCTCGTCGCTGACGACGATCAGGCGGTCGCGCCTGATGAAAGGCTGCAGATGCTCGCGCGCATGCTCAAGCAGTCCCGGCGCGATATGGACGTCGTAGGAGCGCTCGCCGAGCGCGACGCGCACCACGCTCATCCGCACTGCGCCCGATGAAGAAGCTTCTGGTCGGCGAGCACCAAAGCCATCATGGCTTCAACCACCGGTGCCCCACGAATGGCGACGCACGGATCGTGACGGCCCTTGGTGACGATCTCGGCGGAGGCGCCTGAGCGATCGATGGTCGGGACCGGCGTCAGGATCGAGCTGGTTGGCTTGAAGGCAACGCGCACGACGACCGGCTGGCCGCTCGAAATTCCGCCGAGGATCCCGCCCGCGTGGTTGCTGCGGTACTCGGGACCGGGGTCCATTGCGTCGGCATTTTCTTCGCCGCGCAGGCGGGCGGCCGCGAAACCGTCACCGATTTCGACGCCCTTGGCGGCATTGATCGACATCATCGCACTCGCAAGATCGGCGTCGAGCTTGGCGTAGAGCGGCGCGCCCCAACCGGCGGGCACTCCGGTCGCAACACATTCGACGACCGCGCCAAGCGACGAGCCTTCCTTGCGAACCGCGTCCAACCGCTCGGCCCAGCGAGCGGCGGCAGCTTGATCAGGGCAGAAGAACGGATTTTCGTCGATTTGCGTCATGTCGATTGCCGCGCGATCGATTGGGTCGCCGCCGAGCTCGACGAGATAGGCGTGGATCGACACTTCCGGAATCACCAGCCGCGCGACTGCCGCAGCCGCAACCCGCGAGGCGGTTTCACGCGCCGAGCTGCGGCCGCCGCCACGATAGTCGCGGAAGCCGTATTTGGCGTCATAGGTGTAGTCGGCATGGCCGGGGCGATAGGCACCGGCGATGTCCGAATAATCCTTGGAACGTTGGTCGACATTGTCGATCATCAGGCTGATCGGTGTGCCGGTCGTCTTGCCCTCGAACACGCCCGAGAGGATGCGCACCTCGTCAGGCTCACGGCGCTGGGTCGTGAACTTTGACTGGCCGGGACGGCGCTTGTCGAGCCATGGCTGGATGTCGGCTTCGCAAAGCGACAGGCCCGGCGGGCAGCCGTCCACGACCGCTCCGATCGCCGGCCCGTGGCTCTCGCCCCAGGTCGAGAAGCGGAAGACGTGGCCGAAGCTGTTGAAACTCATGCCTGCCTCGCCACGATCACGAAGGTCGTTTCATTATCGTCGCGATCGTGCATGTCGCGCTTGAGCACGGCCAAGCCATAGGCTTCGGCGGCGGCTTCCGACGCGAGCACGGCATTGGCGGGGTCGGACAAGGCCTGCGCAGCCGCCGCCGTGTTCGATGCACTCTGCTGCTCCAGCCCGAGCGCCGCGAGCGAGCCGGCGCATTGCTTCAGCGCCATCGGGTGGCTCACCGCAGTGCGCACTTGCTCCAGCTTGCCGTCGGGCAAACCGAGCAGATGGATGCGGATCGGCAGCTTGTGCTCGGCGACGATCGCAACGCGCGCCTGGTCGAGCAGCTGCTGGACCTCGTCGACCGTACCGGCGCTGTTGTTGGCGCGCGGGAGCATGCCGAAGTCCGCCTGCCCCATCTCCACAGCTTCGATGACCTGGGCGAACGTCGCGCAGCCTACCGGCTCCTCGTCGGCAAGGAACATGCGGCATGCCTCGTGGCTGAAGGCGCCGGGGACCCCCTGGTAAGCGACGCTCATCTGATGTCGGCTCCAAGTTCGCGCATCAGCGATACGAAGCTCGGGAAGCTCGTCGCGATCATTCCCGCGCTGTCGACCGCGACAGGCTGCTGCGATGCAAGGCCGAGCACCAGGAAGCTCATCGCGATTCGATGATCGTGATAGGCGGCGACATTGCCCCCGCCGCGTGGAGCCGCGCCCGTGCCGTGCACGGTGAGCGACTCCTCGCCTTCCTCGACTTCGACGCCGCAAGTGCGCAGGCCCGAGGCCACCGCTGCAAGTCGGTCGCTTTCCTTCACTCGGAGTTCCGCGAGGCCGTTCATAACCGTCGTGCCGGTCGCATAGGCGGCGGCGATGCTGAGGATCGGATATTCGTCGATCATCGACGGCGCCCGTTCCGCCGGCACTTCGACTCCGCGCAGTGCACAATGGCGCGCGACGATGTCGGCGACCTGCTCGCCGCCGCTGGAACGCACGTTCCGATATTCGATGTCCGCGCCCATCTCCTTGAGCGTCGTAATCAGGCCAGTGCGCAGCGGGTTGATGAGGATGTTTGGCAGCTCGACCTCGGAGCCTTCGACGATAAGTGCCGCGACAATCGGAAAGGCCGCTGACGATGGATCGCGCGGAACTGCAACATCGCACGCCGTGAGCTTGCGCTGCCTGCCGAGGCGGACCACCGTCCCGTCCTGCTCCACATCGACGCCGAACGCGCGCAGCATATTCTCGCTATGGTCGCGACTGGGCAGATCCTCGTTGATCTCGACCGCGCCTTCCGCGCCGAGCCCGGCGAGCAGAAGCGCGGTCTTCACCTGCGCCGACGACTTCACATTGTCGAAGCTGATGCCGGTGAGCTTGCCGCCGTGCACCGTCACCGGAAGCGTGGAGCCTTCGGTGCGCGCGCCCATCTGGCGCAGCGGCCCGAGAACCCGCTCCATCGGGCGGCTGCTGAGCGAGGCATCACCGCTGAAGGTCGCGCGGATCGGATAAGCCGCCGCCGCGCCCATCAGCAGCCGAGCGCCGGTCCCGCTATTGCCGCAGTCGATCGGCGCGTCCGGGCTGCGCCATTCCGCGCCGGTCACGCGCCAGCGATTATCGCCGATGCGCTCGACCTCCGCGCCGAGCGACCGGACGGCCGCAGCGGTGTGCAGCACATCGTCGCCTTCGAGCAGCCCATCGATATGGGTCGTGCCCGAAGCGAGCCCGCCGAAGATTAGCGCGCGGTGCGAGATCGACTTGTCGCCGGGGACCTCAGCCGTGCCCCGCAGCGGTCCCGAGCGATGGCCTTCGAGCCGATCGCTGTCCGCTTCTACGGCTGCGGTCACGCTACGCATGAGCGGTCACCCGGTTTGTTGGCAACGAGCTCGGCAAGCTCCGCGGCGACGTCGATCGCCTGCCGCTCGTTGAGGCGAGGATCGCAGTGGGTGAGGTAGCGCAACGGCAGGTCACCCTCCACGTGCGGAGAGCTTCCACCGAGGCACTCCGTGACGTCCGCGCCGGTCATTTCGAGATGCACTCCGCCTGGATGAACGCCCTCGGCGCGCGCGACCGCGAAGAAGGTCTCGATCTCCTTGACGATGTCGGCGAGCATGCGCGTCTTTACCGCGCCGGCGCTACGGGTATTGCCGTGCATCGGGTCGATCGACCAGATTGCGTTGCTGCCGCGCTCCTTCGTGATCTGGAGCAGCGCCGGCAAATGCTGCTCAACCTTTTCCGCGCCGAAGCGGCCGATCAGCACCAGGCGCCCGGGCTGATTGTGCGGATCGAGAATGTCGATCAACCGATGAAGCTCTTCGGCCTTGAGACTCGGCCCGCACTTGAGGCCGATCGGGTTGGCGATGCCTCGCGCGAACTCGACATGCGCTCCGTCCACCTGCCGCGTGCGGTCGCCGAGCCAGAGCAGGTGGCCGGTCGTGGTCCACCACGCCTCGGTCGCCGGGTCGAAGCGGGTGAATGCTTCCTCATAATTGAGCAGCAGCGCCTCATGGCTGGTGAACATGCTCACCGGCTTCAGCGGCTGGGCGACACCTTCTTCCTCATGGATTCGGCGCAGGTCGGCGTAGGAGGCGGCGGCATAAGCCGACAGCAGCTGGACCGTGACTTCCGCCTGCCGGTGCGCCTCGAGCAGCCGCTTCGGATCGGGGATGCGGCTTTCGGGCGTGAAGTCGGGACCGTTGACCGCATCGCCGCGATAGCTCGGCAGCGTCACCTCGCCCTTGGTTTCCATCGGCGACGAGCGCGGCTTGGCGAACTGGCCGGCAATGCGGGCGAGGTGCACGACCGGCACGTGGCTTTCGGCCTGGATCATCGCGCCCATGCGAAGCAGCAGGTTGAAGGTGGTGCGCACCTTGTCGGCGCCAAATTCGGCGAAGCTTTCGGCGCAATCTCCACCCTGCAGCAGGAAGGCGCGGCCGGCGGCAACCTGGCCGAGCTGCGCCTTCAGCAGCTGGATGTCGGCGATCGACACCAGTGGCGGGGACGAGGCGAGACGGCGCTCGACGCGCTTGGCGGCGGCTGCGTCGGGATATTCGGGAAGCTGTGCGGCAGGCCTGGTCCGCCACTGGTGCGGGGTCCACGAGGTGCCGGCCGTCTGCTCCTCTTCATGGCCCTCGTGGATGGAAGGATCGAGATCCTCGTCGGCGACCCGGCCGAAGGCATAGGCCAGCGGGGCGCCGGACGCGGAACGTAAGGTCATGAAGTGGCGAACCGCGTCGCCATCGGCGAGATGGGCCGGAAGATGCGCCTCGACCACCGCAACCACTTCACTGCGGCGTGCGGCCTCAAGAGCCGCGGCGGGCTGTTCGACCCATTCGATTGGTGCGGCCGAGCCGAAGCGGGCGCGGCATTCCTCGAGGATCGCGACCTTGTTCTTGGGCGCGCAAACGATGATCCGCATCGCCACCTGCGTCTGCAGCGCATGGCTCATCAGCGCGCGCCACAACTGGTTGACCAGCGCCGGCGGCGTTGCCTTGGCCCGGCGGGTGAGCCTTCCGACGACAAAGCTTTCGCGGCTCGGGCGATATTTCAGCAGTCCCGGGACGGTCGCCGCCTTGGCGCTGACGACCTTCTTGGCGATGGTCAGCCGTTCCTCGACCAGGCCGAGGATTCGTTCGTCGATGGCGTCGATGCGGGCGCGGAGCTCCTGCAGGGACTCCGTCGCTGTCTCCGACAGCCGTTCATGTAGTGGTGGCATTGTCTTGTTTCTCACGCGCCCGCCAGCGGCGGACGTTCAGCTTCTTTAACGGGAAAAGTCGATGTTCGCTAACCGGCCGCCCTCAGGCGTACCGGCCCCTAAAGAGGCCGAAATAATAGGAGCGCTGCCAAGGCGTCGAGATTTGAACCCGTCCTTTGGTCATGAGTGGCTCCTGCAGACGCGAAATGCGTCGGCGCGGAACCTGACGTTTGAGGGAGCGGAAGTCAAGATGGGATCCCGTATTTTGTTGTGCACTGCGCCATGAAAGCTT
>JBDSMG010000056.1:0-10228 GCA_039915925.1 Sphingomicrobium sp.
CGACCGGCACCTGGCTCGGGATGGTGATGACTGCGCGGTAGAGGACGCCGCTGCTGATCTCCACGCCGCGCGGATTTTCATAATAGAGACCGTTGCGCCGGCGCAGGTCGATCAGGCCGGCTTCGAACCGGCGTTCCTTGTCGGGGGCCGCGCCCCCGCCCGGCGATAGCTGAAGGTTCTGAACGCCCATTTCGTAGATTGCGGCAGTGCGCTCGTCGACCAGTTCGGTCAGCGGCCGCGACGAAGCGACGGCATAGTAGGACGGCGCCGAGCGAAAGCGGTTGGAATCGGCATTGGCCCAGATCAAACCCGCGATCTTCTGCTTTTCGCGCACGCGGATCGGCTGGACCGGACCTTTGAGGACGACGACAATGTCGGCGGGACGAGCCGGAGCGCGGCCCTGCGGGTAGAGGATCGCGCCGAACAGCAGCAGCTGCGCGCCGGTGAAGCTGTAGCGGATTTCGATGTTGCGGGCGGAGATGTCCGGGACCAGCACGGGCTTGGCCTGCGCCATCAGCAAGGGCGCGAGCGTCGCAGCGATGAAGGCCCGGATGCGCATCACAAATATTCGATCGTGAAGACTTCGTCGGGCCGCCAAGCAAGCCCGACCGCCATTCGTCCCGCTACGAGGAGGATGATGAGGGCGAGCGCGAACCGCAGCAGGTCCGGCTTGATCCGCGTGGCGAGCAAGGCGCCATATTGGGCGCCGACCACGCCGCCGACCAGCAGCAGTCCGGCAAGGACGATGTCCACCGAGCGGGTGGTCATCGCATGGACCATCGTCGTGGCCGCACTGACGGCGAGGATCATGACCAGGCTGGTGCCGATCACGACGCGGGCGGCCATTCCGAGCAGGTAAATCATCGCGGGCACGAGGATGAAGCCGCCGCCGACGCCGAGCAGCACGGTCAGCATTCCGGCCGCGAAACCGAGCGCGAGCGGAGCAATCGGCGAGATGAAGAGGCCCGATTGATAGAAGCGCCAGCGCAGCGGAAGCGATGCAACCCAGCGGTTATGGCGCGGCGTTTCAGGAGGTGGCCTGATCTTGACGACCTTCAGCGCGACCAGCGCGTCCTTCAGCATCAACAGGCCGATCGAGCCGAGCAGCAGCACGTAGAGCGTGCCGATGGCGAGATCGATCTGGCCGCTCGTCTGGAGCAGGCGGAACAGCGCGGCGCCGACGAAGGAGCCGAACAGCCCGCCTACGATCATCACCCCGCCCATCTTCAGATCGACGCCGCCGCGTCGCATGTGGACCATCACGCCCGACACGCTCGCTCCGGTGATCTGCGTGGATGCCGATGCGACCGCCACCGTCGGCGGAATTCCGTAGAAGATTAGCAGCGGGGTGGTGAGGAAGCCGCCGCCGACGCCGAACATGCCGGACAGGATTCCGACCAGGAAGCCGAGCGCGATGATGATCAGCGCGTTTACGGACTGGCCGGCGATTGGAAGGTAGACGTCCATGGGTGGGGCAGGACTAGCCGCAAAGCTGCGGCGAGGCCAAGGGCGACGAAGCGCCTAGAAGTCGCCGGCGAGGGTCACCGCGGGCCCGGAGCGCGGCAGGGCATTGCCTGCAACCCGCTGCCGCCAATCGAAATGAACGCGAACGTTCTTGCGTAGCCGCATGCTTACCCGCGGGCCGGCGTCGATTCGGTATAGGCCTGGCTGGGTGCCGCCCCACACGCCGAACCCCCCGGAAAATTCGCGGAACAGCGGGCGCGTGAGAGTGAAGCCGCCGTCGGCGAACCAGTCGCGGCTGCGGGCGCCGACGATGCCCGCCTGGCCGTAGCCATCGAGCTGCATGCCCCAGACCGGCCGCTGGTACACGCCCCCTTCCATAAAGACCGCGAAGGCATCGCGGCCGCCGCCGTAGCGGCCAATCGCCTTGCGGCGCTCGGCGGTGAAGGCAATGGGTATCGACTTGAATGGCGTGTAGCGGATGCCCGCCGCCACCTCGCCACCGCTGCCGCCACCGACGGGGGAGGTGCTGCGCAGGGACGCGGCGAGTTGGCGCGAGAAGAGGTAAGTGATGCGCGCACCCGCCTGGCTTCCGCCCAATGTGCCTCCCGGTGCCAGCGAGCCGGGGGCGATGGTGACGCCTTGACGTCCGCGCACCAGCGCCCAGGCGGTGAGCTGAACCCGGTCGATGCCGGGCGGCTGGGTGAAGGTCGGAGCAATCGGTTGGGCAGGAAAGCTCGCCGTGGCGGGGCGCGATATCGGAGCCGACGCGAAGCGGGACAGCGGCCATTCGTCGAGCTGCGGTACCGGGCCGTAGTAGAGCGGCTGCGAAGCTTGCTGGACGCGCACCGGCGGCGAATAATAAGCCGGCTGCGGCATCGGATAATAGACCGGCATGGCCACGGGCCGATACTGCGCCTGCAACGGCTGTGGCGGTGGGAGCGAGTAGCTGGCTTCCTGAAACGGCACGGGCGGATCGAGCGGCGGGAAATAGGTGGTGGACGGGGTAGCCGCCTCGGCCGGGCGCGCCGACACGGTGAACAGTTCGGCGCCGGGGAGAAGGCCAAGCGTCATCGCCCGGAATGCCGCCCAGCCGGCGAGGGTCACGCCCATCATTCGAAGGGCAGCGTTCAACCGGCGATCTCCGTTGGGAAGATGTGGCGAGTCTTGTCCCAGCGACGCGCGCGGCCCGACAAGTGCAGCGAGATCGCGCGCAAGGTGGCGAGTACGGCGATCAGATTGCCGACGACGATGCGTGGGATCGACAGCAGGCCCTGGCGCCAGCCGTAAACGGACGTGGTGAAGCCGACGCGCATGACGATGCGCCAGGCAAGCATGGCTCCGTTGATGTTGAGGAGCACGACCAGCCGAGGATCCATTCGGGCCTGCATCGGAGCCCCGAGCGCCTCGGCGAGCCACAATTGCGACCAGAGCAGACCGGCGCCATAGCCGGCGATGAGGAGCAAGGCGGCAAACGGGCCGCGGCGGTCGCGCAGGCGCATCCAGCGCTCGCCCCAGCCGCCGCTCCACCCGAGCCGGTCCCAGCCGGCAAGGGCGATACCGCCTAGCCAGCGCGCCTTCTGACGGACGGCGGCGTCGAGACTTGCCGGGAAGTGGCCGCGGCTCGACACGACGGCGCGGTCGCCCGGGGTTGCCGGGATGCGCACGAAGATGGTCTTGACGCCAAGCGCGCCGATTCGCAGGCCCATTTCATAATCTTCGGTCATGCTGGCGCCGGCGAAGGGGCGTCCTTCGTGGGCCGCGGCGAGGCGGGCGAGCGGTTCTCGCGCGATGGCGCAACCGACGCCCGCGAGCGGGATCGCTGCGCCGACAGCCTCGCGAACGACAAGCTCCTTGGTGTGCGCTTCGGCGAATTCGTCGCAATAATGGCCGCTGATCCATTGCGAGTCCGGATCCACTAGCGGAAGGACCGGAAGCTGGATGATCCCCGCGCGATCGATCAGCCGGTCGAAGACGTGCAGCTCGAGCGGGTGGACCACGTCTTCGCTGTCGTGGAGGACAATGGCGCGGGCGCTGATCGAGTGATCGATCTCATAGGCGATGAGGGCGTCATAAAGGTGCGGTATTATGTAGCAGATGCACCAAGGCGATGACAGACATAATCGTCTGTGAGTGCTATGCAATCGTATGGGATACGACCTTACCGTGCAGGGCTTGCTTAGGAAGCGCGCTGAGTTAGCTGGCGAAGTGGAGGGTTTGCGCGCCCAACTGCGGACACTGCTGAGCGCGCTTCAGAATGTTGACGCGGCAATCTTAATATTCCGCCCCGACATTGAGCTGGACGATCTGCCAGAGGGGTCCGTGCCCGCACCGTTCACCGGCTTTCGTGGGGAGATTCAGCGCTTCCTCTTGGACGTGATGCGAGAGAGCGCGGACCCGCTCAACACCTTTGAGCTTGCCGACAGGATCATGGCAAAGCGCGGCATAGACGCCAGCGACAGGATACACGCCACGTTGATCCGGAGGCGCACTGGCTACGCTCTGTCTAAGCTTAGGAAGGCCGGGAAGGTATCAAGCCGAGCAACCGGTAAGGGCGCACCGCTGCAATGGACGTTAGCCGATGCGCACTAGCTTATCGCCAGAGGGTAGCACGAAGGTGTTGTCATCAACGGCGGTGACGGTTTCGCCGCAATCGAGCTTCCACCGTCGCACCTTCCGAAGAAAGCGCCGGTCCTGAAACTCGTAGACTGTTAGCTCGTCACCGTTCGCATCCCTGACTGGGATGGGTCGCACTCTGCTCACTTGATCCGCCCCCACAACGGGCGATTCGGCGGGGTGAATGTGGCAGAGCAGGGTTAAGAAACAAGGACCGCAAATTATTTCCACGTCATTTTGTCAGCGGAAAATTGACACAGCGGTCAGTTTGAATCAAACTGATTCATACATCATCGGCGCTGCTAAATGTCTCGCAAACGACGACATTACGTTTCCTTAAAGGAAACTATCGCACTTTAGATCGTTGATGGAGGATGATGAACATGAGCGAAGAACTTCGCGCCGCACTGGAAAGCCTGAAGGGCTATCAGATGTCGCAGGAGGAGCGCGATGCCCAGCGCATCAGCTTCATCTACGGCAACGCTTCGTCAGAGGATAATGGCACTAAGGAGTCCGTTGAACGGGCTATCGACATGGCCGAGATGGCTTGACAGCTATCCTCGTTTAAGACTCTCAAGAAGCCCGGTAGAAATGCCGGGCTTTTTCTTTGGTGATGCATGGCCTTCGTTGTCGATCAAAAGCTACCTGTTGGAGAGTTTGTTTCCGCTAGAAATAGGGGGCGGCAATTCGATTTTGTCGAGACTTCTTACGTTGTCTCGGAGAACGCTGCGGGCCTCACGATAGATCACGAGTTCATCGAAACGCTGAATGCCTACGCCACGCGTTACATCTCTCTTCAGCCGGGCCGTTACAGGCGGCATTACAACGTCAAAGTGGGCACGCACCAACCTTCCGATTGGTCACTAGTGTGGGAAGAAATGGACGCCTTCTTGGAGGTGCTTCATAAGAACTGGGCAGCGTATACTCCAACCGAGGCGGCTGCTTACACTCTGTGGGGAGTCAATCATGTGCACCCCTTTTGCGAAGGGAACGGGCGAACGGCCCGCGCACTAAGCTACTATGTTTTGTGCAAGAAGCTTGGAATGTGGCTGCCTGGAACGACCACCGTCCTTGAGCTGATCCGGACGAAGCACCGCGCGCATCACTGCGAGATATTGCAGCGAATGCATGACGCGCGGAAACGCCCGACGATGGAAACGGATTTGGCTGAAATGACTGCACTGATCGACCAGCTCCTACTGGAGCAAGTTAAGGTCGCTCAGCAGGAAGCGGCGTTGCGCGCTGCCAGTAACCCGCCCACGAGCGGCTCTGGCGGCTCGCCAGCGCCCCCTCAAGGACAAGCGTAACCTGCGCACCGTTATCGACGCGACGGTGATCTTCGCGCCATGCCATTTCGTTCGCGTAGGCGTTCAAATATGGACCAGCGATATGGTGGTGCGTTCCGACTTCGGCGCGACGTAGGCGGCTGAAATAGCTTTCGGCCTGATTGGTGCAAACACCTTCATCCATGAAGGCAACCGAGTGATTGACGCGCTTCGTATCCCAGCCCGCGTGAAGAGCGTCCCAACCGGTGCCTTCGTCAGCATAGATCGTCGCGAGAGTGCCAACGCGATCACGAACGATCGGGCAAGCATCGCCCTCATTAGCGACAATGAACGGAAGTGAACGCCCGCCGCGCTCACGCATGATAACGACGCACTGGCGCTTGTCGGACTTGTTCGCTTTGAGGCGGCGGTCCTTGCGATCTTCCTTGCGGTTCTCAGGGCGGACGTGACCGCCGAACCAACCGCCGTCGATTTCGACAATGCCGTTTAGATCAACAGTCGCCTGTGCATTCGCCATTGCCTCGCGCAGCTTGTGCGAGAGAACGAACGCCGTTTTGTATTGCACGTCGAGGTCACGGCTGACTTGCAGGGCAGAGACGCCCTTCGCGCCGTTCACGAAGATCACGATAGCCGCCAGCAAGTCAGTGAATGACAGCTTGCGCGAGGCGAAGATCGTGCCGCTGGTCACGCTGAACTGGTTGTAGCAGGCAACGCACTTGAAGCGACGGCGCGACGTGATGTTGTACGTCTCGACGCAACCGCACTTCGGGCACACGGCCTCTCCTTCCGTTTCCGGCCAGCGCAGATGGCGGAACGTCTCGTAAGCCTTATCTTCGCCCATGCTGAAAACAGCCTTGAGGCTGAGAGTGCGGGCTTTAGCGGAGAGGAGAAAGTGTTGCATTGCCATTGTTTCCAGTGCTTATGCATCGTATATAGTGGCAATGATGCACTCTAGGCAAGGGCAAAAGTATCGTATATGAGTGCATTTGCGACGAATGGAGTGGCAAATGGCTGCGAATAGCGATTGGGAAACCAAGGTGAAGGCTCTGCTGAAAGCGGAGCTAAAGCGAAAGGGCGTCACCTATGGGCAGCTCGTCGACCGACTAGCTGCCATTGGCGTGGTGGACTCGGAGCCGAACATCCGCAACAAACTGGCGCGGGGTAAATTTACAGCGGTGTTCTTGATCCAATGTCTGGAAGCAGTAGGAGCGTCGGCGTTGCGTTTGCAGGACTAGCGCTTCTCTTCACTATTTTCGGGCTGGGCTGGATCTCTGGCTACGGCTTAAACGACCCCCAGCCCGAACGGTATCAGCCCTATCGCGACGCCGCCGACAAGCCAGTAGAGATTGAACCTGCGCTTACCAGACCATCCGGCACCCAAGCCCTCCAAAATCGCACCCCATGCGAGGATCCAAAAGGCCGCGAAGAAAGCGACCTTTGCGCCCAATGGAAGGCGGCCAATGCTGCCGAAGACGGTGCAAGGTGGACAAAGTATGGATTCTGGATTGGCGTGGTCGGATCCATCTTCTTGGCCTGGCAGATCATTCTGACTCGCCAAGCTGTTGAAGACACGGGTCACGCTACCGAAGCGATGCGCAAAGCCAACGCTATAGCCGAGAACGCCCAGCGAGCTTGGGTTAGGTTGGGGTGCATACCGAAACTTGTCCGGAAAACTGGCTTGAACGGGCTCTATTTTCGGGTGGATTTTACGGCTGAGAACACGGGCGGATCGGCGGCTACCCACTTCATGCTCTACCACCGCATTTTCTTTCGCGCCTACGGTGAATTGGAATCTGGCGACCGGGCGGCTGCGGATATGCGGGAAGAAGTGGAAACGTGGCGATCCGAGCATAGCTTGGTGAAGGACGCCGCTCTTCTGCCCCAAGACAAAGACGTTTCGGCTGATTGGAAAACCTTCGACGAAGAGGAAATTAAGTGGCGCGATAAACTCTTCATTGGTGATGTGGCTCAACCAATGCTCTTGGCAGCCGCGATCTACAGAACTGTCTCCGAGCCCAACGTCTGGCAGGTGACCTGGAGAACCTGGTACCTCGCAACCATTGGCGAAGACGGACAATTGGTGACCTGCGTTCCAAAGACCGACCTTGAAGGCTACGGTCCAGACAGGCTGTGCGCCGACCCCTACCACCGAAGCGCTTCCCATGAGCAATATGCCGTTGAGAACGGCAAGCCCGTGCGAGACTAGCTCAATAAGCACGCGCCGCACCCCATACGATTACATGAGCTATCGCTCCTAGAGGTGTTCGTAACCGCCTTGGTGCATCTGCTACATAATACCGTAAAGGTGATTGAGGCAGTCGGCCTTGGTGGTCGGGCCGGCGACATGAACGGTCACGCTTTCGATGCGCGGATCGGACACGCTGGCAATTGCCGCGGCGGTGGCCGGGTCATTCTCATAGTGGCCGACGAAAATGCGGTAGTTGGGGAAATCGAGACGCCTCAGAGTCGCCTTCAGCATCGAGGCGATGACGCTGCTTTCGTCCCAGGCGGGCACGAAGATCACGAACAGACCGGGCTTTTTCGAGGCCGGCATCGTGCTCGCATAAGCGCGTGGGAATCGGTTGTAGATCGTCGCCGACCGCCAGATCTTGCGGCCGAAGTAGATGATGTCCACGACCAGATCGTTCAGGCCGAAGAGAAGGAAGCCCACCCCTGCAAACAGGGCGAGTTCGGCCGCGATGCGGCTCAATAGTTGCGCATCATGCATGAAAAAGCGCTAGTTCGAGAGCCGGAGGCGAAAGCTCCGGGCGTGCTGACGGTTGATACTTGCCTCCCCACAGGCGAATCAAACCGAGCAGCGCTACGATTGCACAATGCAGGCTAAGTCTCAACAGCGGTTGGAAAGGTCGGCTGGATGGAGCGGGAATGAAGCGGCTGATCCTGGCGATTGCGATGCTGGTGACGGGCCAAGCGGTGGCCGCCGCGCCGGTGCGGCTGTTCGCCGGGGGCAGCTGGGCTGCGCTCGACCGCGGGGCGGTTTGCGACGCCGGCACGCGCAGCGAACGGATCGCGATCAAGGGCAAGGTGCAGGCGGTCGCGGGCTTCGCGTTCACGCCGGACCACCGGCGCTGGGGCGAGTTTTACGCTCGGCTGAGCCGGCCGGCGCGGCCCGGATCGAGCGCAATCCTCAGCGTCGGCGGGCAGCCTTTCCTGCTTGTCGCCAACGGCGAGTGGGCGTGGAGCCGGGGCGCGGCGCAAAGCGCGGCAATCATCGACGCGGTCCGCTTGAGCGCGAGAATGACCGTCGAGGCGCGCGACTTGAACGGCCGTCGGTTCCGCGATCCGTACCGGCTCGATGGCGCTCCGACGGCGATCGACGCTGCGGCCGCGCGCTGCGCTGGAAAATCAAGCTGATCTAGATTAGATGGGCGGTTCGCCATGAGTGCCGATACTGCCCTGATGCCGATCGCCGGCGCGATCGACCCTGTTCCCGTGAAGCGCGCGCTCGCGCCTCGCGCGGACGGTCGTGTCGAGCTGGTCGGCCTGTCGAAGGAGCAGATCCGCGCCGAGCTCGAGCAGGCCGGCCTCGAACCGCGTCAGGCGAAGCTTCGTGCCAAGCAGATCTGGCACTGGATCTACAATCGCGGCGCGACCGACTTCTCTGCGATGAGCGACATCGCCAAGGTGCAGCAGCCATGGCTTGCGGAGCGATTCGCGATCTCGCGGCCCGATGTCGAGGAAGCGCAGGTGTCGTCCGACGGCACCCGCAAATGGCTGCTCAAGACGCATGACGGCCACGAGTTCGAGATGGTTTTCATCCCGGACGCGGACCGTGGGACCTTGTGCGTGTCGAGCCAGGTCGGTTGCACGCTGAATTGCCGTTTCTGCCACACGGGAACGATGCAGCTGGTGCGCAACCTGGAGCCGGCGGAGATCGTCGGGCAGGTTATGCTCGCGCGCGACGCGCTTGGCGAATGGCCGTCGCAGCCGGAAGGGCGGATGCTGACCAACATCGTCATGATGGGCATGGGCGAACCGCTCTACAATTTCGACAATGTCCGCGACGCCTTGAAGATCGTAATGGATGGCGACGGCCTTGGTTTGAGCAAACGCCGGATCACCTTGTCGACCTCGGGCGTGGTGCCGATGATGGCGCGGGCGGGGGAGGAGATCGGGGTCAATCTCGCGGTCTCGCTGCACGCGGTGACAAAGGAAGTGCGCGACGAGATCGTGCCGATCAACCGCAAATACGGGATCGAGCAATTGCTTCAGGCCTGCGCCGAATATCCAGGCGCCAATAACGCGCGCCGGATCACGTTCGAATATGTCATGCTCAAGGACAAGAACGACAGCGATGCCGACGCGCGCGAGCTGGTGCGCTTGATCCGCCACTACAAATTGCCGGCCAAGGTCAACCTCATCCCGTTCAACCCGTGGGGCGGGTCGGGTTACGAATGTTCGACACCGGAACGGATTCGGTCGTTCAGCAACATCGTATTCGAAGGCGGAATTTCAGCACCGGTCAGGACTCCACGCGGGCGCGATATCGACGCCGCTTGCGGCCAGCTCAAGACTGCCGCCGAGAGGAAGCGCAAACCGGCGACCTTGAACGACTCCGCCTGACCCGCCACAGCGGAGCGGTTCGGGGAGTTTTCTATGGCGATGATCGACACATTGGTTGGCAAGCTGATCCGCAAGGGGCGGCTGACGGTGGCATTTCCCTACGGCAGCGAGCGCGGCTTCGGACCCGGCGGCGGCCCATCGCTCAAGGTTCGGCTGGCGGACCGCAAAGTCGCCTTCGATATCGCCCGCAATCCGCGAGTCGGGGTCGGCGAGGCGTTCATGGACGGGCGCCTGACCGTCGAGGGCGGCGACATTCTCGACCTTTTGCGGCTGGTGGTCGG
>JBDSMG010000024.1:0-8369 GCA_039915925.1 Sphingomicrobium sp.
GTAAAGCCCAGAGTTGCTGTCGCCCCCGTCAAGCCAACTCCCCGCGCGGCGAACCCGCTGCCGCCTCCGGTCGATGTCCGGCCGACGGCACCGGCCGCTCCACCGGCAGTCGCTCTAACGGTGCCGCGTGCTCCACCCGCACCACCCGGGCCACTCGTTCCAACGGCCAGCTTCGAACGTCTGCCGTCCACCATCCAGCCCGCGCCCCTGGCTGCCCCGGCAACCACGTCCAGCCCTTGGCCGTTGCTGGCCTTGCTTGCCGCGCTGGCCGCCGCAACGGCCGCCGCGTATCATTGGCGCCGCCGCGCGCAAATCGCCCGCACCCGCGCCGCGCTGAACCTCAATCCGCGACTCGATCTTACTGCGGGAGCCTGTTCGACCAGTCGGTTGTCGTTCGCCGCCCCACCGATGTCGATCCGCGCCCGCCTTGCCCATGACTGAATCCATCCGCCTGTCGCAGCTGATTCCCGAACGGCTCGACTCCGTTGCCGAGCAGGTTCGCGCGCACATGTGCGACGACAAGCAGGTCGCTGGGATGAAGCTCGCCTGGGACTATATCGGCAAGGAACTGGGCGACAGCCTGCGGTCCGTGCTCGATTGCGACCTAATCGAGCTGATCGCCGGTGGCTGGGCCAAGGCGGCCGAACTCGCGGCCTTCGCCGATCCCGACAAGCATCCGCCCGGCGAGCGCTCACTCGTCGAACTGGGGGCGCATGACTTCAGCCGCAAGCTGCATCCGGTCATTGCTGTCACCATCGCGCCCTGCCCTTGCGTCGAACTCACCTTCGATTTCGCGCTTACGGCGCAGGTCGACGGAGTCCGCCTCTCGATCCGCGACGGTCACATCACCGGCGGCGATCTTGGCGAACTGTCCGCCAGCGCCCAGCTGAGTTATCAGGGCACGCCGCTTCATCCAGCGGCGGAATCGCGGAAGATCGCGGTGCCCGGCCGCTTCAGCTTCGCCGCGCCCGGCATTCGCATCCCGCGGCTGTCAGTCTGACGGTTGAGGAGGCGGGCGGGCGCGGCTAGAGCCGGGCCATGTCGAAGATGTTCAAGATCTCCCTCCCCGATGGCTCGGTCCGCGAAGTGCCCGAAGGCTCTACCGCCGCGGACGTCGCGGCGGCGATCGGCCCCGGCCTCGCCAAGGCCGCGCTGGCCGCGCGCGTTGATGGCGAAGTGCGGGATATCATGCGGCCGTTCGAAGCCGATGCGCGCCTGGAGCTGATTACTTCGCGTGACGAAAAGGATGCCCTCGAACTTGTCCGCCACGACTTTGCACATGTGCTCGCGGAGGCTGTGCAGAACGTCTTCCCGCGGACGCAGATTACCTTCGGTCCGGCGACCGACGACGGCTTCTATTACGACTTCGCACCGAAGGAGCGACAGTTCACCGAAGAGGATCTGCCGGCGATTGAGGAAGAAATGCGCCGCATCATTGCGCGCGACGAGCCCCTGATCCGCGAAGTCTGGAGCCGCGAGGACGTGCGCGCCTTCTTCGAGCGCAGCGGCGAAAGCTTCAAGGCCGAATGGGTGATGGAACTGCCGGAAGGCGAGCCGATCACGATGTACCGCTCGGGCCAGGGCGAGGATAAATGGATGGACCTGTGCCGCGGGCCGCACCTTGCCTCGACCGGCAAGCTCGACCCGCAGGCGTTCAAGCTGACGCGCGTGTCCGGCGCTTATTGGCGCGGCGATCCGAAGAATCCGATGCTGAGCCGGATCTACGGCACGGCCTGGCTCAACAAGAAGCAGCTCGACGCCTATCTCGTCCGGCTCGAGGAAGCGGCTAAGCGCGATCACCGCAAGATCGGGCAGGAGATGGACCTGTTTCACCTGCAGGCTGAAGCGCATGGAAGCGTGTTCTGGCACCCCAAGGGTTGGGTCATCTGGCGCCAGCTTGAGGCCTATATGCGGCGCAAGCTCGATGCCGCGGGCTATCGGGAGATCAAAACGCCGCAGCTGATGGACGCGCGGATGTGGGAGCAGTCGGGCCACTGGGGCAAATATCGCGAGAATATGTTCGTGGTGCCCGACGAGGTTCCGAATACCGAGGAAGAGGGCCCGGTCATCACCGGCGAGGCGTCGTGGATGGCGCTCAAACCGATGAACTGCCCGGCGCATGTCCAGGTATTCAAGCAGGGGATCACCTCCTACCGCGACCTGCCGTTGCGCCTCGCGGAGTTCGGCTGCTGCCACCGCAACGAGCCGCATGGAGCGCTGCACGGGATCATGCGGGTGCGCCAGTTTACGCAGGACGACGCGCATATCTTTTGCCGCGAGGATCAATTGGTCGAGGAAGTGCGATTGTTCTGCGACCTGCTCGACGGCATTTACCGCGACCTCGGGTTCGACAGCTATGCGATCAAGCTCGCGCTTCGGCCCGAGAAAAGGATCGGCTCGGACGATATGTGGGACTGGGCCGAGCAGGGCCTGCGCGATGCGGTCGCGGCCACGGGGCGGGCGACGGAAGAATATGGCTGGGAAGAGCTGCCGGGCGAAGGCGCATTCTACGCGCCCAAGCTGGAGTTCCATTTGACCGATGCGATCGGCCGCACCTGGCAGTGCGGAACGCTGCAGACCGACACCGTGCTTCCGGAGCGGCTGGACGCGGCTTACGTCGGCGAAGACGGGCAGAAGCACCGCCCGGTCATGCTCCACCGCGCGGTCCTTGGGACGTTCGAGCGCTTCATCGGCATATTGATCGAACATCACGCGGGCCGGTTCCCGCTGTGGCTCGCGCCGGTGCAGGCGGTGGTCGCGACGATCGTGTCGGACGCCGACGATTATGCCAGCCAGGTCGCTGCAAAGCTCGCGGCCGCCGGCATCCGAGTCGAGACCGACCTGCGCAACGAAAAGATCAACTACAAGGTGCGCGAACACAGCCTGGCCAAGGTCCCGCTGCTGCTCGTCGTCGGCAAGCGCGAGGCGGAAGAGGGCACGGTCGCGTTGCGGCGGCTGGGCAGTGACGAACATCAAAAGATGATGAGCGTCGACGAAGCGGCGGCGATGATGATGGCTGAAGCAATGCCTCCGGACCTGCGCCGGGCCTGACGCCAAGCCGCAACATCCGGACGCGAAAATGCGGCAAAGCGAGCGGCGGTCTTTTCAAGACCGAACCGATTGCTTAACTGCACGTTCTTCGATCACCTGAGGAGACTCCGCTATACCCCCGCCTTTTCAACGCCGGCCGCAAACGCCACCGCAGTTCACCGGCCCCCGCTACAATGAGTTCATCCAGTCCCAGAAGGTCCGGGTGATCGACGAAAACGGCGAAAATCTGGGTGTGATGTATACGCGGGAAGCGTTCGAGCAGGCGCAGGAAGTCGGGCTCGACCTGGTCGAGATTTCGCCCAACGCCGACCCGCCGGTCGCCAAGTTCCTCGACATCGGCCGCTTCAAATATGAAGCGCAGAAGAAGGCCAACGAGCAGCGCAAGAAGCAGAAGACGCAGGAGATCAAGGAGATCAAGATGCGTCCGAACATCGATGACCACGACTATGACACGAAGATGAAGAAGGTCTTCGAGTTCATCGACGAGGGCGACAAGGTGAAGGTCACCATGCGCTTTCGCGGCCGCGAGATGGCGCATGGCGAGCTTGGCATGGCAGTGCTTCGGCGCGTCCAGGAACAGACGGCCGAGGTCGCCAAGGTCGAAGCGCATCCGCGCATGGAAGGCCGGCAGATGCTGATGGTGCTCGCGCCGAAATAGGCGCGGCGCGGCTGTTGCAAGATTGCAGCAAGGCCATTTCAGTTTCGGTCCGAAACTTTTTTCGTGGCGACGGAGCCGCTAGCCTCCTCTCATGACAGCGCCATCAACGGCGCGACCAGTGGGGGATGCCTTACATGCTTAAGTCCGCGTGGCTGCTTTCTGCAGGCCTTATCGCTTTGTCCGCTCCGGCCTACGCCCAGCAGACCGACACCGACAAGGCTGCGGTGCAGCCGACAGATGGCGCGACCAGCGAAGCCGCCGCAGTCGATAACAAGGCCGTCGAGCAGCAGCCGGTCGATTCCGGCAACATCGTCATCACAGCGCGCCGCCGCAACGAGGCGCTGTCCGACGTTCCGCTGGCGGTCAGCGCCGTAACCGCCGACACGCTGGAAAATTCCGGTGCAGTCGACATCCGTCAGGTCGCGCAGGTTTCGCCGTCGCTGCTGGTGTCGTCCAGCTCTACCGAGGCGGGCGGCGCGGTCGCGCGCATTCGCGGAATCGGCACGGTTGGAGACAATCCGGGGCTGGAAAGCTCGGTCGGCCTGTTCGTCGACGGCGTCTACCGTTCGCGTACGGCGATCGGCCTTACCGAACTTGGCGCGGTCGAGC
Source organism: Sphingomicrobium sp. (assembly GCA_039915925.1). Classification (GTDB taxonomy): domain Bacteria; phylum Pseudomonadota; class Alphaproteobacteria; order Sphingomonadales; family Sphingomonadaceae; genus Sphingomicrobium. Next base: position 4,319 of record JBDSMG010000024.1, read on the forward strand.
GGGTCGAAGTGCTGCGCGGCCCGCAGGGCACTTTGTTCGGCCGCAACACGTCGGCGGGCCTCATCTCCATCATCACTGCCAAGCCGCGCTTCGACCGCCAGCTGACCGCGCAAGCCGACATTGGTAATTACGACAGCCGCCGACTCGAAGTTGGCGTGACCGGGCCGTTCTCGAGCGTGCTCGCCGGACGCATCGACGGAGTCTATTTCAAGCGCGACGGTTTCATGAAGGACGACGTGTCCGGCCGCCGCGTCAACAACCGTGACCGCTGGCTGCTGCGCGGGCAGCTGCTCTTCCAGCCCAACGACGATTTGTCCGTGCGTGTCATCGCAGACCACACGAACCGCAACGAGGAATGCTGCGTCGGCTCCTATCTTCCGACCTTCGACACCGTAACGAACGGCAGCGGCGGCTACACGCGCCAGCCCTCGACCATTGCGGCCGCAATGCGCGGGATCGGAGCGATGATCAACGAGGACACCTACGCACGGCATGTGGCGATCACGCCCGGCCGTTCGTATCGCGCGGACGTCAAGGACAGCGGACTTTCAGCCGAGATCGTCAAGGACTTCGGCGGTGCCGAGCTGACCTCGATCACCGCCTATCGTTCCAATCTTTATGTCCGCGGGCAGGACAGCGACTTCAACAATCTCGACATTCTCTATCGTGACGACGACGGCAGCGCTTCGAACCGCTTTCGCACGTTCAGCCAGGAAGCGCGCCTGCAGGGCACGACTTTTGGCGGCAAGCTCGACTGGCTGGTCGGCGGCTACTACGCCAGTGAGAAATTGCGCGTTCGCGACAACCTATCGTTCGGCGCCGATGCCGACCTGTTCGGACGCTCGCTGGTCCGCTCGCTCGACCCGCAGCTCGCAAGCTTTCCGGGTTACAACCTGCTCAAGCCGTTCGCTCAAGGTTTTGCGCTTCAGCAGCTGACGCTCAACCCGGCCTTTGCCGGCGTCCCCGCGGCGGCGCGCCCCACCATCGCGAACGCCATCGCCGCCCAGGTCAACAACACGCCACTCGCGAATACCGGCAGCCGTGACGTTTACCACCAGAACAGCAGGAACTACGCGCTCTTCACGCACAATATCTTCCATATCACGGACAAACTGTCGGCAACCGTAGGCCTGCGTTACACCCATGAACGCAAGACGCTTTCGGCCGACCTGTCCAGCAACACCAACTGCGCCGCCTACCGAGCGAACATTGCCCGGCTGAAGACCTTCGCGGCCAATCCTGGCCTCGGCGCGCTCAGCCCCGCCGCTGCGGCACTCGCCAATGCGCTTGCTACGACCGTGCTTCCGCAAGGCGCCGCGGTGCCGTGCGCGATCAACTCGATCAGCGGCAGCTACGATGGCGGGCGCAAGAGCGAATCCAAGGTCTCCGGCACGGCGGTGCTCAGCTACAAGCCGGTCGACCAGCTGCTGACCTACGCCAGCTACTCGCGCGGCTACAAGGCGGGCGGCTTCAATCTGGATCGCAACGGGCTGACATTAGGCGCCGAGAACCTCAACGATCTCGCCTTCGCCCCCGAAATGGTCAATGCCTATGAACTTGGCGCGAAGTGGAACGGGCGCCGGCTGGACGTGAACGTCGCTTTGTTCCGGGAAGACTTCGACAATTTCCAGCTCAACACGTTCAACGGCGTCACGTTCGTGGTCGAGAATATCAACAGCTGTTCATCCGACCTCGGCGGTGCCGACAGGGACAACAGCAACACCGCGGTCGCCTGCACCGGCAAGCGCCGCGAGGGCGTTCGCTCGCAAGGCATCGAGGTGGAGACGTTCCTGCGCGTTGTGCCCGACATTACCGCCGCGCTTGGAGCTACCTACGCCAACACCCGCTATCGCCACAATCTGATCGGCGCGACCGGCAACGCCATTGCAAGCGCTCTATTTCAGCTACCCGGCCGGCGTATCTCCAACTCCTCCGCACTCAGCCTGACCGGATCGCTTGCGTGGCGCCCCGCGCTGGGTGGAAGCGGCTATCGCGGCCTGTTCTACATCGACGGCCGCCATATGAGCAGCTTCAACACCGGTTCGGACCTCGACGTCGAAAAGATGCAGAAGCCGTTCACAGTCGTCAACGGACGTGTCGGCGTGCATGCGCCCGACGAGCGCTGGGGCGTTGAGCTGTGGGCCCAGAACCTGCTCAACAAGAATTACAAGCAGGTCGCGTTCGATGCCCCGCTGCAGGGACAGGGCACGACGCGTGGTGTCGAGCAGGGTTTCTACCCCAAGTCGACCCAGCTCTACGGCGCCTTCCTCGGCGAACCGCGCACCTTCGGGCTGACCCTTCGCGGCAAGCTCTAGGCGGCCTCGACGTCCTCGCTCGCAACCGCGAGCAGGGCGTCGCGGAGGCACTGGATCTCTTCGGCGCCTAGCTTCTTTCCGTCGGGACGGGTGAGATAGAATACGTCTACCGCGCGCTCGCCATAAGTGGCGATGTGGGCGCTGTGCACGCGCTGTCCGCATTCGTGGATACCGCGCGCGAGGCCGGCCAACAGGGCGCGCCGGTCGCGCGCGTTGACTTCGACCACCGTCGTCCGGCTGGAGGCCTGCTCGGCGATTGCGACCGACGGCGCGACCTTGAACGCTGCTCGGCCAGCCCGCACGCGCTCCGGCTCGGGCAAGTCCGGAAGCTGCTCGCTCGCAAGCGCGCGCTCGACCGATTTGATCAGACGCGCGCGCAGCTTCTTGTCGGCATAGGGCTTGCCCTGTCCGTCGAGCACGAGGATGTTGTCGAGCGCAAGTCCGTCCTTCGTCGTGTGAACGCGCGCGTCGATGATGTTCGCACCGGCCGACGCGAGACTTGCGCATAGCCGGTAGAACAGGCCCTCGCGGTCGGTCGTGAACAGGCTGATGCGTGTCGCTCCGGTCCCCGCATCCTCCTCGGCGACGATGCTGGGCCGTGACGGGTCGCTGTGGGCGATGATCTGCCGCGCATTGGCGACCTGCGTTTCGACCGGTTCGGCGAGCCAGTAGCTGTCCGGCATGCGTGCGCCATAGCTCTCCGCCTGTTCCGCCTTCCAGCGCAGGACATCGGCCACCTCCTGCTTGCGCGCGGTGACGAGCTCCGATCGCCCGCGCTCCTTGTGGCCGAGTCGGAGCCTTTCCTCGGCGGCTTCGAAGATGGTGCGGAGCAGCGTGCGCTTCCACTCGTTCCACACGCCCGGCCCAACGGCGCGGATGTCGACGACCGTCAGCACCAGCAACAGCCGCAACCGCTCGGGGCTTTGCACCATGCGAACGAAGTCCTCGATCGTCTGCGGGTCGGCAAGGTCGCGCTTGAACGCGGTCGCCGACATCAGCAGATGATGCTGCACAAGCCAGGCAACCGTTTCCGTCTCGGCTTCGTCGAGCCCGAGCCGTGGACACAGCTTCAGCGCGATCTCGGCGCCGAGATCACTATGGTCGCCGCCGCGCCCCTTGGCGATGTCGTGCAGCAGAACCGCCGTGTAGAGTGTGCGCCGTGACGAAATCTGCTTGAAGATTGCCGCTGCAAGCGGATGGTCCTCGGCCAGGTCGCCGCGCTCGATCGCTGCAAGCAGCCCGATCGCGCGGATCGAATGCTCGTCGACCGTATAATGGTGGTACATGTCGAACTGCATCTGCGCGACGACGCGGCCGAAGTCGGGAACGAAGCGCCCGAACACGCCCGCCTCGTTCATCCATCGCAGCACGATCTCGGGCGAATTGAGCGAGGTCAGCACCTCGAGGAACAAGGCGTTGGCGCGGGGATCGTCGCGAACCAACGCGTCGATCAGCGCCGAGTCGCGGGCCGCCGTCCGCATCGCAAGCGGGTGGATCTCAAGCTGCTCGCGCGCGGCGAGCGCGAACAGTTCGAGCAGGCGCACCGGATCGGCGCGGAAGTAATTGTCGCTGGGAATCGCGATCCGGCCGCGGTCGAGGACGAAGCCGCCAAGGCGTTTGGGCCGGCGGCGGATGGTCGGCAATGCAAAGCGAAAGCCCTTCTTGCCCATTTGCTCGTCAAGCTGGGCGAGGAACAGCCCAGTCAGATCGCCGACCGCGCGCGCGTTCAAAAAATA
>JBDSMG010000069.1:0-9182 GCA_039915925.1 Sphingomicrobium sp.
GTCTGGAACTCGGTGAAGCCCTGGTCGATCATCCGGCGGCGGATCGAGGCGATCACCTGGCTGCGCAGGATGATGTTGCGATGCATCGTCTCGCGGCGAAGGTCGAGATAGCGGTATTTGAGGCGGATATCCTCGGGGTAATCCTGCTCGCCCGCGACTGGCATTGGCAGCTCTGCAGCCTCCGACTGAACGTTCACCTCGCGCGCGAACACCTCGATCTCGCCGGTCGGCAGTTTGTCGTTGGTTGTCCCGGCGGCGCGCGCCTTAACATCGCCATCGATCGTCACAACGCTCTCAACACGAAGCCGTTCAAGAATCGGAAGCGCCGGACTGTCGCTGTCGCACACGACCTGGGTCAGGCCGTAATGATCGCGCAAATCGACGAACAACACGCCCCCGTGATCGCGTTTGCGGTGGATCCAGCCCGACAGGCGGACGCGCGATCCGACATCACTTGCGCGAAGGTCGGCGCATTTATGGGTGCGATAGGCGTGCATCATGATCCCTGTCTCGTCATTCCCGCGAAGGCGGGAACCCAGTTTTCTTTGTTGGGCTGGGTCCCCGCCTTCGCGGGGATGACGAACGGCTAGTTCATGCACCGTCACCGCCCGCACCTTCATTTCGACCGCTTCGCCGGCCCGGACCCGCGCGTAGGCGGGTTTGCCGTCGATCTTGAGGGCGGAGTAAGCGGGCGGTACCTGCTCGATCGGGCCGGTGAAGGTCGCGAGGATGGCCTCGATCTCTGAGAACGTCGGACGGACGTCGCTGGTGGCGATCACCACCCCTTCGCCATCGAGCGTGTCGGTCTGCTCGCCGAAGCGGATGGTGAAGTCATAGGCCTTGGTCGCGTCGAGCATCCGGCCCGCAAGCTTGGTCGCCTCGCCGAGGGCGATCGGCAGCACCCCCGTGGCCAATGGATCGAGCGTTCCGCCGTGGCCGACTTTCGTCTTCGGCTCGCCAGCCTCGCGCAGGATGCGCTTGACCGCGCTCACCGCCGTTGTGGAACCGAGGCCGAGCGGCTTGTCGAGGATGATCCAGCCGTGAAGCTTCGTCCCGCTGCTGGCGGGCGCAGTCATCGGCTGGTCGGTGTTTCGGATAGCCAGTGGCTGAGGTCTCGGCCGATCAGGACGCCGAGCTGCTCGATATCGGCGTGCAGGCGGGCCCGGATATCGGAACGCACCTCCTGCGTAATGTAAATGGGCGGTGCCGGCGCCTTGTTCCAGGTCAGCAGCCGCTTGCGCGCTGCCATGATCCGCCGGGTCATCGTCGATTCTCCGCGCGAGAGTTTCTCGACGCGCTCCACCCGCTGGCGGTAATGTTCGCCGGCAAGCACGCGCCGGGTGATGACCGGCGGCCGTTTGAGCAACCGCTGGAGCCAGCCGATCTTGAAGCCCTGGCTGGTCCGCTGCGGCGAGAAGTCGGTCTGGTGATCGTCGGGAAGCCCCAAGAAATCGAGCGCCGCGCGATACTGACCCGCGGGGTCCGCAGCGAGATCGTCATAAACCGAGATCAGGCAGCGCTCGCGCCCAACGGCTTCGAGAAAAGCACCGACATAATGGCCGAGCCGCCCTGCTTCGTCGTAGCGAAGCCAGCGCGGGTCCGCGCAGGTGCGGGGGATACGGCGGCCAGCCGTGCGCGCATCGACCAGCTTCCACGCCTGATTGAAGTCGCGGACATTTTCATCGCCGAGCGTCAATAAGCGTTGGTGAAGCGAGGGGATCATCTGCATCGGATCGCGGACGCCGATGATGAACTTCGCATCGGGCCACAGCCGCAGGATCGCGCCCATCTGGTCAGGGACGTACAGGTACGAGACCGAGCCTTCCATAAGCAGCGGGCCATCGTCCGTGCACTGCCCGAAGTAGCGGTCGAGATATTCGCGGCCGACGAAGTCTCGCAACTCCTCGTCGGTCGCCTCCGCGAGATCGTTCTGCGAGAAGAAATGCGGTTCCTTAACGCTCGAAAAGCAGACCGAGGGATGCTTGCGCAGGTAGCGGGCAAGAGACGTCGTGCCCGTGCGCGGCGCTCCGACGATGCAGGCGAACGGGCCGCCAAAGGCTGAATGGCTCGACAAGGTAACTCCCCGGTTTGGACCGGCAGATACCGGCCTTGTTTCGCCAGTTGAAGCCTCGATTGCAGTTTGTGATCGGCAAGACGCCCACCTATGGCCTTTCTGGAGACAGGCATGGGGCGCGTCAGCTGAACGGCATCAGGAAAATCTTGTCGGGTGAGCGCCGCCCCAGCCGGCAAGATGCGCTTTCGTTCGCGGTGCGTGTGCTCACGGCCTGCGCCCAGACATTCTTCTGGGCCGTCTGCTATCACTATTTCGGCACGAAGGCGGTGATCCACGTCGTTGCCGCGTGGGCCTTCGTCTCGGCGGCGAAGGATCTCAGCTTTGCGCGGGCGCGGCTGGCGAACATGGCCAATCCGGAAAAGCGGCGCAGCGCCCTCGCCAAATCCGTGTCGATCGAGGCGCTTCTGCTAGTGCTGCGCGTGGCCCTCATCTTCGGGATCGGCCATGCGGTTGCGCGCCTGGACAGCTCGGTCAGCAGGATCGCGCTTGGCCTAATACCGGTTGCGATCTTCTGGCCGCGCGAGACGCTGATCACGCTGACCCGTGTCTACCGGGTCAACGGCCTCAACCGCTATGTAACGCTGCTTGCGGCAATCTCCGGCTTGTCGGCGCTGATCCTGCTCGCGGAGTGGAATTTCACTCCCGAGCGGGCGGCGACGGGCGCGTTACTGATCCGCGAAGCGACGAGCTTCTTCGGCTATGCGATCGTGGTCGCCCTCGGCAGGTTCAGCGGGCGGTTCCAGGCAGCGATGCGGCCGGGGGACGACGATGATGCCGACGACGAAGGCGGTGGGGCGGTCGTCGTGCTGGACGAGCAGGGGCGCGAAATCCGGTCAACGTTCAAGACGTTCATTGCCGACAATGTCGTCCATTCGCACTGGCGGGTGGTGAAGTTCGGAACGCGTGTCGTGGCGCACGGCATCTTCGGCCCGTTCGGGACGGTGTTGAGCCGCTTGTTCTTCTCATATCGGCAGCCCGGTCCCTATGTGCACAAGGAGCGGCGGGTTTCGGCGCGAACGGTGGCCGGCGTGGTACTGGCGCTCGTGATGATCGGCGTGGGCCTGGTCGTCGCGCAGCGGTTTGGATTGCTGAAGGCGGTGAAGGTCGCCGGTGCCGGCTTCGGCTTGCGCGCAATTGGTCTGGGGGTGAATACGTTGCTCTGGCGGAGGCTGCGCTCGCTGGTCGGCACCGGGTTGAAGGTGCGCGTCCCGAAAATGCCATTCCGCTCGAAGGACCCGCCGGCCTAGACCGGCCACTCATCCTTGAGGATCGCGAACAGCACCGTGTCGCGGACATGGCCGTTCCAAGTGATACGGTCGGCGCGGAGGACGCCTTCGCGAACGGCGCCGAGCCTTTTCATCGCGGCCTGGCTGCGCGCATTGCGGGCGTCGACGCGGAATTCGACACGGCGGAATCCGCAATCGAACGCGCGGGCGATCATCATGTCCTTGACGCGACGGTTGAACCCGGTGCGGCGGAATTTGGGGCGGTAGTAAGTGCCGCCGATCTCGAGGCATTGGCGGCTCTCGTCGATGCCGAGGAAGCTCGACATTCCCGCGAGTTCGTCGCCGTCGAACAGGACGAAGGTGCGGTTGCGCGGGTTGGCGATGTAGCCGTCGATCGCTGCATCGAAGCCGTCGGGGCCGAAATTGGTCGCGTAGATGGACCAGATGTCCCGGTCTTCGGCGCAGCCGGCGCGCAGGGTGTCGCGGTGGGCTTCAGTGAATGGCTCGGCGCGGGAGCCCTCGCCGGTCATGGGCCGTGAGAGATGGTCAAGCAGCATCAGCAACTGCCTCACCTCTCGTAAGAGTAATCAGGTTCAATATTTGCCATGAGAACCAGACTGCCAGCCAGAAGAAAACCCATGGAGCGAAAGCCGCGAATGCCTTCTCGAAGTATCGCATTCCTTCGGAAAAAGTGGCGTAACCCAAGCTGATGTCGGATATGAGTCCAATGAAGGTCAGAGTCAGCAATATGCCTTTTCGATCGGGCTTATAGCCGCGGACCGGCGACGCAAAAACAAACCCAACCGGCAGGAAAACCCACAAAGCTAAGCTCGCAAAAACTGCCGTGACCCAACCGTGCCCGCCGCCTGCAAAACCAAGCGCAAGGACCTGGGCGACCGCCGCCAATAGAAGTCCGGCGATGATCTTAACTGTATTGATCAACGGTCGGAATCGTCCGCAGTGAGATCCTGCGCCACGTGACCGGACCGCAAAATCGCGTCGATCTTGCCGCCTTCGTCGAAGCTTTCGTCGGCCAGGAACTTGATCTTGGCGGCATATTTGGTGGTCATGCGCCGCGCCACTTCCTTTTGGAAGAAAGCGGTGTGGGTGCGCAGGGCCTTGAGCACTTCCTCCTCGCCCTGCCCGAGCAGCGGCTTCACGAACACGGTCGCGTGGCGGAGGTCCGGGGACATGCGGACTTCGGTAATGCTGACGAGGTGATTGGCGAGCGTCTCGTCATGCACGTCGCCGCGCTGGAGCAGTTCGCTCAGCACATGGCGCACCTGTTCGCCGACGCGGAGCAGGCGCACCGAGCGGCCTTCGGGGGTTTCGACTTTACGCATTAGGCAGCCTCGTTAGCCGTGGTGCGGCACGGGAGTAAATCCCGTGCCGTCGGTCCTGTCGCGGCGTGCCGCGCAGGCCGTCCGGGTGGGCGCCGTCTCTCGACGCAACGACGCTCGCTTCGCTCCGCTTACGTTACGCTCGGCGGCTTAGAGCGTGCGAGCACGCTCTTCCACCTCGAACACTTCGAGGTGGTCACCCACCTTGATGTCGTTCGTATCGGCAAGCATCACGCCGCACTCCAGGCCCGCGATGACCTGGGCGACGTCGTCCTTGAACCGCCGCAGCGAGCTGATGGTGGTCTTCGAGACGATGACATCCTCGCGGGTGAGGCGGGCGTTGAGGCCCTTGCGGATGATGCCTTCGAGGACCAGCAGGCCGGCGGCCTTGTCCTTCTTGCCGGCGGGGAAGACCTCGCGGACTTCGGCGCGGCCGACGACCGTTTCGATGATCTCCGGACCAAGCTGGCCGCCCATGGCCGCCTTTGCCCAATCGGTGAGATGGTAGATCACGTCATAATAACGCAGTTCCACCTTGGTGCGGTTGATCGCCTCGCGCGCCTTGGCGTTCGGGCGGACGTTGAAGCCGATGATCGGAGCGCCGCTGGCAGCCGCAAGCGTCACATCGCTTTCGGTGATCGCGCCGACGCCGGAGTTGAGGATCCGCACCCGAATCTCGTCGGTCGACAGGCGGTTAAGCGCATGAACGATCGCTTCGGCCGAGCCGTGCACGTCGGCCTTCACGACAACCGGGAATTCCATGATCGTGGAAGCGCGGTTGGCGAACATATTTTCCAGGCTCACCGGGGCCGAAGTGGTCCGCTTCCGGTCGAGAACGCTCTGGCGGTAGGAGGCGACTTCGCGGGCCCGGGCCTCATTCTCGACCACGGTGAACGGATCGCCGGCGGACGGGACCGCCGACAGGCCGAGGACCTCGACCGGCATTGAGGGTCCGGCTTCCTTCACCTGACGGCCCTTGTCGTCGACCAAAGCGCGGATCTTGCCGCTCTGGGCGCCGGCAACAAACACGTCGCCGACGCGCAAGGTGCCGCGCTGGACGAGGACCGTGGCGAGCGGGCCGCGGCCCTTGTCGAGCTTGGATTCGATCACGGTCGCTTCCGCGGCGCGGTCGGGATTGGCCTTCAGCTCGAGGATTTCCGCCTGGAGGTGGATCGCCTCGAGCAGCTTGTCGAGGTTGGTTTTCTTCATCGCCGAGACTTCGACGTCCTGGACGTCGCCGCCCATTTCCTCGACCACGATCTCGTGCTGCAGAAGCTCTTCGCGGACTTTCTGCGGCTTGGCTTCCGGCTTGTCGATCTTGTTGATGGCAACGATCATCGGGACGCCGGCGGCCTTGGTATGGTTGATCGCCTCGATCGTCTGCGGCTTCAGCCCGTCGTCGGCCGCCACCACCAGGATCACGATGTCGGTGACGTTGGCGCCGCGCGCACGCATTTCGCTGAAGGCTTCGTGACCCGGCGTGTCGAGGAAGGTGATCTTCGACTTGTCGGGCAAAGCGACCTGATAGGCGCCGATATGCTGGGTGATGCCGCCCGCTTCGCCCGATACCACGGCGGCGCCGCGGATCGCGTCGAGCAGCGAGGTCTTGCCGTGATCGACGTGGCCCATGATGGTCACGACCGGTGGTCGCGCCTGCAGCGTCTCGGGAGCGTCCACGTCGGCAGAGGTGTCGATGTCGATGTCGGCATCGGACACGCGTTTGATGTTGTGCCCGAACTCGGTGACCAGAAGCTCGGCCGTGTCCTGGTCGATGGTCTGGGTCATTGTGACCGGCATGCCCATCTTGAACAATGCCTTCACCAAATCGGCGCCGCGCTCGGCCATGCGGTTGGCGAGTTCCTGAACGGTGATCGCTTCGGGGACGACAACGTCGCGGACCTGTTTGACGGCGGGGCCGCCCTGCTGATGGTGGCGCTTTTCCTTTTCGCGGGCACGGCGAAGCGCGGCCAGCGAGCGGGCGCGGCTGTCGTCTTCGCCCGATAGAGCCCGAGTGACGGTGAGCTTGCCGGAATGGCGGCGGTCGTCGGTGCGGCCACGCGTCGGACGCGCCGGTTCCGGACGCTTGGGCGAGGGTGCCCCACCGGCCGGACGGCGGAAACCGCGATCCTCGTCGGGTTCAGCCTCGATCGCCGGAGGCGTCGGCTCGGGCGGAGCAGCGGCGGCGCGCTCGGCTTCCTCGCGGCGGGCCGCTTCGGCGGCTTCCTCGGCGCGGCGGTTGTCTTCGGCGCGACGGCGTTCTTCCTCGCTCTGCGAGCTGCGCTGCTGGTCGTCCCGCCGGCGCGCTTCCTCGAGCGACGTCATCCGCGCTTCCTCTGCCTCACGCAGAAGGCGCGCCTGCATTTCCTTGCGGGCGGTAATGTCGTCGACCGGGGCGCGGCGCTGCGGGGGCGGAGCGGCCGCGCGCGGTGCCGGAGCCGCAGGAACTTCCGCGGCGGGCGCCGGCTTGGGCGCCTCGGCGGGCGGAGCCTCACCGGGCTTGCCGATGATGCGGCGCTTCTTGACCTCGACCACGACGGTATTGGAGCGGCCATGGCTGAAGCTCTGCTTGACCTTGCCGGTCTCGACCGTGCGCTTGAGCCCCAGCGGCGGCCGGGTGCCAAGCTTCGGTTTTTCGGTCTGGTCGCTCATTCTATTCCTTCGTCTTCAACATCGTCAGCCGACGATTCAGCTTCATCAAGCAAGTCTGGGCCGCTGGCGCTTTCGACGCCATCTAGCCCAGCATGCGGGTCAGTAAAAGCGCGCCACCGGGCAAGCGCGTTCAACACGCGTTCGGCGGCAGCGGGATCGGTCAAGGCGACATGTACCACATTTTCGCGGCCCAGCGCCATGGACAAGATAGAACGGCCTTCCGGAAATATAAGGCCCCGGCCTTCGCGGCCACCGACGCGGAACGCCTGGTCCAGGCTTCGTCGGCCGTCTTCGCCGGCATCGGCAGCGTGGAGCAGGAGGTGGACCTTGCCCATGCGCGCGGTCTGTTCGACCCGGTCGGCGCCGTTTATCAGGTTACCCGACCGCGCTTCCATTCCGAGCCGGTCGAGCGCCGCCTGACGAAGTGCGGCTTCGGTGCGGGCGCCGAGATCGTCAGGAACCGTCAGGCTGTTGATCTTGAACGCTCGCGCAAGCGCCGCCTTCAGTTTCCCCTTGGAATTGGCTGCGTCGAGTTCGGCGCGGGCGACGGAAATCCATGCCCCGCGCCCGGGCGCTTTTGCGCGAACGTCCGGGCCGACCTGACCATCGGGTCCGAGGGCGAGGCGGATGAACTGCTCCTTGGTGCCCTTGCGGCGGGTGAGGATGCAGGTGCGTTCTGGAACGTCCCCATTACTCCCCTCCCGCTTGCGGGAGGGGCCGGGGGTGGGAATATCGGAGTTTCGAAGTGATGCCGACAGGCCCACCCCATGCGGAAAACCAGGCTCGTTTGGTGACGAGCCGTTTTCCGCATCCTCCCGCAAGCGGGAGGGGGATAGCGCTACCCGATCATTGCTCGGTTTCCGCAACAGCGTCCTCCTTACCGGAGGCGGCGTCTTCGTCCTCGAACCAGTGGGCGCGGGCGGCCATGATGATCTCATTGCCCTGCTCTTCGGTCAGGCCGTATTCGCCGAGCACGCCGCCCTTGTCTTCCGGGCGATTGCTGGTTTCGCGCTGGCGGCGCTGTTCCGGACGCTTCTTCTGGATCAGCTCGTCGGTGGCGAGGTCGGCGAGGTCGTCGAGCGTGCGAATGCCCGCCTTCCCGAGCGTGACCAGCATCGCTTCGTTGAGATGCGGAATTTCGGCCAGAGCGTCCTCGACGCCCAAACCACGGCGGACTTCGCGGGCAGCGGCTTCGCGGCGCTCCAGCGCTTCGGCGGCGCGGCTCTGAAGCTCGCCGGCGATTTCGTCGTCGAGACCTTCGATCGAGGCGATCTCGTCGACTTCGACGTAGGCGACTTCCTCCATGCTGGTGAAGCCTTCGGCGACCAGCAGCTGGGCGAGCGTTTCGTCGACGTCGAGTTCCTCCTGGAACATGGTCGAGCGCTCGACAAACTCGCGCTGGCGCTTCTCGCTGGCGTCTGCTTCGGTGAGGATGTCGATCTGCGAATTGGTCAGCTGGCTGGCAAGGCGAACGTTCTGGCCGCGGCGGCCGATCGCGAGGCTGAGCTGGTCGTCGGGGACGACCACTTCGATGCGGCTTTCTTCCTCGTCGATGACGACTCGGCTGACGGTGGCCGGCTGAAGCGCGTTGACCACGAAGGTCGCGGTGTCCTCGGACCAGGGGATGATGTCGATCTTCTCGCCCTGCAGCTCCTGCACGACGGCCTGGACCCGGCTGCCCTTCATGCCGACGCAGGCACCGACCGGATCGATCGAGCTGTCGCGGCTGATGACGCCGATCTTGGCGCGGCTGCCCGGGTCGCGCGCGGCGGCCTGGATAGTGATAATGCCGTCGTAGATCTCGGGCACTTCCTGGGCGAACAGCTTTTTCATGAATTCGGGATGCGCGCGACTGAGGAAGATCTGGGGGCCGCGGTTGTTGCGCTCCACCTT
>JBDSMG010000068.1:0-2978 GCA_039915925.1 Sphingomicrobium sp.
ATGAACCAGGAGCCTGCCATGCTGCATTACGCCGTTGTCTTTTTCGTGATCGCACTGATCGCGGCATTGTTCGGTTTCGGTGGCCTCGCAGCCGGCGCCGCCGGAATCGCCAAGATTCTGTTCGTGCTGTTTGCGATCCTCGCGGTCGCCAGCTTCCTGTTCGGCCTGATCAAGAAGGGATAAGCGCGTCGACGCCCTTGTCGACCTGCCACCCGAACCCGCTCGTCAACCCGTTGAAGGACATGCCATGAACACCCCCGTCACCTCCAAGCCGCTCGGCCAAGAAGCCACCAATTTTGCCGACCACGCCGCCGACAGCGCGAGCAGCGCGATCCGCTCGACCCAGAACGTCACCAATGCGGCGTTCGATCGCCTGAGCGACAAGGTCGACAGTGCCCGTGAACAGGCCGCACCGTTGATCAACCGCCTCTCGACTCAGGCCGAGACGGCAGCCCGGCGCGGTGCCGAAGTGGTCAAGGAGACCTCGGCGCAGCTGCGTGAGAAGGCGCTCCGTGCGCAGGACACTACCGTTGGCTACATCAAAGACGAGCCGGTCAAGGCCATGCTGATCGCTGCGGCGACCGGCGCCGCGCTGATGGCGCTGATCAGCCTGTCCAGCCGCTCGTCGCGGCGCGACTGAGCCTCCGTCCGCGCCCGCTTGGTTTGGCCGATCGCTCACCCCACATCATGATCCACCCGCTCCTGCGTCTGGTCGCCACGCAACCTCAGCTGCTGGCTGACCACGCAGAAGCCTATGCGGGTCTCGTGGGTGAGGAAATAGGCCGTTCGGCGGCGAGTCTCAAGCACCGCATGCTGCTCAGCGCGATCGCGTTGTGTCTCGTCGGTGTGGCTGCGGTTCTGGCCGGCGTCGCACTGATGCTGTGGGCGGTCGTCCCGCCGGCCGACATGCAGGCGCCGTGGGCACTGATCGCGGCACCCGCCGTACCGGCGGTGATCGCGCTGGTGTGCGGTTTGATGAGCCGACAAAAGCCGACGGATCGCTTCGCCGCCCTGAAGCAGCAGGTGGCCGCCGATCTGGTGATGCTGCGCGAAGTGAGCGCCGCATGACTGACGCCCTCGATCGACTGGAGGCGTCGCGCATGCGCCTGCGACTGGCCATGAGGCCTGTGGCTCAGACAGCAGCCGGCTCGACTCCCCCAGGGCCGACGTGGTTCGATCGCTTGAGCGCCTGGCCGGCGGTGCATGCCGTGGTCGAGTCGGTCCAGTCATGGTGGGGCCACCACCCCATGCGGCCGGTGGCGCACGTGGCGCTCGAAGCTTCCAACGCGGTCGCCAGGCCGCTCGCGCACCGCCATCCGTTGACGCTGATGTTGGCGGCCGCCGCCGCCGGTGCCGCGCTCGCCTGGTTTCGACCGTGGCGATGGATTTTCCGCTCCGCCTTGTTCGCCGGCCTGGTGCCACAACTGGCGTCGCGGGTAGTCGCCACCCTGCCGCTCGAGTCCTGGATGTCGATGGTGGCCTCCGCCCTGTCCCGCCAACCCGATGCGGCGGCGGGCCGCCGGGCCGACGCTTCGGCATAGATCACCTCCAACGACCCCTTCGTCGCCTTCCTGCGGATGCGCGGCCGGTACTTCCCCCCGTGGGGTCTTTGAAAGCGTGCTCCGGCGCGCTTTTTTTTTCAGGTGATGCCGCCTGTCACACTGCGGCAGTCGCGCTGTGAAGTCGCGGCTGCGCTCAACAGGCCACTAGGAATCGTCCTACGCCCCCCGCCGCGTCGAACCGACAGACGCGCAGGCGCCACCTTCTTACGATCTGAGTTCACCTTTCGGAGAAGACCATGCACTCCAACGCCGTCGCCAATTTGCCCCGCTGGACCACGGCCTCGATCCCCGATGCAACCGACTCCGCACCGATGGAACTGCGCGAGCTCGGTGCCCATGTCAGCCGCTGCAATGGCTGCCGTGGTCGCTGGTTCGCACTGCGCTGTGCGGTCGATGCGGTGCATGACTTCGTCGCGCCGCGCTTCGTCACCACCTTGCTCGTCGCCGGCGGTCTGATCGGTCTCGTGGCGCTCGCGCTGTGAAGCATGCGGCATGACGCGAAGCTCCGACCTGCTCAGGCTGGTCCCCGATGCCCCTGAAACGCTGATCGACATCCTCGACGGCGCGCGTGGGCCGGTCGAACCGCCGAACAGGTCAGAGATCTTCGGACCCGAACGCTTTGCCCAGCATGGGCGAAGCCTCGCTGAAACCCATCGCGCACAACACGTCACGGGGCATTCAGCGGCGTTTTTCCCGCGGCTCGAAGACAACATCCGCACGTTGCGCGAAGCGCAGCACTACATCGGCGCGCAGGCCCGCACCGGCTACCAGGTGAGCCCCGCGGCCGAATGGCTGCTGGACAACTTCCATCTGATCGAAGGGCAGCTGAAGGAAATCCACGACGGCCTGCCACGCCGCTATTTCCGCGACCTGCCCGTGCTCATCGATGAACCGCTCGCCGGGCTGCCGCGCGTCTATGGCATCGCCTGGGCCTTCGTCGCCCACACCGACGGGGCGTTCGACGAAGACCTGTTGACGCACTTCCTGGCGGCCTATCAGCAAACGCGCGAGCTCACGCTGGGCGAGCTGTGGGCGCTACCGACGACGCTGCGGGTGGTGCTGGTCGAGAACCTGCGGCGCTTGGCCGAACGTCTGGCGACCAACAAGGCGGCGCGCGAGATCGCCAACCTGGTCGGCGATCGGATCGAGACGTATCCGACCACGCGTCTCGACGCACTGCTCGCGCTGCTGAACCGCCGCGGCGTGGCGCGGGTGTTCCTCGTGCAGCTCGCTCAGCGCCTGCAGGATCACCGTGCGACGGGGCTGACCCGCTACCACGACTGGCTCGTCGCCACGCTGCCCGACCTGGCGGCCGTGCAGGTGCAGCAACCTGCGGAGCAGGCCGCCGACAACCTCAGCGTCAGCAATGCGATCGGCTCGCTGCGCCTGATCGGCAATGCCGACTGGCCCGAGATC